>JBALTG010000085.1:0-19447 GCA_036964625.1 Motiliproteus sp.
TCACCGGCGTTATCGACGTAGTAGGTGTCGTTGCCGTAGTAACCGGCCATGGTATCGGCACCCGCGCCCCCATCAAGGACATCGTGAGAGTTAGTGGAGCCGTAGGTGGTGCTGATGCTGTTGTCCAGATCATTGCCGGTCGCGGTGCTTTGATAGCCGGTCATAACCAGATTTTCGACATTGGCATCCAGCGCGTAGCTGCTGTAGTTCCCTTGGACGGTAACCGTGTCGGTACCGCCTGCAGCCGCTTCCACGATGGTGCTGGTGGTAGCGTTGCTGTTTACCGTGTAGTGGTTATCCAACGCGTTACCGGTCACGGTGATGTCGCTTGCGTTCAGCACAGCATTCTCAACGTTCGTATCCAGAGCGTAGTCTACGCTGGTGTGCACCGTGTCCGTGCCCTCATTGGCATTCTCGGTCACCACATCCCCTGCGTTGTCGACATAGTAGGTGTCGTTGCCCGTACCGCCGGACATCGTGTCGGCACCTTGCTGTCCATTGAGGGTGTCGTCACCGGCCAGCCCCGTCAGCACGTTGCTGCCCGCGTTGCCGACCAGTACGTTCGCCGACGCGTTGCCTGTTCCGTTCAGACCTGCCGTGCCGCTCAGGGTCAGGTTCTCAACATTGTCACCCAACGCGTAGTCAACGCTGGCGATGACGGTATCGGTGCCTTGGTTGGCGTTCTCCACCACCGTGTCACCGGCGTTATCGACGTAGTAGGTGTCGTTGCCGTAGTAACCGGCCATGGTATCGGCACCCGCGCCCCCATCAAGAACATCGTGAGAGCCAGTGGAGCCGTAGGTGGTGCTGATGCTGTTGTCCAGATCATTCCCGGTCGCGGTGGTTTGATAGCCGGTCATAACCAGATTTTCGACATTGGCATCCAGCGCGTAGCCTTTGTAGTGGCCCTGAACGGTAACCGTGTCGGTACCGCCTGCAGCCGCTTCCACGATGGTGCTGGTGGTAGCGTTGCTGTTTACCGTGTAGTGGTTATCCAACGCGTTACCGGTCACGGTGATGTCGCTTGCGTTCAGCACAGCGTTCTCAACGTTGGCATCCAGAGCGTAGTCTACGCCGGTGTTGACCGTATCGGTTCCCTCATTGGCATTCTCGGTCACCACATCCCCTGCGTTGTCGACATAGTAGGTGTCGTTGCCCGTACCGCCGGACATCGTGTCGGCACCTTGCTGTCCATTGAGGGTGTCGTCACCGGCCAGCCCCGTCAGCACGTTGCTGCCCGCGTTGCCGACCAGTAAGTTCGCCGACGCGTTGCCTGTTCCGTTCAGACCTGCCGTGCCGCTCAGGGTCAGGTTCTCAACATTATCACCCAACGCGTAGTCGACGCTGGCGATGGCGGTGTCGGTGCCCTGGTTGGCGTTCTCCACCACCGTGTCACCGGCGTTATCGACGTAGTAGGTGTCGTTGCCGTAGTAACCGGCCATGGTATCGGCACCCGCGCCCCCATCAAGGACATCGTGAGAGTTAGTGGAGCCGTAGGTGGTGCTGATGCTGTTGTCCAGATCATTCCCGGTCGCGGTGCTTTGATAGCCGGTCATAACCAGATTTTCGACATTGGCATCCAGCGCGTAGCTGCTGTAGTTCCCTTGGACGGTAACCGTGTCGGTACCCTCACCAGCATACTCGACCACCACGTCCCCGGCGTTATCAACGATAAAGGTGTCGTCACCGGTGCCGCCCAGCATCGTATCGGCGCCCTGCAGGCCGTCGATGGTGTCGTTACCCGCGCCACCGGCCAGAATATCCGCTGCCGAGGTACCGATAATGGTATTGTCTAAGTCGTCGCCACGCTGGTTGGCGACGAGTTCTGTTGCTGCGCTGGTGACGCTTTCCTGGGTGCCGTTTGCGTCGGTGTAACTCGCGCTAACGCGGAAATAGTTGCCGACTTCGGTCGCGGTCAGCGCGTAGCTGCTGCCGGTGGCGCCGGCGACGCTGGTCCAGCTGGCGCCGTCCGTCGAACTCTGCCACTGGTAGCTGAGTGCGCCCAGTCCGTCTGCGTCGGCCAGGGTGCTGCTGTTTGCGGTGAGGATGTTGTCTTGCGCGGCCAGTCCATCGACCGTGATGGCGCCCGTCGGGTCGCTGTTAAGCGTAACAACACCGTCAGCGAAGTCGAGGTATTCGATCCCCGTCAGGGTGTCGATGCCGTCGCTGCCAACGTTGTCGGTGATCTGGTAGCCGCTGGCGGTCTGGGTGATCGTGTAATCGGCGTAGTTGCCGGTGTACCATGCGGTGTCGATGCCTTCGCCGCCATCGAGGGTATCGTTATCCGCGCCACCTTCGAGGGTGTCGTTTCCGGCGCCGCCGGTGAGCACGTCCGAACCGCGGCCGCCATAAAGGTCGTCGTCACCGGTACCGCCGTCCAGCACATCTGAACCGTTGCCGCCGTCGAGGTAGTCGTTGCCGGCGCCGCCGTTAAGGATATCGTTGCCATTTCGGCCCAGGATCGTGTCGTCGGCCAAGCCGCCGGTGAGGGTGTCGCTCTTTCTGGTACCTTTCAAAATTGCCATAAATATCCCTTTCGTTTTTGATAGGGGTTCACAGTGCTGCGATAACCCCGGCTTCCTGCCTTCATATTGTCAATTCGGCGCTATTTAGCCGACATGCAAAAGTCATGAAAGCGACAACGTCGGCAAGACTATCAGGGATTTTAAGGCTGCACAATAGCGCCATGGTGTATCCCAGTAGCCCTGTTTTGACGAACCAAAAACATTGTTATTACAGGCTATTTGGCAAAGTGGCGTGGTTCTGTGGACGTGCTTGGCGGTGAAGTTTGTTTTGGCGCGCGGGGGCAAGGCAGCGGCGGGTCAGTGCAGCGTTCTAATGGCCTGGAATCATCCGGGTTCGCGGTTAACGAGCCGCCAGCCACTCTCAAGGTTTTCCGCACAACAGCATGGGTGCAGAGCAACGCAGGAGCGGTTGCCGAGTAGATCAGCGTTAAGTCCGTATATAGTTCCTAGAGTGGTTGTTGTGCCGTCTCGGCGATAAGCCAGTCGATGATCTGGTTTAAGGCTTGGCCATGACTGCTGCCTTGGCTTAGCGCCTGGTTATAGATCTGCGTTTGCCGGTGAGCGCTGGTGCCCTGGGTCAGAATGGTCAGGGCGTGGTGCGTTTCTTTGCGACAACCGAGTTGATCGGCTGCCTGGTCGATCGCCTCCAGCCATTGCTGTAACAGCGCGCTGAAGTCGATGTTGGATTCGAGCTGAAAATCGATCAGCCCCGCGTCGATGCCATAGCGTTGTGCCCGCCAGCGATTCTCCTGAATCAGCATCGGCGCATAGGTGCGCCAGCGCTGGTTGTTGTTGCGCAGGTTGGTTAGCATCTTCAGCGTGGCCACAAACAGCGCCGCGATACAGAGCGCGTCTTCGAGTCGGGTGCAGATGTCGGTGATGCGCATCTCCAGGGTTGGATAGTGGCAGGAGGGGCGCAGGTCCCACCACAGCATCGAGGCGTCTATGATCAGGCCCGCTTTAACCAGTACATCAACATGGCGTTGGTAATCGGACCAGGAGTTGAAACGATCAGGCAGGCCGGTTCGGGGGAGTTGGTTAAATACCGATAATCGGTACGATTTGAGCCCGGTGTTATCGCCCCCCCAGAACGGCGAGGAGGTACTCAGCGCCAGCAATTGGGGTAGAAAATAGACACACTGGTTCATCAGGTCGATGCGCTGATCGCGATCGGCAATGCCCACGTGCACATGCATGCCGCAGGTTAACAGGCGGCGACCAACCGCCTGCAGATTTTCGGCGAGCAGGTCGTAGCGGGTCAGCCGGGTGTGCTGCTGGTTGAACCAGAGGGCGCTGGGGTGGGTCGATGCGGCGATAATGGCGAGGTCGTAGTCGGCGGCGATCGCGGCGACAGTTTGGCGCAGATGCCCCAGCTGTTGCCGGGCTTCCGCGATATCGTGACAGATCGGGGTGGCGACCTCAATCTGGGCTCTGATGAACTCATGCTTGACCTGTTTGGGTAGCGCTTTGGCGCACCGCTTGAACAGTGCTTCGGGGGGATCGGCGGCCAGTTCGCGGGTTGTCAGGTTGACCAGCAGGTACTCCTCTTCAATCCCGAGAGTGAAGTCGTCGGAGGGCGAGGTTCTGGCCATGTCCGGTCTCCTGGCTGGCTGTTGCAGGGATCTGTGTTAAGCGTCGAAAAACCGAACCTGATGCAATGCGGGCTGGTGAATGATTTCGGCCAGCCCCGCGGCTAAGGCTTCTGCCCACCAGAGGCAGGCGTCGTGAGTCTGGAGCAGGTCCTGGCGAATCTCGATGGCACAGTTGGGGAAGCCCCGATCATGACCATGACGGTTGATGCTGTAAGCAAACTCCTTGCCGGAATAAGGCTCGTTGTCGCCGATCAGCAGGTGTTGGTGGCGCTTGAGGTAGGCCATCAGCGGTTTGGCGATACGCGGGTCCTGGTTCCAGAGCATCCCGGCATGCCAGGGGCGGGGTTCGGCAGAGGATTGCATTTGCGGGGTGAAGGTATGTACCGAGAACAGCATGGGCGCAGGGCTGTATGCGCTCAGTGCATCCAACTGACCTTCGATCTGCTGATGGTAAAGCGCTGAGATTCGCAGCACCCGCTCGTGGCGTTGGGCCGCGCTCAGGTTCTGGTTGCCCGGCACCACCAAGTTGTCACTCTGCTCCGGAATCAACGAGGTCTCATTCAGGGCTGGATCGCGATTCACGTCGATCAGCAAACGGGAATAATTGGCCAGCACCGCCCTGCAGTTGAGCAGGTCCGAGAGCAGCTGGACCAGATCGGCAGCGCCTCGGTCCCAGCCGATATGCTGGTCCAGTTGTGCCGGTGTCAGGCCGAGTCGATCCAGCTGCGGCGGAATATAGTTGGAGGCGTGATCACAGATCAGCAGCAGCGGCGTGGACGCGCTTTGATTGAGAATCGTGCAGCAGGGCGGGTCATCGACGGTCAGTAGCGGTGTGGTTTTTAATTGCTCAAGCATAATGCTGTCCTCCTGACGAGAATAGGTTTGAGCACGCGCAGGGGGCATCCAAAGCCGACTGTTGCTGCTGATTTAAGCGTAGACCCGAAATCAGCACTCGGGCGCCACCGCCGCTAATGTTTTCTTAGGATGGCAGCACTCCGACTCAAGCAGGGCAACACGGTTGGATCATTGGTGACGGATAATGGACGAAACGGCTGCCGGGGATGCGTTCGGGATCACATGCTGTTGCAGACAGGGCCAGATCAGTCGTTCAATACCGGAGAGTGGGGCTGATGATAGCCTCGATGGTAGCCACGTAACAGCCAGGTGTAGAGTCCTGCCGTGGTAAATAAAACCGTAGCGAGATATGCCGGATAGGAGGGGGCGGTGTAGAGATAGATCTGGTAGCTGAGAATGGCAGCAATAAGATACGTGAAAGGCAGGGCTTCATAGATATTGGCGGGCAGTGTGGTGGAGCGTTGGTAATTGTCGATCGGATCGGTGCTCAGTTTGGGTAGATCGTGGTATTCCCGGATGGGGTAGCGGCGACCGTGACGTTGACGGTAGCGAGCCCGGGTGACCCAGCACAGAGATCCTGCAACAAAAAGTGCCAAGCCCGCCATCGCGAGTAGCGTATTTTGTTGAATAAGCATCAATAGCGAACCTAGCGTACTGTGTTGAATAAGCATCAACAGCGAATCTGCCATATTTGGCTGAAGAAGCATCAGCAGTGACCCTGCCAGCATATAAAAGTAGGGGATTGTTTCGTAAACAAATTTAGGCATCATTGGGTTATCGCTTTGCGGCAGAGTGGGGTGGTTGAAGAGATCCGGTGTTAACAGCATTTGTATGAAGCCGGTGCCGCCCGCGTAAAATCAATACCAGATAGCCAGCGACGATCAAGCAGAATGATGCCGCCAGAGCAGTGGGGATATCTAATACGAGGGTACCTGTCAGGCTGGGGTTATGCAGCAGGTTGGCCAGCTGGTACCCCAGCCCTATATAGAGAAACGGCAACATCTCGTAGAGCCAGCGCGGATACAGCGGGTGATGCAGTTGCTCCTCGGCGAGTTGCAGGTGGTTGTTGATCAAGTTGGTTTTAACCCGATCACTGCGGCGGTAGTTGCTGCGCAATACCCATTGTTGGGCACCGGCAAAATAGAGCAAGACTCCGGCGAGCGTTTCCAACACACTGGCGCTGACCAGCCATAAAGCACCGCCGACTATAAAGTAGCCGTAGGGTAAAATTTCATAGAGAGGCTTGGGTAACATGGTCATCTCTTGGCAGTGCTATCAATTTAATTGTAGTCAAAGATATAGCAATTACTGTGCCTATGATTAATGTGATGAAACCTAAGCAGAAAAATTTTTAGGGGGGCGTCGCTGTAAAAAAATCAGACAACTAGGGAGGCGTGAACGGCAGAGGGTTTGCTTGAATGAGGAAGAGGGCCTGCTCGAATGAGCAGGCCATTAGTGCGTCGCTGAGGTCCGTTAGGGTCGACTGTTAAGTACTGCCGCTGCCTCCAGGGCGAAATAGGTGATGATCAGGTCGGCGCCCGCACGCTTGAAGGCGATCAGGTTTTCCATCATCAGCGCCTTGCCATCGATGGCGCCAGCCTGATCGGCAAACTTGATCATGGCGTATTCGCCACTGACCTGGTAGACCGCTAGTGGGTGATGGGTGTGGCGGCGGATATCGCTGAGCAGATCCAGATAGGCGATGCCGGGCTTTACCATCAAGATATCGGCCCCCTCTTCGACATCACGCAAGGATTCAGCCAGGGCCTCTTTGCGGTTGCCATAATCAAGCTGGTAGCTGTCACGGGTGCCGTTGAACGAGCTGTCTACCGCTTCCCGAAAAGGGCCGTAGTAGTTGGATGAAAACTTAGTGGAGTAAGACATCACTGGGATGTGCTCGAAGCCGTTGCTGTCCAGCGCCTCGCGGATCGCGGCGATCATGCCGTCCATCATGCCCGAGGGTGCGATCATATCGACACCGGCTTTCGCGGCGACAACGACCTGTTGTTGTAGATTGAGCAGGGTTTTGTCGTTATCAACATCGTGATCGCAGATCACCCCACAGTGGCCGTGGCTGGTGTATTCGCAGAAGCAGTTGTCGGAGATGACGACCATTTCAGGGACGGCCTCTTTGGCGCTGCGAATCATGCGCGCCATTAGCCCGTTTTCATCCCAGCTGTCTGCGCCGATCGCATCCTTGTTATGCGAAATACCGAACAGAATAACCGACTTGATTCCCGCTGCATGGGCCTCTTTGATGACACCGGGAAGCATGGCCTCGGGGTAGCGGCGGATACCGGGCAGGGTCCGGATCTCTACCGGTGCATCGATATCTTCTTCGACAAAGATGGGCAGGATCAGATCGTTAACTGAAAGCTGCGTTTCGCGAACCAGATCACGTAGTGCTGAGGTACGCCGTAGGCGGCGGAAACGGTGGGTCAGTTGCATGATCATTCATCCTTTGATATCGACAAGTGGCGGGCGTTACTGCCCCGAATACAGAATCGGGAATGGTATCAAGAATCGACGCCGATACGCTACCAGACTGTTATCGGGTAGCTGTGGCTTGGTGACTGCGTGCGGGCCGCTCCAGACGCACTGTCCTATCCCTAGCTTTTCGACTTGGTCCCGCTTGAACAGTAATAGATTCAAGCAAACTATTGGCTTTAAATATGACCTCTGGCGCAGAGGGGCTTTAATTCTGCCGAGAAGCTATCTATAGTAATGTTTCGCTACAGATAAAAGGATTTTTTGTCCATGTCCCTTGGACTCCGTGCCTGGATGCACCCTGACGACCTGGTCCTGTTCCAATTGGATCAGCTTCCCTGGCCCGCTTATTCCCTGTTAGTCGAGCGTTACTTTGTAGCGCTAGATTACCGTGTTAAACCGATCTCCTCCGAACCTGGTCGCACAGCATTTTTGCTGGTCTCCAGCACTGGGGTGCGCCATCTTCTGCACTGCTGTTCGGTCCAGGCGGCCGGCAACCTCGGTGAATTAGGCAAACTACGCGGCAATATGAGTCGCTTTCGTATTCAAGAGGGCATTCTGGCATCACCCACAGAGTTTGCGCTGGGCTGGGCCGAGGCTGCCCGTAGCGCGTCGGTCGATCTTTACAGCGGCAATCGGTTGCGCGCTAAAATCGAGCGACTGCCTGCAGAAAAACGCCGTGCTGTGCGGGATAGCATCCGGCCGAAGCCGAAGCGGGTTGAGGCGCTGTGACTGGCTAAGGCGTTGGAGGAGGGGTCGACGACCTAGCTGACCCCTGGGTGGATCCTGTGCGTTATAACGCGTTCAACACCCGTTCCGCTGCATCCAGAGTGGCCTGCACATCCGCATCGGTATGCGCGGCTGACATAAAGCCGGCTTCATAGCTTGCCGGTGCCAGGTACACACCCTCTTTCAGCATGGCATGGTAGAAACGATTGAAGTGATCGTTGTTGCAGTTGATCGCCTGCTGAAAGTTAACCACCTGTTCGGTCTCGGTAAAGAAAAATCCGAACATGCTGCCGACATGGTTGGTGGTGAACGGAATACCCGCCTTAGCCGCGCGCTCACGCATCCCCGCCACCAGTGTCTCGGTTCTGGCGAATAGGGGTTCGTAGAAGCCGGGTTGGCAGATCTGCTCCAGTTGCGCCAAGCCTGCTGCCATCGCTACCGGATTACCCGACAGCGTGCCTGCTTGATACACGGGGCCTAGTGGAGCAATCTGCTCCATCACATCGCGCCGACCACCGAAGGCGCCGACCGGCATGCCGCCGCCGATGACCTTGCCCAGTGTTGTCAGGTCGGCTTTAACGCCGTAATAGCCCTGAGCGCCCTGTAAGCCCAGACGGAAGCCGGTCATCACTTCGTCGATGATCAGTAGTGCGCCGGATTGGTCGCATTGTTCGCGCAATGTTTCAAGAAACCCCGGGATGGGCGGTACGCAGTTCATATTGCCAGCGACCGGCTCGACGATGATACACGCGACCTGATCTCCGATTTCGCTAAAGGCCTGTTTGACCCCTTCGATATCGTTGTAGGTCAGGGTAATAGTGTGTTCGGCCAGCGCCTTGGGGACACCGGGGGAGCTGGGCGTTCCCAGGGTCAAGGCGCCGGATCCTGCTTTTATCAGCAGTGAGTCGGAATGACCGTGGTAGCAGCCTTCGAACTTGATTATCTTGTCGCGGCCGGTGAAACCGCGGGCCAGTCGGATCGCACTCATGGTGGCTTCAGTGCCGGAGCTGACCATGCGGATCATATCGATATGCGGCAGCAGGGTACAAATCTTGGATGCCAGCTGGGTTTCGATCTCGGTGGGGGTGCCGAAGCTCAGGCCTTTTTTCATCTTCTCGATCACCGCGGCGGTGATTGCCGGGTGGGCGTGGCCTAAAATCATCGGTCCCCAAGACAGGACGTAGTCGATATAGCGCTTGCCATCGGCATCGTAGAGATAGGCGCCGTCTGCGCGTTCGGTAAATATCGGCGTACCGCCGACAGCCTTGAACGCACGAACGGGTGAGTTAACACCGCCGGGGATGTACTGTTTGGCTTGCTCGAACAGCGTTTCTGAACGGGACGCTACAGGTTTTTGCGACATAGGGGCTCCAATTGGGTTTAGCTGTGATGGTGAATAATCAGTGATCAAACTATCGGTCATCGAACTATCTGACATCAAACAGGGCGGCCAGTTTCTGAGCGTGCTGTTTGACATCGGCGGCCGCGAACAGGTCTTGAATAACGGCGATCATATCTGCTCCTTGAGTGATCAGTTGGGGGGCATTATCCACACTGATCCCACCGATGGCTACTATTGGAATCTGTAACTGTTGTCGGGCCTGGTGCAGCAGCGGCAGAGGGGCGGTTTTGGCCCCGGGCTTTGATGCAGAGGGAAAAAAGGCGCCAAAGGCCACGTAATCAGCACCTTGCTGCTGGGCCTGCAGGGCTAGTTCGAGAGAGTCGTGACAGGTGATGCCGATGATGGCGTCGGTTCCGAGTAGCGCCCGGGCATGGGCCAGGTTGCTGTCGCCCTGGCCCAGGTGCACCCCCGCAGCACCACTTGCCAGCGCAAGTTGCGGGTCGTCGTTAATGATGAGCGGGCATTCGAAGCGCTGGCAGAGTGCGACCAGAGCGCGTGCCTGGCGCAGTTGTGCGGCGTTGTCACTGGATTTATCCCGGTACTGGATTACTCTGGCTCCCCCCCGCAGGGCGGCGCTGACTTTGGCGATCAATAGGTGCTCGGGGGTGAGTCTGGCGTCGGTGATGGCGTAAAGTCCGTGTAGCATTAGTCGCTCTTCGTGTGCATGTAATGGTGGTTGATGGTGTTGCGCAGTAGTAGTCCGGTCGGCGCGCCCTCATGGTTTAAGACACAGAGTGCATCGAAGTTATGCTGATTGAGTGTCACCAGGGCCTCGTGGAGTGAGGCCTGGATTGATATCTCGGCCAGGTCTTGGCGCTGTGCGGGGATAGCCATCAGATCGATAGGCGTTGCTGGCTTGTCTTCGGCCGGGGTGGGCAGTTGCTGCAAATAGAGTAATAGATCGGCACGAGCCAGACAGGCCTTAGGTTGGCCTTCGTGGAGAAGGAGTATCCATTCACCCTCGGTCATGGCCAGTTGCTGGGCTTGCGATGCCTCTATATAACGCGGGCTGAGGGGTGGGTTTTTAAGCATCAGGGCGAAGACAGAGGTCTGCTCAAGAAAACGCGCCAGCGGTGCGCGGCGCCAATCCAGGCCACGGCTTAGCAGCATCGCTTGAAATACCGAACCGTGCCGGAAACAGTAGCGATGGGTCAGGGTTGCGGAGATAATCGCCAACGCCCCGGGGAATATAATATTAGCATTAAGGGTCAGTTCCAGCAGCGCTAGTAACGCGGCTAGCGGGGCTTGCAGGGTTGCGGCCATCATCGCACCCATGCCCAGCATGGCATAAAGCCCGACCTCTGAAACCGGCGTGCCCGCTGCCGCGATACCTAGGGTTCCTATTGCGGCGCCTGCTGCGGCGCCAATGAATAATGTCGGACCGATCAATCCCATCGGCACCCCAAGCCCGATCGCGACAGCTGTTATCAGCAGCTTTACCGCAGCCAGTATAAGCAGAAACTGTAATGTCCCCTGGCCAGATAAAATTTGATTCACCGTGTCGTAACCGATGCCCATAATCTCGGGCAGAAACAGCGCGGTAACGCCGGTGGCGAGCCCCGCAATCTGCAAGCGAATGAAGAGTGAGGGTTTTTGCCAGCGGGAGATACCCACCAAGAGCTTGCTAAAAAGCACCGCAAGCAGGCCGACAGCGATCCCGAGGAGGATAATAAAAGGCACCTCTTGCAGGGTCTGGATATGAAGGGCAGGGACATCAAAGACGATGTGCTTGCCTAGCGCAAGTTGCAACACCAGGGTGGCGGTGATGGCCGCGATCATCACTGGAATGAACCCTGCGACGGTGTACTCCAGCATGACCACCTCCATGGCGAAGATAATGCCGGCGATGGGGGTGTTGAAGGCGGCTGCGACGGCCGCAGCGGTGCCGCAGCCGACCAGGGTGCGTAAACTGTTGTTGGGCAGGCGCAGTTGTTGCCCCAGTAAACTGGATGCGCCGGCACCCAGGTGTACGGCCGGACCCTCTCGCCCTCCCGAGTGACCGCTGAGCAGGCTGATGCTGGCTGTGAAGAATTGAACAACCAGGTTCGACAGAGGCATCCGTCCCTGGTGGTAGCTCAGGCGTTCTAGCACGTGGACGATGCCAACTTTTGCGGAGGGGGCAAAGCGCCATAGCAGTATCCCGATGAGCAGGCTACCCAGGATCGGCAATAGCAGGCGTAGCCAGGGGGCTAGCGCTTCGAAATTTTCCGGATTGGCATCGGCCAGTGTCTGTTGCAGTGGCCAGGTGATTGCGTAGTGAAATGCCAGCATGATCAGCCCGGTGAGCAGTCCCGACAGCAGTCCGATCAGTAACCATTGCGGGAGTGCGTTGGTGTCGCCGAGCCGAAGCCGAAAGTGGTTGAGGCCGAGCGAATTCATGCCCATCAGTGCCGTGATCCTCGTGTTGTTAAGGATTAAATAGAGGCGGCGGGTTACATGGCCGCTTTAGGTTTGTGCTCAGGCGTCATATTATACAGTCTTTATCTATGTATAAACTCTGGGGTATTGAAGGCATGGCAACGATCAAGGTAGGTATCGTCGGTGGAACGGGTTATACCGGTGTGGAGTTGTTGCGCTTACTGGCTCGGCACCCGCAGGTTGAGGTGACGGAGATCACCTCGCGTGCCGAAGCGGGTCGATCCGTATCCGAGTTGTATCCCAATCTGCGCGGATATTTCGACCTGGCGTTCACGGTACCCGATCTTGATGCCTTATCACGCTGTGATCTGGTGTTTTTTGCCACGCCCAACGGGATTGCGATGCAGCAGGTCCCTGAGCTGCTGGCGCGTGGTGTACGGGTGATCGACCTGGCCGCTGATTTCCGAATTAAAGATATTGAGCTCTGGTCGAAGTGGTACGGTATGGAGCATGCCTGCCCGGATGTGGTGGCCGAGGCGGTGTACGGTTTGCCTGAAATGAATCGTGATCAGATCCGTGCAGCGCGCTTGGTCGCTAATCCTGGATGTTACCCTACTGCGGCTCAACTGGGCTTTCTGCCTCTGCTGGAGCAGGGGTTGATTAATCGTCGGCGGCTGGTCGCAGATTGTAAATCGGGCGTCAGCGGTGCAGGACGCGGTGCCAACGTCAGTTCGTTACTGTGCGAGGTCAGTGAAAGCTTCAAAGCCTACGGTGTGACCGGCCACCGGCATCTGCCCGAGATCAAACAGGGACTTGCAGAGGTGGCTGGATTCCCGGTCGGACTGACTTTTGTGCCGCACCTGGTACCGATGATCCGGGGTATTCACGCCACGCTGTACGGCGTACTGAAAGACCCTGTTGATAATCTGCAGCAGATTTTTGAAGAGCGTTACGCCAATGAGCCCTTCGTCGATGTCATGCCCGCGGGAAGTCTGCCGGAAACGCGCAGTGTTAAAGGTGCCAACCATTGCCGCATCGCGGTGTATCGGCCGCAGGATGATGATACCGTGGTGGTGTTGTCGGTTATCGATAACCTGGTTAAAGGTGCGGCAGGGCAGGCGGTACAGAACATGAATATCATGTTTGGCTTTGCTGAGACGGCCGGATTAGAGATCGTTGCGTTACTGCCCTAAAGCGATTAAGGTGCAATGACCGCTAATTCTTGACTGGTTTAGTCGGTTAATTGCATAATGACGTTCAGAATTTAGTGCTGTATGGAGGTTTTATGAGTGCGGTTGAAGAGTGGGACACGAATGACACAGAGAGCCCGCTGGTTTTTACCGATGCCGCTGCTGCAAAGGTGAAAAGTCTGATCGAAGAGGAGCAGAACGATAGTCTCAAGCTGCGCGTGTTCGTGACCGGCGGGGGGTGTTCTGGATTTTCTTACGGGTTTTCGTTCGACGAACAGATGAGCGAGGATGATACCGCCGTGGAGAAAAATGGGGTCACCCTGTTGGTCGATCCGATGAGCTATCAATACCTGGCTGGATCCGAAGTTGATTACAAAGAGGGTCTACAGGGCTCGCAGTTTGTGATTAAGAACCCCAATGCCACCACGACCTGTGGTTGCGGCTCCTCCTTTTCGGTTTAACCCGCCTGCCGTCGTATAGCGCAGTTTCGCTGGAAACCGCGCCTGTATAAGTCCTGGCTCCTGGCGAGACAGGATTTACAGATCCTTGGCGGGTGCTAGCGGATGCTTTAACGATAGGAGAATTCGCCGTCGTAAAGGTGCTTGTAACTGGCAAAGCGAGGTTTTCCGGTAGTGGTAAAGCCAAAGTGCTTAAAACTGACGGTTGCGCCGATGGGCGGCGGGTTTTGGCGCTGTTGGTCGGTAAACCCGCTACCGATGTTGAACTGTTGCCCCGATTCTAATTCCACCCTAATAGCCCCCAGCATTCCCGTATATTTACCCTTCCCGGGCAGATGCGCGAGCACGAGCGCTTCGCCGTCCTGAGCTGTTTTTAGCTTCAGAAGCGCATCGCTTCGCTGGCCTTGATAATCAGCATCGACGCGATTTAGCATCAATCCTTCTGCGCCTGAGTCCACGTGCTGCTGTAGCAGCATGAGAAGCTCTGGATGGCTTGATGCTTGGAAATAACTCAGCGTTTCGATGTGCCGGGCGTTGAGTTGGCGGATGAGCTGTTGCAGCAGAGGTATCCGTTGCTGGAATGGCAGAGTGCTGGAGGGAAGGTCGAATACGCGGTACTGAATTCCTCGCCACTCCTGATCTAATGGGCGATAGCGGCGAATGGCTGCGGAGGTGGCTTCAAACTGTCCCCGACCGCTCCAGAGTTCGCCGTCTAGTGGCGTTGCCGGTAGTGCCCGGGTAAACCACAGCGGTGCATAAATGGGATAGCCCTGGCGTGAGATGAGCTGCTGGCCATTCCAGTATGCCCGGACGCCATCGAGCTTCTCGCTGATCCAGTACTGCTGTAGCGCGATATCATCCAGATACCACTTGGCCAGCATCAGTTTGGGTGTGATGGCGGGCTGGATCTGGTCGGAATCAGGCAATGCCAGCGGCGCGGATTCATTCAGGGTGCTGCTGGGGTTGGCGGAAGCTTGAGGGGCATAGCACAGAGCTGTTGCCAGCATAGATACACTGAGGGGCGTTAGATTCATAGCATCGTCCTTGATGGCGGGTGGCGAGAACGTCAAGGTAAGCGTAGCCGAGCCTGAGCGGGTTGCCAGTTTAGCGGTTTAGGTTGGAACGGTACTGGGCAACCTGCGAATTAGTCCTGGGTGGTCTAGAGCCCTTCTGGGCTTTCAGAACGACCTGATCGCGGTGCTAGCGGTTTTCGACAGTCAGTATGTCTGTAATCGCTGCATGGATCTCCAATCGCATTGAAAGCCAGAGGTGCAAGAGATTTGTTCACCGGCCGCCTAGGAGGCTGACCGAGAATAGCGATCGTAGCGAGAGAGACGCATTTTGAGTCAGATTAATCGGTCATTTGCGAAGAATAGTGGTTCTATTTGACAAAAATGAGCGGGGATTCTGGCCGAAATGCGGCTTTCGCAGTAGGTCAGTCTGTTCTCGGTCAGCCTCCTAGGTAAATGCCGCCCAAAATTCGGTCGCCACGGGCGCCGGTGACGGCTGGGAGGTTGCCTGGGAGCTGGATTAAACAGCGTTTAGCGAGCCAGGCAAAGGCGCAGGCTTCTACCCAGTCTGCCGGTAGGCCCAGAGATGTGGTGGTGGTGATGGTGAATGTGTCAAGCAGGCGCCGCAGTCGCTCAAGCAGGTAGTCGTTATGGGCTCCGCCGCCGCAGATATATATTTCAGCATCGCACAGGCCCTGTTTAAGAATGGCAGCAGCGATACTACACGCCGTGAGTTCGGTCAGTGTTGTCTGTACATCGGCCGCGCAAATCTGCTGCGGCAGTTTATCCAGTTGCTGGTCAATCCAGTCGAGATTGAACTGCTCGCGACCGGTGCTTTTAGGCGGGGCCTGATCGAAGTAGTCAAGCTGCAACAGCAGCGCCAGCAGCTGGGAATCTACCTGGCCACTGCGAGCCCAGTCGCCTCGCCGGTCAAACCCTTGTTGCCGATGACGACCGATCCAGCTATCGATGAGGATGTTACCCGGTCCGGTATCGTAGCCGATGACCGGTTGGCTGCTGTTTTTGGGGAGTAGGGTGATATTAGCCATACCACCCACATTCAAGATTACCCGGTCGGCATCAATACTCGCAAAGAGTTCGGCATGAAAAGCGGGTACCAGGGGCGCGCCCTGACCACCCGCAGCAAGATCACGGCGACGAAAATCTGCGACAACGGTGATCCCCGTCAGTTCGGCCAGTGTATTAGGGTCGCCAATCTGCAGGCTAAACGGGGTTGTCCCGGCAGGGCGGTGGCGGATAGTCTGGCCGTGGCTGCCGATGGCGGTGATCTGGGTTGGCTGGAGTTTGGACTGCAGCAGAAGATCGTTGATGATGTCGGCCTGGAGTCGACTGAATTGAACATCGGCCCGTCCCAGTTGCTCAATCTCGTTGTCGCCGGGTTGAGTGAGCGCAAGCAGGGTTTTCTTTAGTTCGATTGGAAGGGCTCGGGTGGCGCTGGCGATGAGCTTGATCGGCTTCTGGCTGTAATCGACAATGACAGCATCGATCCCGTCGAGGCTGGTGCCAGACATCAGGCCAATATAGTAGCCGTCGGTCGGCACCATGTCAGTTTTGCGCCAGCTGAGTCTGGCGCAGGTTTTTGAGCTGGTCAAGCAATCCGCTGGCCAGTGGTGTGAATCTTGCCCGCTCTGCTTTGGGCAGTGGCGAGGCCTGTGGTAGTGCAACGGTCAATGGATTGCGATGCGCACCGTTGACGCGGAACTCATAGTGCAGATGCGGCCCGGTGGCATAGCCGGTACTGCCGACATAACCGATGGTTTGGCCTTGCTTGACCCGGGTTCCTCTTTTGATTCCGGGTTTGATTCGGCTCATATGGGCGTAGAGGGTGTTATAGGTTTGGCCGTGCTGAACGATAACCGCCTTACCATAGCCGCCTTTGGTGCCAGCAGAGATTACCTTGCCGTCGCCGGAGCTCTTGATCGGAGTGCCCGTGGGCGCTGCGTAATCAACCCCTCGGTGCGGGCGTTTTGTCTTGAAGATAGGGTGTTTGCGATTGGGGTTGAAGCGGGAGCTGATGCGGGAGAAGTCTACCGGTGTGCGTAAAAAGGCCTTCCGCATGCTGCTACCCTTGGGGGTGTAATAGTTACTCACGCCTTTACTGTCAGTGTAGCGAACGGCTTGATAGTCGCGCCCCTGGTTGATGAATTCAGCCGCGACTATCTCGCCCTCGCCGATCCGTGAGCCGTCTAGCCACAGTTCTTCGTAGATCAGGGAGAACTCGTCACCCTGGCGAATGTCGAGTGCGAAGTCGACATCCCAGCCAAAGATTCCAGCCAGCTCCATGATCTTTTGTTGGCTCAGGCCCGCGCGTTCACCGCTGAGAAAGAGTGAGTCATCAATGCTTCCATGACGGAACTTGTGGCTGACTTCAGGGGTGAGTTCGATCGCATCGACACTGTAGCCGTCTTCGGTGCGACTGATAAGGGTCTGTGTAAGAGGTGAGATGATATGGCGGAATTTAATCAGCTCGCCTTCAGTGATCAGAAACTCAACCTGCTCGCCGGGCTTGAGTCGGCTTAGTACCTTGCTGGGTTTGATCCCGTTAAGCATCGGATAAAGCTGATTGGCTCCTAGGTTCGCTTTCTCAAACAGCGTAGTCAGATTGTCACCAGAGCGGATGTTGATAGTTAGCCATTCCTCTACGCTGATGGCAGGCTCTTCACTATGGGCCGGGATTGGTGTGCTTGCCGCCGCTTCAGGATAGGGCTCGGTGGCGGTGGTCACCGCTTGAGAATGGGCCTCAGGGGTACTGACAACCGTATTGCTAAATACGGGATCAACGCTAGAGTCCGGCGCTTTTAATTCGATAAACAGTTGTTTTTTTGCCTCAACCGGTTCGGCGGGAAGGAGTAGCACAATGCCGAATAAAGCGAGGCAGGCTAATACCGCGACGAAGTGGATTTTGGTTGGTACGAGTTTGAAAGAGGCGAAATTAGTAAGCATCAGGTGTCATATCTATGTTCTGAAACAGGGTAGTATAAGAAATCAGGCTCCGACGATCCATGACTTAGGTCGATTAGTGATCAATTAATCCGCTGTTTTCACAAATAGGGCGCGGTAATTGTGCTGGCGGGAGCCTATCGCGTACCATATGCGCATTTTTTTGTAGCTAATATTAAGAGCCTTGCTTAGGTAAATATGATGACGTTTGAGAGCACTTTGTTAAAAGATCTGGAGTCGCGAGGCTTGGTCGCGCAGGTGACCGGTAATGATGAGCTGGATAAGCACCTTAGCGAAGGCTCTCGAACGCTCTATTGTGGTTTTGACCCGACTGCAGACAGTCTTCATATTGGTTCTCTTGTGCCGTTGCTGGCGCTGAAACGATTTCAGATGGCGGGGCACAGGCCGATCGCGTTGGTGGGTGGAGCGACCGGGTTGATTGGCGATCCTTCATTCAAGGCGGAAGAGCGCAAGCTCAATACGCCGGATGTCGTTGATAGCTGGGTCGGTCGAATTCGGTCACAAGTCAGTCGTTTTATCGATTTTGATTGCGAGGAGAACCCCGGTGCGGTGGTGAATAACCTCGACTGGACCAAAGATCTGGATGTGCTCACCTTCCTGCGTGATGTCGGTAAGCATTTCTCGGTCAATTCGATGATCCACAAGGAGTCAGTCAAGCAGCGGCTGGATCGAGAGGGTGCGGGTATCTCTTTCACCGAATTCACCTACATGATCCTGCAGTCGTACGATTTTCAGCAGCTCAATATCGCCCATAACTGTACCCTGCAGATCGGCGGCAGTGATCAGTGGGGTAATATCGTAGGGGGCACCGAACTGACCCGGCGGATGAATCGCGAGCAGGTGTTCGGTCTGACGCTGCCGTTGATCACCAAGGCGGATGGCACTAAGTTCGGTAAGACCGAGTCGGGTACCGTGTGGCTCGATGCCAGCAAAACCTCGCCCTATGCGTTCTATCAGTTCTGGCTTAATACTGCCGATGCTGATGTATATAAGTTCTTGCGATACTTTACCTTCCTGTCCGTTGAGCGGATACAGCAGATTGAAGCTGAAGATGGCGCTGCACAGGGGCGGCCTCAGGCTCAGTCGATACTGGCCGAAGAGGTAACACGGTTGGTGCACGGTGACGACGGGTTGCAGGCTGCGCAGCGGATTACCCAGGCATTGTTTAGTGGGGAAGTCTCAACTCTGGATGATGGTGATTTCAAGCAGCTGGGGCTTGATGGTCTACCCTCTTCTTCGTTTGAGCTGGCGGGAAGTGACCTGGGAGGAATACCTCTTACCACCCTCCTGTCCGATGCGGGAATGGGTTCTGGGAAACAAATTAAAGATGCGCTGCAGCGTAAGGCTGTGATTGTTAATGGTGAGGCTATCGGCTTTGATCAGAATATGGATGCAGCGGAGGTGTTTGCTGATTCCAAAGCATTATGTGTTCGGTATTACCTTGTTAAGGTGGGTAAGAAAAAGCATCACTTGTTTGTGAAGTCGGTTAGAGGTGGAGTAACGGAGTAGTCGGGTCGTTTTTCCTGCATATTGAAAGGCGCCGTTTGGCGCCTTTTTTGTGTTTTCAAAATTATTGAAAAATAGGCTACAAAAGTCGTTGACCACAGCGCTGGTGTCTGTAGAATGCGCCCCTCGTTACGGCCACGGCGGTAGCGAAGTCAGCTTTCAACGCTTCTTTTATAGAGTGATTTGAAAGCCCGTTTTCGAAGCAGGGTAGGGTTTTAACGCTTCGAAACGGAACGCAAATTAAGCGTTGACTACCCGGAGATGAAATGTATAATTCGCTCCTCGCTTGAGACAGCCCACGAGGCACCAAGCACCGCTCTTTAACAAATCGACCATGCAATTCGTGTGGGCGT
>JBALTG010000086.1:0-19397 GCA_036964625.1 Motiliproteus sp.
TTTGGACGATTTGCTGCTTCGGCAACCGCCAGGGCATCATTTTTGTCGGTCTTATGACCTTGCCGAAACGGTGCTACCGCTTTGGCTGGTATGATTTTGGTTTGATGGCCATGCTGTTGTGCATACCTTGCCCAATAGTGCGCCGTAGCGCAGGCTTCAAAAGCGACCAGAGAAGGTTTTTGCTTGGCCAGAAACTCAGCAAACTTAATACGCGTCAGCTCTTTGTTTTGGAGCTCTTTACCAGAGGGGGATACGATTGAAACCTGAATGACGTTTTTAGCGAGATCAACGCCGATGGTGTTTGACTTGGCCATGTGTAGATTCCTCTTTTAGCGTTTGGTAGACACTAAGCCTAGCGTCTCGCTGGGAGGGAGGGGTCCATACATTGTAGATACTCCTGCCATGACCTCTCGCTACGTGGGGTGTCCGCTATACGGAACTCCGAAGTTTCACCAGCAGCCCGCTCAGGCCAGAGATGAACGGCAGCAACGTGTCGACAAGCGCCCCCTGCGATCTCAGGCGCCAGGTGAAAAAGTACGGCCCTAACCCGCATTTTTCATGAAGGTCTAAACAAAAACGGCTAAAAGCAGTATGGTTGGTGGTCTCTATGCAAGGCGGTCATGGATAAGATACTCCCGCATCTCAGGCAGCAAGCTGTAAAAGCCCAGAGGCTCGGCTCCTACAAAGGGCCGAACGCCAGGAGGAGTCTTGTTTACACGGCGATCGGTGCGTAGGAACACAGCAACAGCCTAACTCAGACCGAACAATTCAAAACCGCCTGGGAGGCGCTAGACGCGCTACTCAACAGCAGGCAGCACCGTGAAGCTCCCTGTCACCGGCTGCGCATTGTTTTCCCTCATATCCCTGGCATCCAACGTATAGCTGTAGGCGCCCGCTAAACTGGAGGTATCCACCTCGGCCCGCCAAGCATCAAACAACCCGGTAATCCGCACATTGTCGACCCGGCACATCTCGGCGTAGCCGCTGGCTTGGCACATGAAACGCAGGCGCAGCGGCCCAGCCAAGACGCCTAACTCAAACCGTTTGAGCTGGTAGCTGGTTTCGCGCCCCGTCCGTCTTCCCAGTCGTTCGAGTTCATGCCAGGTTTGACCACCATCGTCGGACCACTCCACGGCAAAGTCGTCAGCGCGGTCGAGACCCACCAGCATGCGCGCATACGCCACCTCGACCGCCGTATATCCGCCCGGGCTGTCGAGTTGAATCAGGGCATAACTTTGATTGCCAGCTCCGGTCCCCCGCGCCTGGAGATGAAAACTGCCTTCCCAGGGGGCGTCCGCAGTAACAGACCAATGGGGATCGGCTTGCCAGGGTGGTGAGAGGCTGCCAGCCTCGAAGCCCTCGTCATGCAGCCTCTCATGGTTGCTCAGCGGCACCGTAAACGCACCCTGGGAGCCGACCAGGGTGAGGCTAGCGTCTTTGACGATCATCAGGGCGTCGGTAATCTCCGCGTTGAAAATCACCGGAGCTCCTGCCGTGACCGGCGAAGGTAGCGTGGTAAGCGTGATAACCGGTCCCCAGATATCGGGGGCGGGTTCACCGAGGGCCAGCGCCGTAAATTGACTGCGCTGCTCCACCCAATCCATCATCCGGGAGAGTAGCTGCCAATCAGAGCCGTAGTCGCTCAACGAGCTGCCGAAGTCGTTAGCGTCCCTCTCGTCGTTCTCCTCAATTTCCAGGTGGGGGCCGATAAGCAGCGCCCGACCGGTACCGTAATCGAACCCTAAGATAGCCGATTGTCCGTCATAGCGGGTACCCGGTACCCGCCAACGGGCGAACACCCGCACCAGCTGGGTGGAGTCGCTGCTTGGCTGCATCATCCCTTCACCAAAAAACAACACATCTTCCGTCGCGGGTAGGTTGTCGGTGACATGTTCGACGTTTGGTTCGATATCTATGAGGGTCATCGCATAATCCGGCCAGGGAGCGATCTCCACGATTTCGCCGTCGGTGACTCCATCAAACAGGTTGAGGGAGTAGTCGAAGCGCTCTCCCTGCCAGGCGATGACATCGGACGCGTAGAAGGTACCGGCGCTGACACCTACGTAAGCCCCGCCGTTCGCCACAAAGTCGCGGATATGCTGATTACCGCGGTTGTTCAAGGCGACCTTGTAGTCATAGGCGTAACCACCGGGCAGGATCAGCATCCGGTAGCCCGCTAATGACAGGTTGTTGATATCCCAGGCGCTGAGTTCGGCAATGGCTAACTCTGAGTCCTGTGCACGCCAGCGAATAAACGCTTTGATGGCCGCGATGCTCATATCCCAGCTGCCATCGCCGGTGTAGATCGCAACCTCGGCTTGTGGCGGGGGAGGCGGGGGTGGTGGTTTAGCTTTCCGGGCGAACGTTGCGGCAGAGAGCGATAAACCAATAGCAACGACCGTGCCGAGCAGTAGCGCTTTCACCAGTAGTGACTCGCGTTTGTATGACCCGACCATGATCTGTTCCTTATTAACACCCTGTCCGTACCTATCAAGCATTTATTGCGCCACAAGCTCGGGATGTTAAGAGGATCAATCGGTTGGAAAAAAATCTAATCGGATTAGCCCCTAGGAGGCGCTGAAATGTAAGTTTTTTGAAACAAGTGCCCCGCAAAGCAGCGCAGCCGCTTTACAGAAAGTTGGCGGCGCATATGTGCAACCTCCCCCAGCATACTGCGGTGCTTTAACGGGGTATTATTAAACCGGCAATAACATACCGTTTTCACACTCTTTTTTGCTAGATCACCGCTGGTGCCTACGACGTATGCATCAATTTGGGGGGCTAGTATCGCTGATTGGAGGATTGGCGTTTGATTCAAATGAGGTACACCTAATACCTGGGGGTACGGACCCTAGGAGCCGCTCGGACTTCCGTATTCACCCACTTCGTCTCTGTATTTGGGGGTTCTTTTGGGGGTTGTGATATTGGAAGAAGACGAACCATCCGGTGGATAAACTTCAGACCAGGCCGTCGATAATCTTCGCTACCCGTTGTATTCCTGGCCGAATTCGCTCGGTAGCGATGGAGGAGTAACCCAGCCGAAAGAAGTTCAGTGGCGGGCTGTCCTGGTAGAAATAGATATCCCCCGATTCGATCACCACGCCTTGCTCCAGTGCCAAGCGTTTTAGTACGCGAGTATCCAGGCCTTCAGGCCCTTTTACCCAATAGCATGAACCCCCGAAGGTGGGGGGTTGGGCAGATTCTGGCAGGTAGCTTTGCAGGGCATTACCGACCTCGGTCCAGCGTTCTTCATAAACCTGAATCAGACTGCGGATCAGTGAGTCGTGGTAGCCACGGGCTAGGAACAGACCTACCGCGCGTTGGTTATTCATCGGTGGGTGGCGCAGCATCATCCGGCGAAACTCGCGGACTTCGCGGATCAGTTCTTTGGGGCCCACCATATAACCTAGCCTTAACCCTGGCGACAGGGTCTTGGACAGGCTACCGAGATAGATCACCCTATTGTTGCGGTCCAGACTTTTGAGCGCGGGTGTCGGTTGATCCGCGAAGGTTGTCTCGCACTCGTAATCATCCTCGATAATCAGAAAATTGTCGCAGGAGGCCTTATCAAGCAGCGCTAATCGCCGCTCCAGTGGCAGGGTTACGGTCGTTGGGAACTGGTGACTGGGGGTGGTGAAAATCAGGTCGCAGTCGCTGAGCTGGTCGTCTACTACCAGCCCGTCGGCATCAACGGCCAGGGGCTTGATCCGAGCACCGGTGCAGCCCGCAATTCGGGTCAGGTCGGGGTAGCCCGGCTCTTCCAGGCCGAAGCAGGCGTTTGGGTCGAGCAGCAGGCGCAAGGTCATATAGAGTGCATGTTGAGCGCCGACGGTGATCAAAATCTCATCCGGATCGGCCCAGACGCCGCGCCGCGGCAGGATCCGCGAGTGGATCTGTTCGATCAGTAGCGCGTCGTCATCGTCGTAGCGATCCCCCGACCAGTCTTGAATCGCCTGTACACTGACCGAGTCGCGGCAGCATTCACGCCAGTGGTTAGTCGGAAACAGTTTTGGATCCAATTGACCATAGATAAAGGGGTAGGGGTAGTCCTGCCATCGGTGCAGCTTGTTGAGCTTTCGCTCCGAGGGTTTGAACTTCAGGAAACGGTCCCAGTCGGGCGGACTGGTCAGCGATACTTGACCGCTTTCGATGCTGACATTGCCGCGAATATTGCCTTTAAGAATATCCCGATTGACGTAAAATCCGGCCCGCTCGCGTGACACCAGATAGCCATCGTCGATCAGGTGCTGGTAGGCCAGGATCACAGTGTTGCGCGAGACTTTCAGCATCAGTGCTAACTTCCGGGTGGAGGGTAGTGGCATGTCGAGGGGGATATGGCCGTCGAGGATCGCAGAGCTGATCTGCTCCCTAACCTGTTGCTGCAAGCTAGATTCGCTGTCCGGAGATAGATGAAACAGATGGTTTAGCATACGCTGTTAGGCATAGTTGTTGTGCTTGCGGCTATGGATAGATAGATCATGATAGTGCAGAATCGAGCATCTGGTAGCTCAGCCCCAGACGCGCCGCTTCTGTGTGCCATCGCGGCAGTTCAGCGCTCGCCATTGAGACCAGGATACTGACGGCTTCGGCATAATCTACGGCTGTAATCGTACCCTCATGGCTACCAAACCAGTGGCGCAGATACTGTTCCTGAGCGAAATCGCAGCTCACCCGGATCTGCTGTTGTGGCTGCAGCACACGGCAACTGAGTTGCTCTATGGCCGCCTGAGCGGCCTGGCCATAGGCGCGAACCAATCCTCCCGCACCCAGTTTGATGCCGCCAAAATAACGGATCACGATCAGCATCAGATCGCCGACATGCTTGTGCTGTAATACATTAAGGATCGGCTTTCCGGCGGTGCCGCCGGGCTCGCCGTCATCGGCAAAGGCTTGGCTGCGAGGCGCCTGCGGTGGCCCTAATAAGTAGGCCCAGCAGTGATGGCGCGCGTCAGGGTAGTCAGTTTTGGCTTGAGCCAGCCACTGCATCGCCTGCTCCCGGTCGGCGGCGAAGGCGGCGCGGGCAATAAAGCGACTCTTCTTGATCACGATCTCCACCTCTACCGGCGCTTGCGCGACTGAGTAAGCGTGGCCGATGGCGTTAGAAGGATCGGGTGCAGGCATGCGTGGCTCCAAGGACGATGGAGGCAGGGTAGCACCGCCGGAGGCCCAGGCACAAAAACTATCGAACCTGAGCGCTGCCACGTTTATTGAGAACGACGGCACTCCTGGAAGATCTTGCTGCTACAACCTTGGCAGATTTTCTGCTGCAAGCGCTGGTAGATGTTGCTAATGGCTTCCCCCTTGCTGTTGAAGACATTGGCTTGGCCGATCGTTTCCAGGTGGCCGCTCTGCTTCAGAAAGCCGTAGGCACCCTGTTTCAGGTTGGTCAGGTAGAGGCCGCCGCCGTTGCCGCGTCGGCGCTGGGCTTCGTGCATTAACATCTCAGCACCGGCGATATCGATAAAGTTCATGCCGTTACCGACGATCAGCAGGTGCGGCTCGGGAATCGCCTGCAACTGCTCCTGGACCGAATTCACCGCACCGAAAAACAGCGAGCCTTCGACCCGGATAATACGCAGCTGGGGGCACCCAGGCAGATCTCTGCCCGCACTCTCGGTGAAGAAGGGGGTCTGGGCAGAGGGATCGGGTCGCACCTCGACGATATGGGGTCTGGAGGTGCGCTTGAGGTAGAACACCAGGGACAGCAGCACACCGATATAGATGGCGAACTCCATCGCCATCACCAGCGTCGCGATAAAGGTGACCAGCAGCACCGCACTCTCGGAATGGCCCGCCTTAATAATGCTGCGGATATGGTGGCCATCAATCAGGTTCCAGGATACCACCATTAAAATGCCAGCCATGCTCGGGATCGGCACATACGCGGTCAGATCCGAGAACAGCAGTACGATCAGTGCCAGCGACAGGGCGGCAAAAATAGCGGCCAATGGGGAGCGGGCACCGGAGGCATAGTTGACCCCGGTGCGGGTAAAGGAGCCGGAAGAGGCGTAGCAAGAGAAGAAGCTGCCGCCGATATTAGACAGCGCCTGGCCCATAAACTCCTGGTTGCCGTCGATACTCTGGCGCGAGCGCGTCGCGACTGAGCGGGCGATGGAAACCGCTTCCACCAGGCCTAATAAGGCGATGGCGAGAGCGCCGGAAGCCAGCGTGTGAATATCGGCAAAGCTTAGGCCGGGAATCTGGAACGGTGGCAGGCTCGATGGAATCGCTCCTACCAGTTGGATACCGTGCGACTCGGCGCCAATCAGGTAGGCGGCTGCGCTCCCCAGGATCATCGCAAACAGCATGTTGGGCCAGCGCGGCAGCAGTTTTTTGATCAGCACACAGCTGATCAGCGTAATGCCCGCAACGATCAGGGTATAAGGGTTGGTCGCACCGATCGCCTCGATAATCCCGACCCAGCTTGAGATGAAGGTGCCGTCGCTGTCGATCTGGATCCCCAGGACATTTTTGACCTGACTGCTGGCAATCACCACGGCGGCGCCGGCGGTGAAACCGATCACCACCGAATGCGACACAAAGTTAACCAGCACCCCAAGCCGAGCCAGCGCCAAAGCCAGCTGGAACAGGCCAGCCATCAGGGTTAGCGTCAGTGCTAATTGGATAAACTCTGCCGAACCCGGTTCGGCCAGCGGACTCAGGGTGGTGAATACCACAATAGAGAGTGCCGCCGTGGGGCCTGAGATCAGATGTTTGGAGCAGCCAAACAACGCCGCGATAATTGCCGGAACGATGGCGGCGTAGAGCCCGTATTCCGGCGGCAGACCGGCGATCATCGCGTAGGCTACCCCCTGCGGTAAGACGATTACAGCGTTGGTCAATCCGGCAAAGAGATCGGCTTTGATCTTCTCTGGCGTCAGCTTGCGGCCCCAGACAAGGAAAGGCAATAGCCGGGTCCAGGCGTTGCTGGGGGAAGCGGTACGGGTGGCGATCTTTTCCACGTGAAGGCCCTTGGCTACAGCTGCCGACGACGAGCGCCGGCAAACATTAAAGAGATGCGGTCAGGATGGACGATACCCGCGGCAGAAGGCGATGCGTAGGGCCAACGCTCGGCTGGCCGACAGTCCAGACCCCGACGTTTTCGTTGTCGGTATGTCGTTGTAGGTATAGCTAGTGGAGTCGTTCCTGCTTGTGGATCTAGACATAATAAATCAGCCGGATTTTCCCCAGGCTAACAGCCGCCCAGGGTGCTCCTCTAGCGACTGTATTCGTTCGCGTAATTGGTCTGCGAAGGCCTGGGTGATGCGTGACTGTGGGCTGTTGGCTGGATAAATAATGCCTAGCTTGAGTCGAACCTCAGGGGCGAAACGGCGGAACACGACCTTGCCCGGTTGAGCATATGAGCAGTAGCTGGCCACCGAGATCGGATCCATAACGCATACCCCCAGACCTCGCTCGACAAACCGTAATGCGGGGATAAAAAAACCGCGTCTGCAGGCGTACGTTCATGTTACAACCAGCGGACTCGAACAGCTGTTGTAACGCGTGGAAAGTCGAGTGGTCGGGGGGCAGTGTGATCATCTCCTGGCCGTCCAGTAGTTGTGGGGTGATCAAATCATGGGCGGCCAGAGGGTGCTCGGCCGGCAAAGCGCACAGGCAGGACAGCGAGAAGATCTCCTTGTCGATGGCGGGATCACCCTCGGTCAATTCAGCAAGACCAATATCGTATTGGGCCGAGGCAACCCATTCCCGCACCGCATCCGAAGTACGCGTCTGTAACGATGTCTGAATCTTGGGGTGCTCCTCAAGAAAATCAGCGATCAGATCCGGCATGAAAAAATTGGATGGCCCCGGCATGCAGCCGATGCGTAAAAAGCCGTACTGCTTGTTTTGAATATCCTGCAGGGTCTGGCTGACATCGTTGATGCGGGAGAAAATCCCCTCAACTTCGGTGTACAGGTAGTTTGCTTCGGGTGTGGGGTAGAGCCTTTTTTTACGTCGTTCGAACAGCTGAAAACCGATCTCCTTCTCCAGAGAACTAATCACCATGCTGATCGCGGGCTGGGTCCGAAACAGTTGCTTGGCGGCTTGCGATACCGAGCCGGTCAACATCACCGCACGAAAGGCTTCCATCTGACGGAGATTCATTGTTGTACCTTGTATATCAAATTAACTGATGAAGTATTAAGAAAAACCGATTTGATATTATGTATCTGCGCGCAAATAATGAACATATCAAGATTCAATGCAGAAGATAGCGTGCAGCATTTTGATGATTCCATTTGGCATGGCAGCGTGGAGCGGAGTTATCGCAATCGAATTGCTTTATGCAAATGAGGCTTCTTTCAGGGTATTGCTAGGAGACTGTCGGTCATCCGCTATGGTGGATCCGCTGTGAAAGTGAAGTTTTTGGCCGCACGCTCAATAACGTTTTAGAAACCCCAGCATTATCCATTCGGCCCTACTACTTGAGACCTCGTCATGATTAAACGTCAACTTTCCAATGCCCGTATGAGTCAGATCGTCAGTTACAACGCCACGGTTTACCTAGCGGGCCAGGTGGCGAAGGATCCAAGCCAGGATATGGCGGATCAGACGCGACAGATTCTGGCGCAGATCGACAGTCTGTTGGAGCAGGCCGGTACTGACAAGTCGCGATTACTTAGCGCAAATATCTGGGTCAGCGATATCCGTGAATTTCAAAGCATGAATGAGATCTGGGATGCCTGGGTTGATAAGCAAAACCCACCGGTGCGGGCCTGCGTCGAGGCGCGCCTGGCGCGCCCCGAACTGCGCGTCGAGATCCAGGTCGTCGCGGCCCATTGTGCTGCTGTTCGTTAATTAGAGGAAGGCGTGGCGACCAAATCGCCACGATTGCTTATGTCGCAAAACCAACATATCGGAATTATCGGTGCCGGCATTGTCGGCCTTTCTACGGCGCTGTGGCTGCAGCGAGCCGGTTTTCGGGTCACTTTGATTGATATGGATGATCCGGGTATGGGGGCCTCTTTCGGCAACGCTGGCCTGTTCGCAGATTATGCCCGGCTGCCTTTCGCCCGTTTCGGGATGATGGCTAAAATGCCGGGGATGTTGCTGGACAGCCAGAGTCCGCTATCGCTGCGAGGGCATTATCTACCCAAACTGGTGCCCTACGGCTGGCGCTTTGCCAAGGCCTGCCTGCCCGCTAATTTTCGAAAGGGCCGGCAGGCGTTAACGGCGTTGGTGTCGCAGGCTATCGAGGCCGATCAGGTTTTACTGCAGCAGACAGGATCCGACTATTTGGTTAAGCAGCAGGGTTGCCTGGGATTGTTCGCTACCCAGGCAGGGTTTGACAAGGCCAAGATCGGGGATCTGCGCGAACGCCGCGAGCAAGGGGTCAATCTTGAGTTCTTGGGTGCTGATGCGGTCCGCGAGCTGGAGCCTGATCTGAGCAATTTTCATGTCGGGGGGGTATTCTATCCCGATACCCGCTATACCGTCAGTCCGGTCGACCTGAGTCGGCGCTATGCCCGGTATTTTGAGGCCAATGGCGGTCAATTTATACGTGATCAGGTAGTGAGCATCGACCACCAACATCACGCAGTCAGCGTGCAGTGCTCGCAGCAACGGATCTCGTTTGATCGTGTGGTGGTGTCGGCCGGTGTGGCTTCGAAAGCGTTGGTGCAGCAGCTGGGCGTCAGCATCCCGTTGGTCAGCGAGCGTGGTTATCACCTGACCTTGGAGCCCGGCGCTAAATCTTTAAACCGTCCCGTAGGCTGGCTGGACAAGGCGGTCTTTCTGACCCCGATGGTGGACGGTATTCGGGTGGCGGGCACCGCCGAGTTTGCCGATGCCGAGGCGTCGCCCAATGATGCGCTCACAGACCGTATGCTCGGGCATGCCGGTAAGATGCTGGGGGCCGATCTGGTAGCGACCTCACGCTGGGTCGGCAGTCGCCCTTCGACACCGGATTCGCTGCCGGTGATCGGTTCGCTGGCTGATAAACCGCGTGTCACGCTGGCCTTTGGTCACGGCCACCTGGGCCTGACATTGGGGAGCATTACCGGGCAGCTGGTGGCACAGAGTATCGAGGGGCGGCCCACAGCGGTAGACCTGGAGCCGTTTTCGCCGATGCGGTTTAACTGCTCTATTTTATGAACAGGTTCGGTGTCAGCAACAGGTTAGTCTGTCGAACACTAGCGAAAAGGTAACCGCATGATTCTGCAAGGTGGCTACAACTATTACAGTATTCCGGTGGGCGTAATCTCGCTGGAGTCCTACTTTCCCAAGCCCGAGGGGCATATCAAGCACCCGGCGTGTTTCGACTTCCCGGTGCTTTACAAGACCGTTGAGGGGGCGACCATCGATCGGCTGATTCGGGAGCGCGATCCTGCGTTGCTCGCCCCTTTTATTGAAGCGGCCCAAGAGCTCGAGCGCGAAGGGGTCAAGGCGATCACCGGGAGTTGCGGGTTTTTGGCGCTGCATCAAAAAGCGATCGCCGATGCGGTGAAAATACCGGTATTTATGTCCAGCCTGATTCAGGTGCCACTGGTCAGCCGGATGCTGGCTTCCGATCAAAAAGTAGGGGTGGTGGTGGCTAATAGCGATGCCCTGACCCCGGATCACCTCAGCGGAGTCGGCATCGCCGACGAGTCGATGGTGGTGGCAGGAATGCAGCATCAGCCCCAGTTTAATGCGGTGATTCTGAAAGGCGAAAGCTACGACTTGGATATCGATCTGTTTGAACAGGAGCTGTTCAGAGTGATTGCGGCAATGCTTGAAGCCAACCCGGAGGTGGGCGCGCTGGTCTTGGAGTGCACCGATCTGTCCCACTTTTCTCCCAGGGTTCACCAACGCTTTGGACTGCCGGTGTTTGATCTGACCAGCCTGACCCGAATGGTCGCGGCGACGGTTGACCGCAGCCGAGCCTGATCACTCTGGGGCCGGCCATAGATTGAGAGCGCCATCGCCAACATGTGCGCTAAAGCCGCGCTCGCGCTGAAGTCGTTCGACCCAGCGGCGGGCGATGCGTTCGTAAGTCCCGTCGCTCTGTATCGATTCGGCTGCTTGTCGCCAGCGGTTGAGGGTGGCAGTGTCCGTCCCCATCTTCGAAAGCACGATATAGGACTCGGGGGTGCGTAGGGAAAACAGGGGGATAAATTCATCAGGGGTAATCCCGGCCTTCGACGCACTGACCAGAAACCCCGATGCGCTGTAGAACACCATCTCAAGCCGCCCTTTGGCAAGGTTTTGCAGCAGCTGGACATAGCTGGACATAGGCACGAGGTTGGTAAAACCCTCGGATTGGAGCATCCGTTCATGAGCGCCACCGCGCAATACGCCGATTGATTCTACAGCCCGGGCATCTTCGATGACGGTAACTACGGGTGCATGATCACGGTGGGCGTAGAGGATCCAGGCGTTGCGATTGACCCGCAGTAGCCAGTGGAATAGGGGAGTACGTTCCGGCGTTCGGGTGGTGGTAAACAGCAGCGTGTCGGCTTCATTGCGGGCAAGCCGGTAAGCCCTGGCCCAGGGGAGGACCTGAATTTGTTCCCGGTTGCCCACTCGCTGCTGCAGTTCTCGGACCAGGTCGACACTGATGCCGTCCAGTTTGCCATCGCTGTTGGAGTATCCCAGTGGCGGCTCTTCTTCTGCATTCGCACCGAAGCAACCACACTGGCCATAGCTGACGGCATGAGGTCTTCTAAAGGGCTGTAATTGCCTATTTCGATCACGGGACCAGCTCAGTTTTTTAATCGCCTCAGAAGGACGCTCAGAGCCAAAAATATCGCCCTGAAAACCCGTGCGATAATGGCAGTCATACACAGCCATCCCGGTGCCAGCAGACATTGAAAATAGACAATATCGACGTTGATGCGGCAATCGCCTCCGTCAGGAGCCTGCTCGAGAAAGAGCGCGATCTGTCGCCTTCACTCAAGGCCGCTCTGGAAGTGCTGCTCGTTTTGGTGGCGCTACTGCTCAACCGCACGACGCTCAATAGTAAAAATAGTAGCAAGCCGCCCTCAACGGATCCGAACCGTGAAAAAACGTCCAAAAAGGGTTCCAGTGCTTAAAAGCCTGGCGGACAGAAGGGGCGTATCGGAACCACCTTGCAGCAGGTCGATGACCCTGATGCCGTGAAAGACCTAAAAGTCGATCGCCGCTCTCTACCAAAAGGACGACGGTATCACGATGCCGGGTATGAAACCCGGCAGGTCATCGATATTGATATCGTGCGGTTCGTGACCGAATACCGCGCCCAAGTTCTTAAAGACGACCAGGGGAATCGATTCGTTGCTGCCTTTCCGGACAGGGTCTGTCGGTCGGTTCAGTATGGCATCGGCATCAAGGCCAATGCGGTATATATGTCACAGTTCCAGCTGCTGCCCTATGACCGAATCCGGGACCACTTTCAGGAGCAGATGGGTATTCCGGTCAGTGCCGGCTCTGTCTTCAATTTCAACAAAGAGGCCTACGCGAAGCTGGAGCATTTCGAGCAGTGGGCGAAGGCTCGGCTCGCCAAGTCTGATCTCATGCATGTTGATGAGACCGGCATCAACCTGGATGGGAAGCGCCACTGGTTGCACTGCGCGTCCAATCGCGCATTGACGCTGCTCTACCCCCACACCAAACGTGGAACCGAGGCCATGGACGAGATGGGCGTCTTGCCTTTCTTCAACGGTGTGCTGTGTCACGATCATTGGAAACCGTACTACCGTTACCCGTGCATCCATTCCTTGTGCAATGCCCACCATCTTCGGGAGCTGGAAAGAGCCTGGGAGCAAGATGATCAATACTGGGCCAAGGCGATGAAAGCACTGCTGATCGATATGAACAACGCGGTAGCGGATGCCGGTGGCTGCTTGCCAGCTGCAGACGCTGAGCAGTGGCGTCAGCGCTATCGACAACTTCTCGAACAGGGGGATATCGAATGTCCACCTCCCGATGAGAGTCAGCGCGAGGAAGGAAAACGCGGCAGACTAAAACGATCGAAAGCCCGAAACTTGCTGGAAAGGTTGCGAAACTTTGAGCACGATGTGCTGCGCTTCATGGATGTCAAGTACGTTCCCTTCACCAATAATCAGGGGGAGAACGACCTGCGCATGACGAAAGTGCAGCAGAAAATATCCGGCTGTTTTCGATCCATGGCGGGGGCTAAGATTTTTTGCCGCGTTCGCAGTTACTTGTCAACGTGTCGCAAGCAGGGTGTGTCCGCCACAGAGGCGCTGGCTTTGCTCTTTGAGGGAAAAACCCCTGGGTTTATGGATGCAGATGAGACTCAGTTTTAATGCTCGTGGCAGATATGAGCTGAATAGTTACTTATCGGATAGAGTCATAACTGCAATTCCAAGATTATAAGCCTGGCCGGGCTGGCCTAAGTATAGGCCTGCTTGCGGGGGCAACACGTCGGGTTACTGGGTTATAAATGCGGCTTATAAAGTGCCTGGAATTATTGATTTGACCTGCTCTTCAGGGCGCGGATAATCGCGCTTCCTTTATTCCTTCCAAACTGAAACTGGATCTGCCATGCACTCAATGACCGGACAGGCGGGGTTGTTGCTGACCACCGTAGCCTACATCGCCTGGGGCCTGACGCCCTTGTTTTATCAGCATCTGCGTGGCGTCGATGCGATGGAGATCTTCGCCCAGCGCGTTCTCTGGTCGGTACCGGTGCTGCTGCTGCTGATGTGGATAACGGCCACTCCCAACCGGGTGCTCAAGCTGCTGCAGGAACCGCGTACGTTCTTCTGGCTGTTCCTCTCCACAGCCTGTATCTCCACCAGTTGGTACCTAAATACCTGGGGCGTAACCCATGGCCAGGTCCTGATGGTGAGTCTGGCTTACTTTCTGACGCCGTTGGTCAGTATTCTGATCGGTGTCGTCTACCTGCGCGAGGGACTCAGTCTCCATCAGCTGTTGGCATTGCTGCTCTGCCTGGCGGGTTTTGGTTACGCCTGCCTGAGCCTGGATCAGTTCCCCTGGATTACCCTGGGGATCGCTCTGGCCTTTGGCTGTTATGGGCTGATCAAGAAGCAGGTGAAGATCGATACCCTCAATGGGCTCTTTGCCGAGGTGCTGCTGGTGGTGCCGGTGGCGTTGTTTTACCTCATCGGCCTCGGTGGCGAGACCCGCTTCGTTACGGGGGAGGGCGATATCCGCTTGCTGTTGGCACTGACGGCACCGGTGACGCTGCTGCCGTTGGGAATGTTTGCGTTCGGCGTCGCGCGCCTGCGCAGTCTCACCACCGTCGCGGTGCTGCAGTACATCGAACCGACCCTGTACTTCCTGCTGGCGGTGTTCGTATTCAAGGAAGCGTTCGAGAGCAGCCGGCTGGTGTCCTTTGGTCTGGTATGGGCCGGGTTCATTCTGTTTGCTGTCGACAGCATCAGGCGAGCACGACGGTCGGCCTAGGTTCACCGGCCGGCCCGAGCATGCCGAGCCATCTCTTCCCCCCTCTTTCCGGCCTCCGAAGCAGCATCCTAGCGCCGGTTCTCTATAGTGGTTGCTACCTCGGGACACCGGCAGCGGCAAGAGTCGGCCCAGGCCGCCTCTGGAGGTTTGGGGAGTAGTTCTTGGAATTAATCACCTTAAGATAGAAAAGCAGACACTTGGCGTGCCGTTCTGAGTGTCAGCTATTGGCAGGTTTCGCCAACAAGCGGACGTTTGTTACCATCTGACTTAACGATAGCTACTGAGACCAGATATGCCGTATAGGAAGGGAGCACCTAGAAGCTCCGCTACCTGTGATCTATGCACAAAATACGATCTTCTCCTACATACATGTCTTAGTAACAATATTAGCTTAAGGCTTAGTATGAATTCATTGGCTCTGACCAAGAAGCATAGGGTGTGCGCCATGATCTTAAATCATGAAAAGAGCAGCCTTGTCAGCATACCGGTTTGCAGAGTAGTGCCTGGAGTTAATCACCTTAAGACGAAAGCAGACGCAGGGTGTGCCGCTCTGAGCGTCAGCTTCGGCAGGTATCGTTAAAAGCGGACCAAAACCCTAAAAGAGAAGCGATCTCTGACGGAGTGAAGCGCAGAGTGTAGTTTGGTACATGTGTTACTAATGAAACAAAAAATAGGGATATTGGATATATGGATAATGCGCTTGAGGCTATTCAGAGCCTCCCATCTGAGTACAGGGACAGGATCGTTGTTCATTGCATTCCAGGTGATTCAGACCAGCTGGCTAAAGCACTTGATGCAGCGCTGAAATGCTTCAGTGATCTCCATAAAAGAAACGGTCAGGTGCTGACTAATAAGCAAAAACACCTTAGCGATACCTTAGGGCTGATTCGATCTGAGCTGGCTGTTGAACTGCTACGTTTGGAGGGGTTCGATCTTAGGGCTGCAAAGGCAAGAGGTAAAGCGGAAGTGGACAAGCCGAAGGTAGGTAAACCGAAAAAGTGGAGTCAACCAGTAGTATAGGCGTAGCAAATGACTGATCAGTGGCTCTTGAAAAACATCACCAGTTTTGAGCGCCTGTATTGCAAACTTGGAATGCAAATCAGATAAGTTTTGTACTGTAAACGCCCAACAGCGGACGTTCAATGGAGGAAGGATTAGTGTCGATAACAGACTTCTGCCGACACTGAGCGTCATTAGAAACCAGGGGAGTCATGCTGGGGTTGGTCACCTCGATATCGAAATGCAGGTATACGTGAAGCGGGGTCTAGCAATGTAGCATCTAGGCCAAGTGCATTATTCGAATGCTACGATGGGTTGGCGGTAAAACATTGGGACTGTTGCGAGTGTGGAAGCTCGCATGATCGAGATACGAATGCCGCTTTGAATATCTTAGCGGCAGGTCGTAAGTCCTTTGTTGCGGCTGGGCATAGCCGTCCTTAGTGGGAATCCCTGTCACTTCAGGGCGGGGTGAATGTCAATTGCCCCAGTTTAGGAACTGCAGCGGATTTTCGAGCACCTCTTCGATTCGTCTGCGCAGCAGGTCGGCAAACTCCAACGTGATCATGGAAGGGGGTGTCTCTGATGGGAACATCAGGCCGACACGCAGATGCACATCGGGCTGAAAGCGACGGAACACCACTTTGCCGGGTTGTGCGTAGGTGGTGTAGCTGAACGCCGAGATGGGATCGATAACAGACACCCCCAGTCCGCGCTCGACAAACTTAAGCGCCGGGATAAAGAAACGGGTTTGCAGACGCACGTTCATGCGGTGCCCGCTGGCTTCGAAGAGCTGCATCAGGTCGTGGAAAATCATGTGATCTGGGTGCAGGGTTATCATAGACTCATCGTCGAGTATTGCCGGTGTGATCACCTCGTGTTCCGCCAATGGATGGTTAGCGGGCAGGGCACAGACACAGGGCAGTTCGAACATCTGGTTCCTGCCGATTTTGGACTGGTGCGTGGACATCTCCGCCAGACCCAGATCGTATTGGTTGGAGGCGATCCACTCCACGACAGAATCGGAGGTTCGGGTCTGCAGGGAGGCCTGCACCTTGGGATGCTCTACCAGGTAGTCAGCCAGAATATCGGGCACAAAGAAGTTGGACGGCCCAGGCATGCAACCGATACGCAGGAAACCGTACTGCTTATTCTGAATATCCTGAACCGTCTGGCTCATGTCCTGGATACGGGAGAAGATCGCTTCTACCTCCTTGTAGAGGTAGTTAGCCTCCGGGGTTGGGTAGAGCCGTTTCTTGCGCCGTTCGAACAGCTGGAAACCGATATCTTCTTCCAGAGAGCTGAGCATCATGCTTACCGCTGGCTGGGTTCTAAATAGCTGCTTGGCAGCCTGCGAAACTGAACCGCTCAACATTACCGCACGAAAGGCTTCCATCTGTTTGAGATTCATTATTCCGCCTAAAAGTATTAATTTTACTGATGAACAGTCTTAAAAACAGGTGCTTAATTATGTTCATAACAAGAATATAACCCATATCAACAGGTGATGCTTACACATAGCGTACCGGTTCAGATGGGGTTGGTTGGCACAGAAAGGGGTTGATGATGCTGGGCAGTGTGCTTTAGGTGGACGCGTTGATTAATTTCAACTTAGGACCCTGAATGGGAGTCGGGGCGAGAGGGGGTATTCATATCAACGTTCAACGACAGCCCGATATTCAGAAGATATCGAGTGCCGTTGAGAGTCATGACGCGCAGTTACTTCTTGCTAACGCGCACTGCTTCATCTGTGTAGATGCTGTAGGTTGCGTTCAGGTCTGCAATCCATTCAGGACCGTGTCGCAAGTCCACAAGGGCGCCAATGTTTTCGTATGCTTTCAGTACTTTAGGATCTTTCATGACCTTGGCGGTAGCTGCAGTTAGTTTGTCTACGACTTCCTGAGGTACGCCTTTAGGTGCAAAGACACCCGACCAGCCGCCAAAGCTACCTTTGATACCGTAATCAGCGAACGTTGGTACGCCTGGGAATGCCTCCATCTTCTGGTTAATTACCAGCGCCCGAGCGCGATCAGCCTTAACATGAGGGCCAAATGCTGGTGGGAAAGATACTGCTGAGTCGATATGACCGCCTACGACTGAAACCATCGAATCGGCGGCACCTTTGGCGTGGACGTACTTAACCTTATAGCCCGACTGCTCGGCAATGATATTCGCCATGACGGTGCCGGAAGAGGATGCACCCCAAGAGCCCTGGGTCACTCTTTTACTCTTCGCACCCGCGATAAAGTCTGCAAATGTTTTATAAGGGCTGTCTTTGGCTACGACTATAGCCAGCGGAACAGAGGTGTATTTTACAATCGGGGTAAAGGTTTCAAAATTGTATGGGGTGTTGCTGAAGTTCGGAGTCACCATCATGTTACTCACACCCGCGTTGATCAGCGTGTAGCCGTCGTTTTTAGCGCGTGCAACAAAGGCTGTACCCACAATACCACCGCCACCGGTCTTGTTAATAACAACCACTGGAACGCCCAGCTCTTTTTCTACCGCATCAGCCCAAATGCGGGTTGTCAGATCCGAGTCACCACCAGCCCCCCAAGGCACGATAACGTTGATCGGTTTGTCGGGGTATGCGGCCAGAGCAGCACCGGAAACCAAGGTTACGGCCAATGCTGCGGTAAGCGTTGCCAGTGTTTTCTTAGAGTTCTTCATACATACTTCCTTCGGTTTGTTTTTATTCAGGTTTAACGTTCTTCACAGGCTCTCAACAGGGGCAAGCGGCCTTTATCAGGGCCTAGTAACGACTGGGGTTACCTGTGAAGGATGATTTATGTTTTCTGCTCAGGCAGTTTGCTCCTGTATAGGACTAGGGGATTTTGAAGTTTTTCGTCTTACCCGCATGCTTGAGAACACAAAGAATACGGACAGTGCGATAAACACCCAGGAGAACGGTGAAGCAAAGAACAGATGGTATTCCGTGCCAACGATAGACATTGCCTGATCCAGGTTCTGCTCCAGGAAGGGTGTCAGGATAAAGCCGATGATAAATACCGCCGGGTTCAATCCAACCAGTTTCATACCGTAGCCCATCACGGTGAAGGCGATCAGAACCAAGATATCGTCCATGTTCTGACCCGCGGTGAAGGCGCCAGTGAAGGCAAACACGGTCACGCAGGGGAAGATATAATAGCGACGCAAGGACGCCATCTTGACGAAGAACTTGAAGCCAGCGCGGGCGATACCCAGTAGGAACAGATCGGTGATCAGGAAGCCTGCAAAGATCGCGTAGATGACTTCCGTGTGCTCGAAGAAGATCATCGGGCCGGGTGTCAGACCGTGGATCAGGAACGCCCCCATCAGCAAGGCTGCGACATCGTCACCCGGAATGCTCAGGGTCAGCATCGGGATCATGCTGGAGCCGCATACCGCGTTGTTGGCGGATTCTGCCGCAGCAATGCCTTCGACCGAACCCTTGCCGTACTCTTCAGGCTTCTTGGCAGTACGTCTCGCTTCGCCGTAGGCAATAAACGCGGCCGTGCTGGAACCCAGACCTGGCAATGCACCGACAAAGGTACCGATACCACTGGATTTCAGGATGGTACCGAACACACTACGGAACTCTTTGAAACTGATGCGGTTGTCAGCAGGGTTGGGTGAGTGGGTGATCGTCATCTGGTGGTGTGGAACCTTGCGCCGACGGATCACGTTGAACACCTCCGGCATCACTAGGATACCGATCAGCATCGGGGTAAAGGTAAAGCCGCCCATCAGCTCGGTGTAACCGAAGGTGAAACGGGACGCACCGGTGATCGTTGACATACCCACCATCGCAAACAGCATCCCCAGGCAGCAGGAGAGCAGACCGCGCGGGATAGACTCACCGGCCATGGAGCCGATGACAGTAAAGGCGAATAGCAGCAGGAATACCTTCTCAATCGGACCTGCCTGTAACGAGATCAGAGAGATGGGTGCAGCGACTAGGATCAGTACCAGCGTCGCCAGCATCTCGCCGGAAACCGATGCAAACAGCGACATATCCAGCGCCTTGCCAGCCTTACCGGCCTTGGTCAGCGCATGGCCATCCAGAG
>JBALTG010000087.1:0-19157 GCA_036964625.1 Motiliproteus sp.
GCCAAGCCCGACAGGCTCCTAGAGCTTCTAGTGTCGCTGTGTGTTTCTATTGAGTTATATATTAAGTGGGTGCAGTGGGGTTGCTTAGGCGGCCCTTTATGCGTTTGATCTAGCAGCGGTTAAGTGTCGATGTTTCTTCAAGTCATATTGGCTGTGTTACAATCCCCGTCGAATTTTCACGCACCTTAAGGAGTTACACGTGTTAGAACTGGTCAAATCTGGCGGTTGGTTGATGCTGCCGATCTTGTTGTGTTCGGTGATGGCGTTGGCTATCGCGATCGAGCGGCTGTGGACGCTGCGCCCAGGTCGTATTGCGCCTAAGTATTTGGTCGCCAGTGTGTGGCAGTTGGTGCAAAAAAATGCGCTGACGGCTGAAAAATTGACAGATATCCGTAACTCTTCGGCGTTGGGGCAAATTCTGGTCAGCGGGCTGAATAACTCCAGGAATGGTCGCGAGATCATGAAGGAGAGTATCGAGGAGACAGCCTCTAAGGTAATTCACGAGCTGGAGCGTTTTCTTAATCCCTTAGGGACGATCGCGGCTATTGCGCCCTTGCTGGGGTTGTTGGGCACCGTAGTGGGGATGATTAAGGTGTTTAGCGAGATTATGATTCAGGGTACCGGTAACGCTAATGTGTTGGCCGGGGGGATCTCTGAGGCCTTGATTACTACGGCGGCCGGATTGAGTGTGGCGATCCCTGCGGTAGTGATGCATCGGTATTTTATTCGTCGGGTCGAATCTTTAGTGATTGAGATGGAGCAGGAGGCGGTCAAGCTGGTTGAAGTGATTCACGGCGATCGTGAAGTTGATTTCGAGCAGGTTAAGTCGTGAAGTTCAAGCGCCAGCGCGCAGCCGAGCTTGAGGTTAATCTGACGCCACTGATTGATGTGGTGTTTCTGTTGCTGATCTTTTTTATGGTGTCGACCACGTTCACCAAAGAAACGCATTTGATAATCAATCTGCCTAAAGCGACCGGAGAAGAGGTCGCTGTGGCACCGTTGGTGATCGATATTGCGATCAGTGCCGACGGAAGTTATAGCATTAATAATCAGGGCTTGGTTAACGGTCAGTTGGACACGATCAAGCGCGCCATGCTTAAGGTCGCTCGTAATAAAAAGGACTTGCCAGTCATTATTACCGCCGACGCTCAGACGCCTCATCAGGCCGTTGTCTCGGCGATGGACGCCGCCGGTCAGCTCGGTTTTGTCCGGTTAAGCATCACTACCCGAAGTCCTGAGAGTCGCTAGCATGGCAGGCTGGCTCGAGCGTGCCTGGTATGGCAATAAGAGCCCGCTCGCGCCTTTGAGACCTGTTGAGTGGTTGTACATGCGTATTGCTCGGCAGCGGCGTGTCGACCATGCGAGCGGTGACAGGCCGGTCTACCGTGCGCCGGTGCCGGTTGTTGTGGTTGGTAATATTTCGGTAGGGGGGGTCGGTAAGACCCCTTTTGTGTTGTGGTTACTGGCGCTGTTGCGGTCGCAGGGATATAGACCGGGTATTATTAGCCGTGGCTACGGTGCTAAGGCACCCTGTTACCCTTTCGATGTCGGTCCGGGCAGTGCTGCAGCGGAGGTCGGTGATGAGCCGTTGATGCTGGTGCGGCGCAGTGGTTGCCCTTTGGTCATCGATCCGGTGCGTGGCCGTGCTGCGGCGCATCTGCTCAAGCTTCATGATTGCGATATCATTATCAGCGACGACGGCCTGCAGCATTACGCCTTGGCCCGGGATCTGGAGGTTGCGATCATCGATGCGCAGCGGGGGTTGGGCAATCGCCGCTGCCTGCCGGTCGGGCCGTTGCGTGAGCCGCCGTCGAGGCTTGTTGAGGTTGATTATGTGGTGGTCAACGGTGAGGCTCCCTCGGCTGGCGTGGATGGTTTTGAGGTTGCTGCCAGTCACCGGATGCTGCTTCAGCCCGGTGTGCTGCGGAGTCTGGATGGATCCGAGGCCGATCTGCCGCCGCAGCGGGTCCATGCCGTTGCGGGTATCGGTAATCCGCAGCGTTTTTTTGCTACCTTAACCCAGCTGGGTTATGAGGTTGTCCCGCATCCTTTTCCGGATCATCACACATTTCGGGCGCAAGACCTGGGATTTGGCGATTCATTGCCTCTGCTGATGACCGAGAAGGATGCAGTGAAATGCCGCGCTTTTGCATCTCACAACAGGTATTATTTGCCGGTAGACGCGGTCCTTTCTCAAGCGTTTGCTGATGATTTACTCGGTCGTATCAACCGGTTGGTTGAGACCTATAAAGATTTTAGGAAAGCTGATGGATAAGAAATTGCTGGATATTCTGGTCTGCCCGGTATCCAAGGCCCCGGTTGAGTGGCACAAAGAAACCAATGAGCTGTTTTGTCGTGTAAGTCGGTTGGCCTATCCGATTCGTGACGGTATCCCGGTCATGCTTGAGCTCGAGGCTCGAGAACTCACCGCTGAGGAGCGAGAGCAGCGCTGATGGCTTTCACGGTGATCATTCCTGCGCGCTACGCCTCCACCCGACTGCCCGGCAAGCCGCTGCTGGATATCGCCGGAAAGCCGATGATTCAGCATGTTTACGAGCGCGCCTGCGCAAGTGAGGCTCAGCGGGTCATTATCGCGACCGATGATCAGCGTATCGCTGATGCGGCGGCGGCCTTTGGGGCGGAGGTGTGTCTTACCTCGTCTGAGCACGCTTCGGGGACCGATCGGCTGCAAGAGGTGGTGAAAAAGCAGGGTCTCTACGCTGATGATATCGTCGTCAATGTTCAGGGTGACGAGCCCTTGATCCCGCCTCGCATCATTAATCAGGTGGCGCATAATCTGGCTGCCGAGCCTCTGGCGAGTATCGCGACCCTGTCTGAGCCGATTGAGGATCTGGAGACACTGCTTAATCCAAATGCTGTCAAGGTTGTCGCTGATCAAGGGGGGCGGGCGCTTTATTTTAGTCGTGCGCCCGTACCTTGGCCGCGCGATGCTTTTGCTGCTGATCCCAGGCAGATGCCGGGCATGGGTGGCTATCAGCGTCACATCGGTATTTATGCGTACCGGGTCAAGTTGCTGAATGATTTTGTTAAATGGCCGCCTTGTCTGCTGGAGCAGAGTGAGTGTCTGGAGCAGTTGCGGGCCATGTGGAATGGAGCTTATATCCATGTTGAGCAGGCGGATGAGTCTCTGCCTGCGGGTGTGGATACGCAGCAGGATTTGGATCGGATTCGTACCCTGTTGGCAGCTAATTAAGGAGTAATTGTGGCGCACTATCTTTGGCGTGAAGAGTTTGCTATAGGTCATCCCGAGATTGATCAGCAGCACCAGCGGTTGTTTGGGTTGCTGGACCAGTTATACACGGTCGTTTGTACGGCTGAGGATGCTGAGGGTGCGGATGATGAGGGTACGGTTGAGCGGATCGTAACCGAATTGGTGGATTACACCCGTAATCATTTCTTTTATGAGGAGTCGTTGATGCGCGAGCTGGGCTATTTAGGGCTCGAGCAGCATCGGCAGGAGCATCAGCGTCTGCTGGGCGCGGTCGACGAGAAGATGGCTGCATTGCGTCGTGGTGATAAAATAATGCGTATAGATCTACTCGAATTTATGAACGACTGGCTGTCTCGGCATATTCTGCAGAGTGATCTTCAGTTAGCACGGCTGCTGCGGTAATCTCATGGCAGATGTCTCAGGATGTGCAGTGCTGTTTGTTTGTCTGGGTAATATTTGCCGTTCACCGACCGCGCAGGGGGTGTTGCTGAAGCAGGTGCGTGAGCGCAGGCTTGAGTCCCGGATTACGGTGGATTCTGCCGGTACTGCTGCCTTTCATATCGGCGCGGCCCCAGATCATCGCTCGATCAGGGTCGCTGCAGGGCGCGGTTATGATTTGAGCCCGTTACGTGCGCGCCGGGTCAGGGCCGAAGATTTTCACCGTTATGATTACATTCTGGCGATGGACAGCGAAAATCTCAGCAGCCTGCAGTCTATCGCCCCTGCAGAGTCGCGGGCGCAACTGCGGCTTTTTCTCGACTTCTCGTCCCAGCACAAATTTACCGAAGTGCCTGATCCCTATTATGGCGGTGCCCGGGGGTTTGATCTGGTACTGGATCTGATTGAGGATGCCTCCAGGGGGTTTCTGGATCAGCTCCGCAGTCGTCTTGGTGGTTAATCCATTGGCGTGCAGATGCTTTCACAAGTAGACCTTTTCTTGTTCAATACCTTGCGGTTACCCGCGGTGGCGGATCAGTTTATTCAGGCCGATACGCGTCAGCAGTTGCTGAGTGTTATCGCCGGGTGTACTGATCAGCCGGTATTGATTCTTGGGGGCGGCAGTAATCTGGTTTTCACCTCTGATGTCGAAGGGCTCTGTCTGCGGGTTAATAGTCGTGGCATTCGCTCCGAGCGTTTAGGTGACGATAGGGTTCGGGTGACTGCCGAAGCGGGCGAGCCCTGGCATCCGTTTGTTGCTTATTGTCTCGATCAGGGCTGGTACGGTCTGGAAAATCTGGCGTTGATACCGGGTACCGTCGGTGCGGCGCCTATTCAGAATATCGGTGCTTATGGGGTCGAAGTTAACCGCTATATCGATCAAGTAGAGGTCTGGGATCGTCACCAGGGAAGGCTGCGGTGCTTGACCAATGCACAGTGTCTGTTTGGTTATCGTGACAGCATATTCAAAGGGGGGCAGCGAGATCGTTATCTTGTCGTTTCGGTAAGTTTTGACCTGCCTGTACGTTTTTCTCCGCAGTTGGCTTATGGCGGTCTTGCTGAGGAGGTTGCTGGGGCGGGTGATGCGGGGTCGCCTGGAGCGCGCCAGGTGTTCGATGCCGTGGTGAGGGTTCGGCAGCAGAAGCTCCCTGATCCCGCTCGGCTTGCCAATGCCGGGAGCTTCTTTAAAAATCCGGTGGTAACCGTGCCCCTGTTTGAACGCCTGCAGGGTCTGTTTCCCGGGATTGTCGGTTACCCGGAGGGTGTGGGTGTTAAGTTGGCTGCCGGTTGGATGATTGATCGGGCCGGTTGGAAGGGCCAGCGTCACGGGGCTGTCGGTGTGCATACGCAGCAGGCGCTGGTGCTGGTTAATTATGGCGGGGCCACAGGTCTGGAGTTGTTGGGGTTGGCTCGGGAGATTCAGGCCGATATTTTGCGGATTTTCGGTGTGGCGTTGGAGATAGAGCCACGGGTTATTTGACTTTTTTTGTATCGTCGCGCAAGTAGGTTGTTGAGGAACGTTGATCACTGATTTAGTCGACCTGGTATGTATGTCTTGGTCTGCGGAGGGTCTTTGTATTTCCGCCTGTCTGGCTGGAGAGGTCTGGCCGGAGATCAGGGGTCATAGGTTTGAGATTAGAGGCTAGGAAAGCGGGGTATTGGTATCAAAAGTTCGCGTAAGGGTTAAATACGCTTTTACGGGTGCGTTGGGCGCGTAAGCAGGTCTTGCGGTGTCTTGGTCAAGAGGATTGGGGGTTGGTCTAAATCGATGCTCTGAGCATTGCAGGGTGTTTTCTTACTATAAAAGTTCACTCCAAAGCCAAGTGGCTAAGGAGTGAGGCGGACATTCCATCAAGGCCGAGATTGCGGCCTTGATGGTGAGTCCGAAGGTTTAGCCAGGATAGTCGCGCTTGCTCGGGCCTGTGTACAACTGGCGTGGGCGGCCGATCTTGTTCGGGCTGGAGTGGAACTCGTTCCAGTGGGAGATCCAGCCGATTGTCCGGGACAGGGCGAAGATCACGGTAAACATGTTGGTTGGAATGCCGATCGCCTTGAGGATGATGCCGGAGTAGAAGTCGACATTCGGATACAGCTTGCGCTCGACGAAGTAATCATCTTCCAGTGCGATCTGTTCCAGTTGCTTGGCGATCTTTAATAGCGGATCGTTTTCCAGTCCCAGCTCCTTAAGAACCTCATCACAAGACTGTTTCATCACCTTGGCGCGTGGATCAAAGTTGCGGTAAACGCGGTGTCCGAAGCCCATCAGGCGGAACGGATCGCTAGGATCTTTGGCCTTGGCAATGAACTCAGGGATGTTTTCAGCATCACCAATCTCTTCCAGCATGGCTAGAACGGCTTCGTTGGCGCCGCCGTGCGCGGGTCCCCACAGGGCAGCAATACCCGAGGCGATACAGGCGAACGGGTTGGCACCGGAAGAGCCTGCCAGGCGTACGGTAGAGGTAGATGCATTCTGTTCATGATCGGCGTGGAGAACAAAGATTTTGTCCATCGCTGAAGCGATTACAGGATTCGGCACGTAGGCTTCACAAGGGGTCCCGAACATCATGTGCAGGAAGTTTTCTGCATAATTCAGGTCGTTGCGCGGGTACATGAATGGCTGGCCGACGGAGAATTTATAGCTCATTGCCGCCATGGTGGGCATTTTTGCAATCAGTCGGTAGGCGCAGACTTCACGGTGGTGTGCATCATTGATATCCAGCGAGTCGTGATAAAACGCAGAAAGGGCGCCAACAACGCCGCACATGATCGCCATTGGGTGGGCGTCACGGCGGAAGCCGCGGTAAAACGACCCCAGTTGCTCATGCACCATAGTGTGGTTGCTGATAGTGCTTACAAATTTTTCCTTCTGCTCGGCGGTAGGTAGCTCGCCATTTAACAGCAGATAGCAGACTTCCATGTAGTCTGATTTTTCGGCCAATTGTTCAATCGGGTAGCCGCCGTGTAGTAGTACGCCCTTGCCGCCATCGATAAAGGTGATAGCAGAGTCGCAGGCTGCGGTAGACATAAAGCCGGGGTCGTAGGTGAAAAGTCCTTTGCCGACGAGTCCTCTGACGTCTACTACGTCTGGACCTTCGGTGCCGTGTAGGACGGGCAGTTCAATGGTTTCTTCGATACCGTCGACAACCAACTTTAGATACGCTTTTTTGTCACTCATGGCGGCTCCTGTGATTACTGAATATTGTGGCTTTTGCCGTAATTTATGCTACAGCAGAGCTGATTTTGGACGCGCTGGCTCGCTGCAGAGAGAGGTCACTATAGGGAGATCGGCGCTAAAGTCAATTGCTCCCAAAGTCCAATTTTCGCAATGCAGCATAAGGTTTTCGGGGTTGGGTTCGGGTTTGTTGGTTGCGGATACGGCCCTCTGTCTGAAGTCATTTATGGCTTAGGTCCGATCTTTTTATGCCTTTGGTCTAGTTCCTGCTGAATTGTTTTAGCGTCTTTCTGAAGGTATACTCTCGTCCCGAAGTTAAGGGTAGAGCTGGGTTTTTTACCCGATTTTATCCTCGACTTTTGAGCTAGCACGTCCTTCTAATCGCCCCTTCAGTGGGCTTATGTGAGTGTCAATTAGAGCCGTGAATAAAACCAGACCTGTAAATTTAGATTTACGTACGATAAAACAACCTCTACCTGCGATCACTTCGATATTGCACCGCGTTACCGGCATCATCCTGTTTATTGGGGTCGCCTTTATGCTGTTCGCTTTCGATCTGTCGCTGAGTTCCCAACAGGGGTTTGACGCCGTTGCCGATATGCTAAGCAATAGTTTCTTCGCGAAACTTGTTGCCTGGGGCTTGGTATCAGCGCTGCTTTATCATTTCTTCGCCGGTATTAAGCATCTGATTATGGATTGCGGCTACTGTGAAGAGTTGGAAAGCGGCATGCTGATCGCTAAAGCCACCTTAGTTGCCGGTGTTGTTTCAACGTTGCTTGCGGGGATATGGATATGGTAACCACTATTACAAGTTTTGGCCGAAGTGGTCTGTATGACTGGATGATTCAGCGTGCTACAGCAGTCGTTTTGCTGGTCTATACCGTATTTATCCTTTTTTATCTGTTGGCCAATTCCGGTCTGACCTACGAGCAGTGGAGTGACCTGTTTAGTCAGACTTGGGTGCGTGTGTTTACACTGATGGCGCTGTTGTCGCTGGGTGCTCACGCATGGATTGGTTTGTGGAGTGTGTCCACGGACTACATTAAGCCAGCCGGACCTCGGTTTCTGTTTCAGGTGATCTGTGGAGCAGCGATGTTCAGTTATCTGGTGTGGGGCGTTCAGGTATTATGGGGATTATAGGTAATGTCTAATATTCGTACGCTTAGCTATGATGCTATCGTAATCGGTGGTGGTGGCGCGGGTATGCGTGCCGCGCTGCAATTGGCGCAGTCAGGCTTGAAGACCGCCTGTGTGTCCAAGGTTTTCCCAACGCGTTCGCATACGGTGTCTGCGCAGGGTGGTATTACCTGTGCGATCGCCAGTGCAGATCCAGATGATGATTGGCGTTGGCATATGTACGATACCGTCAAGGGATCCGATTATATCGGCGACCAGGATGCGATCGAGTACATGTGTAGTGTGGGTCCGCAGGCCGTTTTTGAGCTGGATCACATGGGGATGCCGTTCTCTCGTACCGAAGCGGGGCGTATTTATCAGCGTCCGTTCGGGGGTCAGTCTAAGAATTTTGGTGAGGGCGGTCAGGCGGCTCGCACCTGTGCTGCCGCTGACCGTACCGGTCATGCGTTGCTGCACACGTTGTATCAAGCGAACCTGAAAGCCGGTACTACTTTCTTTAACGAGTGGTACGCGACCGATCTGGTAAAAAATAGTGCCGGTGTGGTTGTTGGTGTTATCGCTATCTGCATCGAAACGGGTGAAACCGTTTACATCAAGGCGTTGGCGACTGTACTGGCAACTGGCGGTGCGGGTCGTATCTTCCAGTCCACCACCAATGCGCTGATCAATACTGGCGACGGTGTTGGTATGGCGCTGCGTTCCGGCTTCCCGGTGCAGGATATCGAGATGTGGCAGTTCCATCCGACCGGTATCGCCGGTGCGGGGGTGCTGGTTACAGAAGGCTGTCGCGGTGAGGGTGGTTATCTGGTCAACAAGGATGGTGAGCGCTTCATGGAGCGTTATGCGCCTAATGCCAAAGATCTTGCCGGCCGAGATGTGGTTGCGCGTTCGATGGTGCTGGAGATTCTGGAGGGTCGTGGTTGTGGGCCTGACGGTGATCACGTCTATCTGAAGCTTGATCACCTGGGAGAGGAGGTGCTGCAAAGCCGCTTGCCGGGTATCTGTGAGCTGTCCAAGACCTTTGCCCATGTTGATCCGGTTAAAGATCTGGTCCCGGTCGTTCCGACCTGTCATTACATGATGGGCGGTGTACCGACCAATGTCAGTGGTCAGGCGCTGACTATCGATGCTGATGGCAATGATCAGGAGATTCCGGGACTGTTTGCCTGTGGTGAGATCGCCTGTGTTTCTGTCCACGGTGCGAACCGTCTGGGTGGTAACTCGCTGCTCGATCTGGTTGTGTTCGGGCGTGCGGCTGGCTTGCATATTCAAAAGATGTTGAATGCAGGTTATAGCGCGGAAGATGCCACTGAGGCGGATGTTAGTGTAGCCATGGCGCGTCTGGATCGTCTCAATAACAGTACTGGAGGGGAGAGTGTTTCCCAGGTCCGTGCTGATCTGCAGAAGACCATGCAGCTTTACTTTGGTGTGTTCCGCGATGGTGTGAACATGCAAAAGGGGCTTGATATGCTGGTTGATATCCGCAAGCGGGTAGAAAATCTCCATCTCGAAGACAAGTCCTCTGCGTTCAATACGGCGCGTATTGAAGCTCTGGAGCTTGAGAATCTGTTGGAGGTTGCTGAAGCAACGGCGATTGCTGCCGAAGAGCGTAAAGAGAGCCGTGGCGCTCATGCTCGTGACGACTTCCCTGAGCGTGATGATGTTAACTGGCTGAAGCACTCTGTTTTCTTCCCCGGTGAGAAGCGAGTTGGTAAGCGTGATGTGAATTTTGCGCCCAAGACTGTTCCTGTCTTCGAACCTAAGAAGCGCGTTTATTAAGGGAGTGTTGTCATGTTAGTCAGTGTTTATCGTTACAATCCTGAGGTTGATGATGCGCCTTATATGCAGGATATCCATATCGATATCCCTGGTGGTAAGGACATCATGGTGCTGGATCTGCTCCAGTTACTAAAGGATAAGGATCCGAGTCTGGGTTACCGTCGTTCTTGTCGTGAAGGGGTCTGTGGCTCCGACGGCATGAATATGAACGGCAAGAACGGCCTGGCCTGTATTACTCCGCTGTCCGCGGTGGTTGATAAGGATAAGCTGGTATTACGTCCTTTGCCGGGTCTGCCGGTAGTGCGTGATCTGGTTGTTGATATGAGTCAGTTCTACGCGCAGTACGAGAAGATCAAGCCGTATCTGATTAATGATACTCCGCCTCCGGCGATCGAGCGGTTACAGTCGCCCGAAGAGCGGGAGAAGCTGGATGGTCTGTACGAGTGTATCCTCTGTGCGTGCTGTTCCACTGCTTGTCCATCGTTCTGGTGGAATCCTGACAAATTTGTCGGTCCTTCGGGTTTGCTGCAAGCCTATCGGTTCTTGATCGATAGTCGAGATACGGCGACTCAGGAGCGTCTGGCGGAGCTGGATGATCCCTTCAGTGTATTCCGCTGTCACGGTATCATGAACTGTGTCAGCGTCTGTCCAAAGGGGCTGAACCCCACGAAGGCAATCGGGAAAATTCGCAACATGCTGTTGCAGCAAGCAACCTGATCAAGAAAACAAATGGTGCGATATTCGCACCATTTTTTTGTCTGTTGTTTGTTTGGCCGGTGACGGTAGATCGGCCGAATTAAGACGCTTATAGGTAAAAAGCATTATTCCGGTGTAGTACTAACTGCTGTAAACTTACGCGCCGATGCTAACTAGGAATAATCAGCTTTTGATTCCTTTAGCTCACTCTTAAATGTCACAGAAACATTATTAAGAGGGGCGTTGTTCCCTGGTGAACTTGCGTATGCAGGTGGCTGGGCGAAGAATGTACCGCCAATTCAGGCGCATTCCCTCATTACAGGGCTGTCGAGAATGCATGAAGGCATAATGGAGCTGATGTGGACGACTTCACATCTCTCAGGGGGCAATCTAGCTTACGTCGAAGAGCTTTACGAGACGTACCTCAGAGATCCCAATGAGGTCTCTCAAGAGTGGCGGGAAGAGTTCGATAAGCTTCCCAAGGTCCAGGATACAGTGATCCAGGATATTCCCCACTCGATAGTGCGCGAGCACTTCCGTTACCTATCTAAAAACCAGCGCGCAGCGCAGCAGCCGCTTCCTGTTTCGGGCGTCAGCTCCGAGCATGAGAAAAAGCAAGTTCGCGTGTTACGCATGATTAACGCATTCCGTGTGCGTGGGCATCAGGCCGCGACTATCGATCCATTGGGGTTGATGCTGCGAGACGATGTGCCCGATCTGGATCTGCACTTTCACGAGCTCTCCGCGGCCGATCTGGATACTACCTTTCAACTCGGTTCGCTGTTCTTTGGTGCTGAAGAAGCGCCTTTAAAAACGATCCTTGCTGACCTCAAGCAAACCTACTGCACCACCGTGGGTTCTGAGTTTATGCATATTATCGAAACCCAGGAAAAACGCTGGCTGCAACAGCGCATTGAGCCGGTTCGCAGTCATCCGGAGTTTGAGCCGGCATACCGCAAGCATATCCTTGAGCGTTTGACCGCTGCCGAAGGCCTGGAGAAATATCTGGGTTCCCGTTTCGCTGGAGCCAAGCGTTTCGGCCTCGAAGGTGGGGAAGCCTTGATTCCCTGTATGGATGAATTGATCCAGCGTGCCGGTAAAGCGGGCGTGAAAGAGATCGTCATCGGCATGGCTCATCGCGGTCGGCTGAATGTACTGGTTAATACGTTTGGCAAGAATCCGCAGGATCTGTTCAATGAGTTTGAGGGTAAGCGGACATTGCAGACCTCGGGTGATGTTAAGTATCACCAGGGTTTCTCTTCCAACGTTTCTACCCCGGGCGGCGAAGTTCATCTGGCACTGGCATTTAACCCGTCACACCTCGAAATCGCCTCTCCCGTAGTTGAAGGCTCGGTCCGCGCGCGTCAAGACCGTCGTAATGATTCGGCTGGCGATCTGGTGTTGCCAATCACCCTGCATGGCGATCAGTCTTTTGCCGGGCAGGGTGTGGTGATGGAAACGCTGCAGATGTCGCAGACCCGCGCTTACAAGACGGGCGGCACTGTTCACATCGTGATCAATAATCAGGTTGGTTTCACCACCAACAAGCGCGAAGATTCACGCTCCACCGAGTACTGTACCGATATCGCGAAGATGGTCCAGGCGCCGATTTTTCATGTTAATGGCGATGACCCGGAAGCCGTTGCTTTTGTGACGCAGGTGGCTTTGGACTACCGTAACGAATTCAAAAAAGACGTGGTTATCGACCTGGTCTGTTACCGTCGTCGCGGCCATAACGAAGCCGATGAGCCCTCCGGGACACAACCGGTGATGTACCAGATAATCAAAGCTCAGAAGACTACAAAGACCCTGTATGCCGAGCGGTTGATCGCTGAAGCGGTGGTGACCGAGGAAGAAGTACAGGCGATGGCTTCGGACTACCGCCAGTCGCTTGAAGATGGTCGCCACGTGGCCAAGTCGCTGGTGACTGAACCGAATGAAGAGTTGTTCGTCGATTGGCGTCCATATCTGGGTCATGAATGGTCGCTTGAATGTGATACGACGGTTGATGTCGAGCTGTTCAAGGACCTGGTCGCCAAGCTAGACGTCAAGCCCGATGGCTTCATCGTCCAGAACCAGGTTAATAAGATCCTGGAAGACCGTAAGAAGATGGGCTCAGGTGCGATGCCTATTAACTGGGGCTTTGCCGAAACCATGGCCTATGCAACCTTGCTGGCCGAAGGTCATCCGATCAGGATTACGGGTCAGGATGTCGGCCGCGGCACTTTCTCGCATCGGCATGCGGTATTGCATAACCAGAAAGACGGCGCCACTCATGTGCCGCTCCAAAATTTGTCCGCCGACCAGCCACGAATGAACATCTATGACTCGTTCCTGTCGGAAGAGGCGGTGCTTGGGTTTGAGTATGGCTATGCCACGACCGCGCCGAATACACTGGTGATCTGGGAGGCGCAGTTTGGTGACTTCGCTAACGGTGCCCAAGTGGTTATCGATCAGTTCATCACCTCGGGCGAGCATAAGTGGGCGCGTTTGTGCGGCCTCACCATGTTGTTGCCGCATGGTTATGAAGGCCAGGGGCCAGAGCATAGTTCTGCCCGGCTTGAGCGCTATCTGCAGATGTGTGCCGAGCACAATATTCAGGTCTGTGTGCCTAGTACTCCCGCTCAGATTTTCCATATGCTGCGGCGTCAGGTGATTCGGCCTCTGCGCAAACCGCTGATTGTGATGTCTCCTAAGTCACTGTTGCGCCATAAGCAGGCTGTATCGACCCTGGAAGAGCTCACTAATGGCACATTCCAGAACGTCATTGCCGAGGTTGATAGCCTCGAGGCCAGCAAGGTTAAGCGGGTTGTGCTCTGCAGTGGCAAGGTCTATTACGACCTTTATAACAAGCGTGCAGCTGATGGCAAAGACGATGTTGCAGTCGTCCGACTTGAGCAACTGTATCCCTTCCCGGAGAAAGAGCTGATTGCGGCACTTGATGGCTACAACAACGTCGAGTCTGTGGTCTGGTGTCAGGAGGAGCCGCTGAATCAGGGTGCCTGGTACAGTTCGCAACACCATATGCGCCATGTGCTGCAGCGGTTATTCCCGAAATTGCATCTTGAGGTTTCGGCACGCCCGGGCTCGGCTGCACCCGCTTCGGGTTATATGTCGCAACACGTGGAAGAACAGCAAAATCTGGTTAACGAAGCGATCAATGGTTAACAGGCCCGACAGCCTGTTTTGCCACTACTAAATAAAGGAAGTGTCATGTCTATCGAAATTAAAGCGCCTACGTTCCCAGAGTCCGTTGCCGACGGCACCGTCGCGACTTGGCATAAGCAGCCAGGTGAGGCTGTTTCCCGTGATGAGTTGATCGTGGATATCGAGACCGACAAGGTGGTTCTTGAGGTGGTTGCTCCAGCCGACGGTGCCCTGGCTGAAATCATTAAGGGCGAAGGTTCTACGGTTCTTAGCGATGAAGTGATCGCCCTGTTTGTTGCGGGCGCGGTTGCAGCAACGACTCCTGCGGCAGCGTCACCGGCAGCCATTGCGGAAGGCGACGCCGATGCGGTAGCGGGACCGGCAGCACGTAAGATTTTGGATGAAAACAACCTGGACGCATCACAGGTTGCCGGCACCGGTAAAGGTGGGCGGGTGACCAAAGAAGATGTGGTTAATCATCTCAAGAATAAGCCTGCAGCTGCGGCTGCTCAAACGGTTGCCGTTACGCCTGTGGTTGAAGCTGTTGCTGCCGGTGCCCGGGTCGAAAAACGGGTTCCTATGACCCGCTTGCGAGCCACTATCGCCAAGCGCCTGGTTGAAGCTCAGCAAACCGCCGCCATGTTGACGACCTACAATGAAGTCAACATGAAGCCGATCATGGATCTGCGCAAGCAGTACAAAGAGCTGTTCGAGAAAACCCATAATGGTACTCGGCTGGGCTTTATGTCGTTCTTCGTTAAGGCCGCAACTGAAGCGTTGAAGCGCTTCCCTGCCGTTAACGCATCGATCGACGGTAGCGACATGGTGTATCACGGCTATCAGGATATCGGTGTCGCTGTTTCGACTGCGCGTGGTCTAATGGTTCCTGTGTTGCGTGATACCGATGCCATGAGTTTAGCGGGCGTGGAGTCAGCCATTGCCGATTTCGGCGCGCGTGGCCGTGACGGTAAACTGGGCATTGCAGATATGCAGGGGGGGACCTTTACGATCACCAACGGCGGGGTGTTTGGCTCGCTGATGTCGACCCCCATTTTGAATCCACCGCAGACCGCGATTCTGGGAATGCACAAGATTCAGGATCGCCCTATGGCGGTAAATGGGCAGGTTGTGATTCAGCCGATGATGTATCTGGCCGTGTCCTACGATCACCGGATGATCGATGGCAAAGAAGCAGTGCAGTTCCTGGTTACTATCAAAGAACTGCTTGAAGACCCAACCCGCATGCTGCTCGATGTATAAAGGTTCGATGGGTAATTAGAACAAGGGACTTTTGATAAACGTGAGAGGGCCGCATCAAGGTCCGAACCATCAAAGATTAAATAACCCACAAGGTTTATTGATAGGAAATTTGAACATGTCACAAAAGTTTGATGTTGTAGTAATCGGTGCGGGTCCCGGCGGCTACGTAGCAGCCATTCGTGCGGCACAGCTGGGTCTTAAGACCGCCTGTGTGGAAAAATGGATCGATGATAAGGGTGCGACGATTCTCGGTGGAACCTGTCTCAACGTGGGTTGTATCCCGTCCAAAGCATTGCTGGACAGCACCTATAAGTACCATATGGCCCATTCTGAGTTTAAGGTCCATGGCATCAGCACGGGAGACGTCACTATGGACGTTGCCGCGATGATTGGTCGTAAGAACCAGATCGTCAAGAACCTGACTGGCGGTATTGCCGGGCTGTTCAAGGCTAACGGCGTTACCGTGCTGGCGGGTAAGGGTAAGGTGCTCGGCGGCAACAAGGTTGAAGTGTCCAAAAACGATGGCAGCACTGAGGTCGTTGATGCAGCTAACATCATTATCGCGGCAGGTTCGGTACCGGTTAACATTCCGCCCGCGCCGCTGGTTGATGATCTGATCCTGGACAACGAAGGTGCGCTTAATATCTCCGAGACCCCTAAGCGTTTGGGTGTTATCGGTGCAGGCGTTATCGGCCTGGAGATGGGGTCCGTATGGGCACGTCTGGGCTCTGAGGTGATCGTGTTGGAGGCGATGGAAGAGTTCTTGCCGTTTTGTGACAAGGACATGGCCAAGGACGCGCAGAAAAGCTTCAAGAAGCAGGGCTTGGATATTCGCCTGAATGCGCGAGTGACGGGTACTGAGATCAAGGGCACCGGCAACAACCAAGAGGTTCTGGTTAAATTTGCCGATGCCAACGGCGAGCAGGAAGTTACCGTCGATAAACTGATCGTTGCCGTTGGTCGTCGTCCTTATACCGAAGCCTTGCTGGATGCCGGTTGTGGTGTGGGTCTGGACGAACGTGGCTTTATCGCCGTTGACGGCCAGTGCCGTACTACCGTTCCGGGTGTCTACGCGATCGGTGATGTGGTCCGTGGCCCGATGCTGGCGCACAAAGCTTCTGAAGAGGGGGTCATGGTCGCCGATATTATCCACGGCCATAAAGCGCAGATGAATTATGACTGCATCCCCGGCATCATCTACACCCACCCGGAACTGGCGTGGGTCGGTAAGAGCGAACAGCAGCTTAAAGCTGAGGGCGTTAAGGTCAAAGTGGGTAAGTTCCCATTTGCCGCGTCCGGTCGTGCGATGGCATCACAGGACACCGAGGGCTTCGTTAAGCTAATCGCAGACGAAGCCACCGACCGTATCCTGGGTTGCCATATCATCGGTGGTCAGGCGAGCGAGCTGATTGCCCAGGCAGTGATCGCGATGGAGTTTGGCTCCACCGCTGAAGATCTGCAGTTGACCGTGTTTGCACACCCAACTGTCAGTGAAGCGATTCATGAGGCAGCTTTGGCTTGTGATAATCACGCGATTCACATCGCTAATCGCAAAAAGCGCTAACCAGACGCCCGGCGACGGGTGTTTATAAAATCGGGCTCCACTGGTAACAGGGAGCACTTTGGCGCGGTCCTTTCTGGGCCGCACACAGTAGAACGTAAAAAACGGATCGAGACATGAATCTTCACGAGTATCAGGGAAAACTATTGTTTGCCCAGTACGGTCTGCCGGTGTCCATTGGTGAGGCTGTTGAAACCCCCAAAGACGCGGCAGAGGCTTGCAAGCTTATTGGTGGTGATAAGTGGGTTGTTAAAGCACAGGTTCACGCCGGTGGTCGGGGTAAGGCGGGCGGTGTCAAGTTGGTTGACAGTGCTGACGAAGCTAAAGCCTTTGCTGAAAAGTGGCTGGGCGAGCGTCTGGTGACGTATCAGACCGATGCTAATGGTCAGCCAGTTACCAAAATATTGGTAGAGACCTGCACCGACATTGCTCAGGAATTGTACCTAGGTGCGGTTGTTGATCGCGCGTCCCAGCGTATCGTTTTCATGGCATCTACCGAAGGTGGTGTTGAGATCGAGAAGGTAGCTGAAGAGACGCCTGAAAAGATCCTCAAAGCGATTATCGATCCGATGGCGGGTCCTCAGCCTTACCAGGGCCGTGATCTGGCGTTCAAACTGGGTCTTGAAGGTAATCAGGTTAAGCAATTTGTACAGATCTTTATGGGTCTGGCGAAGTTGTTCAAGGATAAGGATCTGGCTCTGCTAGAGGTTAATCCGCTGGTTATCACTGACGCTGGCAACCTGCACTGTCTGGATGCCAAGATCGTGATCGACTCCAACGCGATCTATCGTCACAAAGATCTGCAAGAGATGCACGATCCGTCACAAGACGATGAGCGTGAGGCCAACGCGGCCAAGTGGGAGCTCAACTACGTGGCGCTGGATGGCACTATCGGTTGCATGGTTAACGGCGCAGGCCTGGCCATGGGAACCATGGATATCGTTGCTCTGCACGGCGGCTTCCCCGCCAACTTCCTCGACGTTGGGGGCGGCGCGACCAAAGAGCGTGTTACCGAGGCGTTCAAAATCATCCTGTCCGATGATGCGGTGAAAGCGGTTCTGGTTAACATCTTTGGTGGTATCGTACGTTGCGATCTGATCGCCGAAGGTATCATTGCGGCTGTTAAAGAAGTGGGCGTTAAAGTGCCTGTCGTTGTACGTCTTGAAGGCAACAACGCAGAACTGGGTACTCAGGTACTGGCGGAATCTGGTCTGGACATCATCGCGGCTACCAGCTTGACTGACGCGGCGCAGCAAGCGGTTAAAGCAGCGGAGGGTAAATAAGTGAGCGTTTTAATCAATAAAGACACCAAAGTAATCTGCCAGGGTTTCACCGGCGGTCAGGGTACTTTTCACTCCGAGCAAGCGATCGCTTACGGCACCAAGATGGTTGGTGGTGTAACGCCCGGTAAGGGCGGCCAACAGCACCTGGGTCTGCCCGTGTTCAATACCGTTGCTGAAGCGGTAGCTGTGACTGGTGCTGAAGCTTCTGTGATCTATGTTCCTGCGGCTTTCTGTAAGGATTCTATCCTGGAAGCGGCAAACAGCGGTATTAAACTGATCGTTGCCATCACCGAAGGTATCCCGACGCTGGATATGCTCGAGTGTAAAGTGCGTTGTGATGAGTTGAACGTGACGCTGATCGGTCCTAACTGCCCTGGTGTTATTACTCCGGGCGAGTGCAAGATCGGCATCATGCCCGGCCACATCCACCTGCCGGGTAAGGTCGGTATCGTATCGCGCTCAGGCACCCTGACCTACGAAGCGGTTAAGCAGACTACAGACGCAGGCTTCGGTCAGTCTACTTGTGTCGGTATCGGTGGTGATCCGATCCCGGGTTCTAACTTCATCGACATTCTGAAGTTGTTCGAGAATGATCCGAAGACCGAAGCGATCGTGATGATCGGTGAGATCGGCGGAACCGCTGAAGAAGAAGCGGCAGCTTATATCAAAGCCAACGTGACTAAGCCAGTGGTCTCTTACATCGCGGGTGTAACTGCGCCTGCCGGTAAGCGTATGGGCCACGCCGGTGCAATCATCTCCGGTGGCAAGGGTACTGCCGACGAGAAGTTTGCAGCGCTGGAAGATGCCGGTGTTAAGACCGTGCGTTCTTTGGCTCAGATCGGTGATGCGTTGAAGGAAGTGACTGGCTGGTAAGTCGGTGACCTCGTTCTGAAAAAAAGCGACCTTAGGGTCGCTTTTTTTTGTCCTGCGAAGTTGCCGGTAAGCCTCCCAGTCATGAGTAGGTTGTTCGGCAATGGATAAAATGACGGCAATGGCTCCCGGGTCTGCGGGGTTGAGGCAGTGCTGTGAAAGGCTCTCTCCGGATCATTGTCGCGGCCATGTTAAAGGCGGCTGTGGCCGCCCCAGGTGCTGTTTCGCTGCAGTCAGGGCATCAGTTGGGGCGCTAGTCGCAATCATAGCTGGCTTTACCGGCAGAAAGGTAATGTCAGTCTGGACCTGCACCGATGAAGATTGGTAAGGTTGTCAACCCAGGCTCATTGGTCAGTGATTTTATTATCGAAACTTACCCAAAAAACAATCAAACAGAGGCTTTTGAAGCAGGCTTGTTGCCAAAATTGATCCAGGGTGATAAGGCCAGTTTTAATCGTATTGTTGAAGCGTACTACGGTCCTATGTTGGGCTTGGCGCGCTCAATCGTGGGTATGGCGATCGCTGATGAGGTGGTTCAGGAGGCTTGGTTGTCGGTGTACAAAGCCTTGCCTAAATTCGAGG
>JBALTG010000088.1:0-19043 GCA_036964625.1 Motiliproteus sp.
CTTACCCATGGTGACGATATCCGGTACCACATCCTGAGATTCAAAACACCAAGTGTGTTTACCGGTGCGGCCGAAACCTACCTGTACTTCGTCGGCGATGCAAAGACCACCGACGCCACGCACCTTTTCATACACGGATGTCAGGTAACCGGGTGGCAGCACATACTGGCCGCCGGTGCCCACCAACGACTCGGCGATATAGGCGGTGGGCGCTTTACCCTCGGCTGCCAGCTCGGCGATGATCCGGCCCACATCTTCGGCGTACTTGGCACCGGCTTCGGGGTCACTCAAGGTGTAGGGACCCCGGAAAGTATCGGGCACCAGCGCTTTGTGCACATGGCTTGGCAGACCCGGCTTACCGGGACGGTCGATGCGATGGGGGCTGATGTCGGTACAGGCCTGGGAGTTACCGTGGTAAGCCTTATCCAGCACGATCATGTCGCGTTGACCGTTGACGGTGTTGGCGATCCGCATCGCCAGATCGTTGGCCTCGGAACCGGAGTTGACGAAGAACACCACGTTCAATGGATCGGGAAAGGTGGCTAACAGGCGATCGGCATAATCGGTCATCTGATCATAAACATAGCGCGAATTGGTATTAAGCCGCGACGCCTGCTGCTGCACCGCCTTGACGATGGTTGGGTGGCAGTGACCCCACTGACAGACGTTGTTGACGCAGTCGTAGTAGGTATTACCCTCTTCGTCGAACAGGTATTGCAGCGCGCCGCCACTCAGATGCAGCGGCTTGGCGTAATGGGTGTAGAGCGCGCCGGAGAAGTACTGCTTCCGCTTGGCCAGATTGGCCTCCCCTCGCGCTTTACGCTCCGATGCCAGGTCTTCCATGCCACAGGCCCCGCGGAAGGCATCCAGTGCGCGGATCGGGTTGACCGCCAGCAGCTGCTCCAGCAGCGCCCAGTTTTGCTGCTCCTTAACCTGGGCGTGATCGTTACCCGGATCCACTTCGCGGTGATACGCCGCCATACAGACGTACAGCGCGATGCGGGTAGCACTCAGATGAAACAGCAACGACACTTCATCTTCGCTCAACGCATGTTCGCGGTGATAGGCACCAACCACGACCGCAGCCCCGGAAATGGGATCCTCACACTGCACCATGATATCCGACAGACAAACCGCCAGATTGCAGACGCTGTGGGTGTAAACGGTATCGCCGAAATCGAAGATGCCGCTGACCCGATCCGGCAGTGCGGCATCGACCAGAATGCTGTAACGGTGGCTGTCGTTGTGGACCACGCTCTTACGCAGATTACGCAGCAGCGGCTCCACTTCAGCGTCGAATTTCATCAAGAAGAACTCAGCCAGACGACGCTGGTGCGGGTCGGCGATATAACGCGATAGCTGACCGGTACGATCGGCGTTTTTCAGATCCCAAGGCAGATCGGCACGGTTGGCCGCCGGGTGATCGAAGCCCTCCAGGGCATGATCCATCCGCCCCACCGTGCGGCCGATATCGGTTAGCAAGGGCACGCTGAACTGCGCAACATCTTTAAGCAACGCACCGGGCAGGAAATGGAGTAGGCGCACAAAGTAAGCCTCACCCTTGGCATCCATCGCGCTGGGGCACTCGTCACCGTTCAGTGACGGATAGACTTGGGGGAAGCGGACAGCCCCTGCCTTGCCTTCCAGAAAATGCATCACCGCATTCTGAAGCTCCAGCACCGCACGTTTCTCGGCCTGGTCGTGAATCTTTAACAGGTATTGCCGACCGCCCGTATCGGTCAGCAATAGGTTCTGATCAATATAACTGCCCAGATCCTTGATTGAATCGGGCACAATCCCGAACAGATCCTGGGCGATTTGCTTGGCTTCAGAGAGCGTAAAACGCGGCGGGACGGCTTGGGCGATCGGCATGGACGACTCCGTGGGTTGATCAGTGCGCGGGCCACAGCAGCCCCGACTATCGATGCCGTTATTCTGCCGTGCACAGGATTTGCCACAATGTCGACTCGGGACAGCCAACCTGTCATTTAGGGACAGTAGATTTACCCAACCCGCTGCTGCAGATCAGCCTGTCAGTGGCCGCAGCCAGTATTCAGCCGGTTTAACTCGCCTTTTGGAGGTCCGAGCCCGCTTGCGGGTGGGCTGAAGCCCGACCCACAAAGGAAACAGCAGGGGTTGGTGGTTATGTGGGTCGGGCTTCAGCCTGACAAAATCCTCAGAAACCACCCATTTCTGGATGCTATACCCATCCACAAACCCCTCCATTCATGCAGATTAGTTGTTATACCGACCAGAGTGCTACCCATGTCAGGCTACAGCCCGACCCACAGGGATATGTGGGAAGTGTCTTAACTGCAGGAGCAATTTCAGACCGACGCACAAAAAATGCATGCTTGGGTTGTTGGTTTATGCAGAAAGAATAGATCGGCTGCATCTTGGCTGAGCTTTGTGGGTAATCAGGAGACCCTATAGCGCCGTGGGAGCCCTGCTCCCACAAGGGCCTAGCCCCTCGTCAGGGCAGTCTGGCCTCTGGGTGATTCTGGCTAGCAACCCAACAGATAGTGCCAACAGTTAATGGGTACATAGCCGGCGAGGGTCATGAGAGAGAAGCCAGTAAGGCCGACAAAAAATGATTTTGATTTCAATATGATGGTGACCCAGAGAGGATTCGAACCTCTGACCTGCCCCTTAGGAGGGGGCTGCTCTATCCAGCTGAGCTACTGGGCCGTAATGCGCGGAGGCCCGCCCGGTATAAGAACCGTTATCTAAGTCTTAGAAGGGCTCTGTTGTGTCCTGTTGGACTACGGGGAGGCTGCGATGCAGGATTTTAGCGGCTCAACAGCCATAAGTCGATAGATACGATACTTAGGAGGGCTGTTTGTTATGCTTTGCCCAGGGTGTTTTGGGCGCTGTAGTTGCCTTTGTGGCCCGCTTCGTTGTAGATCGTGGTTTTGGGGCTTTGCCCCTGGAGGATGCTGACCAGTCGGGATAGGTTTTTTTGGCTGCGATTGACGATCTGTTCATTGCGCAGGTTTAACTCGGAGGCAAGCTTGAGTTGGGCCGTTAGTGTGCTCCAGCGGCTCGATACCTGTTCGGCGATAGCGGGAGATAGCCCTGCCAATAATAGCTTGAGTCCCTGTTCGTCAGCACTAAAGCCAAGTTCGACCAGTGTTTGATTGCGTTGCAGGGTGTTCTCGGCCAGTCGTTCGAGCTGTTGTTGTTTCTGTGTGACGCTGTCTTGGAGTGCGGATGGGTCGAGCTGTGCGATGGCCGTCTTTTCCGCGTCGCTTAACCGACAAAGGGTCGCCAGTATCTGGCTACCCTCATCGACGAGCTCACAAAAGCGCTTAACGAATTTTATGTTGGCATCCATACTAATTGAACAGTTGCTCTTCCAATGAGGCTAGCTTTGTGGCTATTCGCTCGGGATTAATCGAAAACGTCCCGTCTGCGATCGCTTGCTTGATGCCGGCGATGCGTCCTTCATTGGTATCGGGAAGCTGGGATAGCTGTTCTTCGAGTTTGTTCAGCATCTGGGCTTCGGAGCTAAGTTTGACGGTTTCTGCCGGGCTTGGGGCGTTAGTCGCGGGCTGTTGTCCAGTCGCAGCAGTACCGGCGCTTGGCGAATGGCTGCTTGCTTTGCTGCGTGCGCCTGCATGGACTGATGACAGGCCTGTCAGATCGTTGATGGCCATCCCGCGTACCTCAAAAAATACTGATTCATGTTCTTGTTCAGGGTATCGACGAAGCCTCGAAAAACTTTAGTAAAAATTATGTTTTTATTGCCGTCCTACAACTCTTGCTGGGAACAGGTTCAGTATAGAGTATCAGGTGGTTGAAATCATGTGGGTTTGCCGCGCTGACGGGTATCGAGGCCTTCTAGCGTCGCACCTTGACCTTGCCGTATCCGATCACGGTGGCTTTGATCACGCGCTCTGATTGGTTGTTTTTAACCGCAATTTGTTGGCTCAGAGTCCCTGCTTCCAAGGCGGTGCCTGCCATTTCGACATGGATGCCGTTGCTGCCTGCCTGGATCGTGACGGTGTCACCTTTCTGGATCAGCACCGGGGGGGATAGTAGTTTAGGGGTTAGAGGAATGTTTCCGGCAACGGAGCGGTTTAATTGGTAATCGAGGATCTGTTGGGCTTGGGTGTAGGAGCCCTCCCTCAGGCTGTTCTTGTCTACCGCCTTGAGGCGCATATCCCGCGCTTGCAAGCGATGCCCTTTGCTGAGAGGTCGGGTGCTGATTAATACCTGCCGCAGGATCTGTATTTCACCCTGCAGATAACGGCTCCAGCGGCGAGGGTAATCACAATTTGCTTTGAGGGAAAAACTGCCCGCTTGGATCGATCGGCTGGTGCTGAACGTCACAGCGTTTGCGCAGGGTTCCAGCTGCAGTCGGGAGTCCGGCATGCGTACGCGGATCTGGAGTTGGTCGCGGGGGTCAAGTTGCGACTGCAGTTGCTGGCTAAGATAGGCTTGAGCTTGCTCGGAAAGTGAGAGATTAACGGCTTGGGCGGTATGAGATCCGGCCCATAAAAGCAGCCAGGCGGTTAGGATTAGACTACCTTTGAGCACGGAATTACCCTATGATTTCGTATTCGTTAGCACTGATTTTTATTCAGATGCGAGAATTAGTCGATAGTTAAAGTTTTATTTAAAAGTAACGCAAGTCTAGGAGCATACCATGGTCGGTATTCTTGATAGTGTGAATCAGCGCACGCAGCTGGTGGGCAAGAATCGTCTGGAGTTGCTGTTGTTTAGACTCGCAGGGGAACAAATATACGGACTTAACGTGTTTAAAGTCCGGGAAGTGATCCGTTGTCCCAAGCTGACCCTGATGCCCAAGCTAAAGCCTGGGGTAAAAGGGGTTGCGCATATTCGTGGCAGTGCGATTCCGGTGTTGGACCTGGGTGCCACTATGGGCCGGGGGGATATCTCTGAGGCGGCGATGGCGGATAGTTTCGTGATTGTCACCGAGTACAACCAGCAGGTATTAGGTTTTCTGGTGCATAAAGTCGAGCGCATCATCAATACCAACTGGGACGCGATTCATCCGCCACCCCGCGGAGCCGGCAACGATAATTATCTGACGGCGGTGACCGAGCAGGATGGCCATCTGGTCGAGATTTTGGATGTCGAGAAAATTCTGGCTGAGGTGGCTCCGCGCTCGGAGGAGGTTGATCAGACCATTGCCGACCAGGTACGCGATAATAAACTTGAGCACCGGCATGTCTTAGTCGTTGACGACTCGGTCGTGGCGCGTAAGCAGCTTGAGCGTTGCCTGGTCGGGTTGGGCGTCGAGGTCACGTTAAAAAATAACGGTAAAGAGGCGTGGGACTACCTGCTGCAGTTGGCGGATGCCGGGCAAAGTATTAGCGATGCGTTTTTTATGATCATCTCCGATGTTGAGATGCCGGAGATGGATGGTTACACCCTCACTGCGTCGATTCGCGACGATGTGCGGATGAGGGGGGCCTACATTATGCTCCATACATCGTTGAGCGGGATGTTTAATAAGGTGATGGTCGAAAAAGTTGGGGCGGATGACTTTCTCGCTAAATTTCAGCCCGATGAGCTGGCAACCCGGGTGAAAGATCGCATGGAAGCGCTGGGTGTTCAATAGGCTAGGTAGCCGCGTCTAATCCGCTTTGGTTCTCAGTGAGTACGTACATTTGACTAAACAGTTTTCCAATTCACGCGTTCAGATTACGCCCCAGGGGTTTTCGCTGTTTCGGGATTTTCTTCAGGACGCCTGCGGCATTCTGTTGGGTGATAACAAGGAGTATCTGGTCAGCAGCCGTTTAAATTCGATCATGCAGGAGAATGGTTTTTCTGGCCTGGATGCGCTGGTGACCCAGATGAAACGAACTGCGCGGCTGAAAGAACAGGTGGTTGATGCCATGACCACCAATGAAACCCTGTGGTTTAGGGATGTTCACCCGTATGCCATCCTGCGTGACCGGTTGTTGCCTGAACTGGCTCCGGCTCTGGGAGCACAGCCGCTGCGGATCTGGTCTGCGGCCTGCTCCTCCGGGCAGGAGCCCTATTCTATCAGCATGGTTATCGATGAGTTACGACGTCTCAAGCCGGGTTTGATCCGGATTGGCGAGAAGGTTGTCGCGACGGATATATCCCCGACTATGCTCCAGCATGCCCGTCGTGGTGAGTATGACATGCTCGCCATTGGACGCGGATTGCAGAAAGAGCAGCTGACGCGCCATTTCGCCCGGTCGGAGAGCGGGTCATGGCAAATCAATCGCGATCTTCAGGCCCGGGTGGATTTTAAATCTCTGAACCTGCTGGGCAGCTACGGAGCTTTGGGTAAATTTGATATTGTGTTCTGTCGCAATGTGCTGATCTACTTCTCTTCTGAGCTGAAACAACAGATCTTGCGTAAGATCCGTGCCCAACTGAAACCCGGTGGCTACCTGTTATTAGGGGCGTCTGAGTCGCTGGGCCCGCTCAATGATATTTTCGAGATGGTGCACTGCAGCCCCGGCATTATCTACCGCGCTATCTAGCAGTCTGCTCGTTTGCCCTCTGCAGCGGATCGGTCCTCGATCCGCTGGCTTATCCTCTCGTCCTTTCCTTATTACCCTCGAAGCTCAGCCATAATGCGGCAGATCTGTTTTCGAGGTGCCGTAGGATGCGGTGAGTTTGCGAACCGCATCAATCAAGAAGTAGCATCTGTAACCTTCCCCTACAGGCACTGCCGAACCCTGCTTGATGCGGTTCGTGCCTCACCACATCCTACGTTAGCTTGAATTCCTATCGCTCATCGTTGCGATAGCTGAACGTCATGGCTAACCAGGCGTCTCTTTGTCCTTTTTATGCCGTCGCGCGTTGCCGCTTGGGCGGAAAAGGCTTGCCGTTTTTTCTGTTTTCATTTTATGATTCTTTGTAAAAGACCTATAAAACAGTAGCTTGTGTTGTTGGCACTGTTATTGCTTTGTTCCTGTGTAGAAACTCGTGGAGCAAACAGTATGGCGATCTCTTTTGATTCAGCATTGGGCATTCATCCGCAGGCGCTGTTGTTGCGGACACAGCGTGCCGAGATTTTGGCCAGCAATATCGTCAATGCCGATACGCCCAACTATAAAGCCCGCGATATCGATTTTAAAGGCATTCTCAATGGTGCGCTAAAGCAGCAGGCATCGTCGTTGGCAATGAGTGCGACTCAGTCGGGTCATCAAGGCGGCGCCATCAATCCGGACTTTGCTGCGGAGATGATGTTCCGTACCCCGCTGCAGCCGTCGCTGGATGGCAACACCGTCGACGTCCAGCAGGAACAGGCTGAATACGCCAAGAATGCGCTGGCGTTCCAGGCCAGCTTCACCTTTCTGAATAAGAAGATGACCGGTTTGATGGCCGCCATTAAAGGCGAGTAAGTGGAATAGGGAAGATATCGATGTCTCTGACTAATATTTTTAATATCGCCGGTAGCGGCATGAGTGCGCAAAGTATCCGCCTCAATACCGTGGCTTCAAACATCGCTAACGCCGAGAGTGTCAGCAGCAGCATGGATAGCACCTACCGGGCCCGACAGCCGGTGTTTGCGATGGTGCAAGAGCAGGTGATGGCGGCAATGGCCGGCACGGACAGGTCGGTCTCCGGGGCGGGCGTTGGGGTTCAGGTTACCGGGATTGTCGAGAGTGCTGCGCCGCTGCGGAAACAGTTTGAGCCGACCCATCCAATGGCCAACGACCAAGGCTATGTGTTCTATCCCAACGTCAACGTGGTGGAGGAGATGACCAACATGATCTCGGCCTCTCGTTCGTTCCAAACTAATGCCGATATCATGGGGTCGGCCAAAGATATGATGAAGCGGGTGCTGCAGTTGGGGCAGGGGTGATGGCTGAAAGACAACTAAAGATAAGCGGGCGAACGGTTGCTGCAGTTGGGGCAGGGGTGATGACTGAAAGACAACCAAAGATAAGCGGGCGAACGGTTGCCAGCGGAGGTGGACGATGAGTATCAATGGCGTAAATAACTCGGGCAATGTCTTTCTGGATCTGAACAAACAGGCAGACAGTACCCAGTCAGCGGCTAAAGAGCAGAGTGACATGTTCATGAAGCTGATGATGGCGCAGATGCAGAATCAGGATCCGAGCAGTCCGACGGATACCGCGCAGTATATGAATCAGATTTCGCAGATGAGCATGGTTGAGAGTATCAACAACATGAATATCTCGATGCAGAATATGTCATCCGGGTTGCTGTCGAGTCAGACCGCGCTGCAGGCCTCCTCGTTGGTGGGCAAGACGGTATACGTGCCGACCCAGACCGCCGAGGTTGGCGAGGATGGCGCCATCGCCGGGGTGTTGGCGCTTCAGACCAGTCATGAAGATGTCCGGGTTCGCGTCTACGACAGCGCCAACAATCTGGTCAGCAGCCACGCGTTAGGGGCCCAGGCCGCCGGGGATGGTCAGTTTGCGCTGCAGTTGCCGCCTGAGCTTGGGGCCGGCCAGTACCGGCTCGAGGCTGAGGCGCTCTGGGAGGGTGAATACCTGCCGGTGCAGGCCTATCTGGGGCGCAACGTCGATAGCGTTAGCCTGGGGCAGAACGGCGTCGGCATGAAAGTTAATATCGCTGGGGGTTCGGTAACCTTCGACCAGATCAAGCAGATTGGAGTGTAATCATGGGTTTTAGTACAGCGATTACGGGGCTTAAGGCCGCGACAACCGAGTTGAATGTCACCGGTAACAATATCGCCAACGCCAGTACCGTCGGCTTTAAAACCGGCCGGACCGAGTTTGCCGATATCTTCTCCACCGTGGTGGTCGGTCAGGGCAGCGCCAATAGTGCGGGTTCAGGTGTGATTGTGGCGGATATCGCCCAGGATTTTAAGTCCGGGACCATTCAGTTCACTAACAACAATCTGGATCTGGCGATCGATGGCAGTGGTTTTTTCCAGCTTAACGACGGTCAGGGTGGCATCAGCTACACCCGTGCCGGCGGCTTCGAGCTGGATAAAGACGGCAATGTGGTGTCTAAAAACGGCAGCTTTCTGCAGGGCTTTGGGCTGGATGCGGGCGGTAATATGCTGCCGTCCGGAAATCTCGCGGTCTCCGAAAAAGAGAGTCGGCCGCAGGCGACCAGCACGATGGGGCTGTCGGTCAATATCGATGACCGAAAGGATGCCGATGACCTGCTTCCCGATTACAGTCCCGATAAGCCCGCCTCTTACAGCTACAGCACCACCAGCCGGGTGTTCGATAGCCTGGGTAATGAAAATACCATTAAATTCGATTATGTTGAGCAACGCTCGGTGCGCGAACGTCAGACCATCGGGTTGACCCCCGCCACGTTTCCTGCACCGCTGTCGAGCATCACCCTGGCTGGGCAGACGATAACGCCGGCAGGCGGCCCCTTTGCAGACGCGAACACATTCTTTGCTGCGATGACCGCAACTACCCCCGTGGACGAGGCCAAAGTAACCTTGGAAGCTCTTAAGAAAGGGGACAAGAGGATTGAAAGTGTTAAGGTTGATCCGGCAGATCCGAACAAATTACAGATTACCTATGCCGCGTCGGCTGCGGACGTGGATGATATTCTTGTTCAGGGAGCCGGGGTCACCTCGACGGTTGTGGCGAGTGATCTGTCTGCATCCGAGGTGCAGCGCTTGCAGTTTGCTGGGCCAACGGACGGTACCGGCACAATTACCCTGGGAACGGCCCCCGATACCTTTACAGTAGGCTATGATGCGGGTAATGGGTCCGTTATTGCTCAAGCTTTCGAAGACGCTCAGGCCGACATAAAAGCGGTCTTTCCTAATGTTGAAAGTGTGTCGGTGGATCCAGATAATCCAAGCTTTCTAAATATCACCTATAAGACGAATGCGGGCGATGTGGATCCATTGGTCGTCTCCGAAATGTTCGGCGCTACTGACCCTTCTTCGGTCACGGCTTTGGATACGGGCTTGACTGCTCATCCTGGTATTAATGGACTTACAGGCGCCCCTAGCGCGGCCGTGGAAGTTGAAAAGGGCGACGACCGCTTTGAGGGTATCTACCAGCTATATGCCTACTTGAATGGCACCGAGCCGCTGGATATCGGCAAGTCCAAGCCGCCGGGGACCATCACTACAGGTGTTCCCACAGAGCCGGGACCGATCATCCTTAAATTCTCCTCAACCGGTCTCCTCGAATCGGTCAATGGCGAGCCAAGCAGCGGGCTGGTCGCGGAGTCGATCGAGATCAGAGGCGCTGATGCCGCCGCTGATCCCAGTATCGAAGGAAGTGATCTGATTAGCCTCGATATCAGCGGTACCAGCCAGTTTGCCTCCGAGTCGATTCTTAACTCCTCTACCCAGGACGGCTTTACCAAGGGTGATCTGATCGGGGTCAACTTTGCCTCTGACGGCACCATGGTTGCCAGTTTCAGTAATGGTCAGGACTCCAATCTGGGTCGAGTGGCGTTGGCGACCTTTGAAAACCAGAGTGGTCTGCAGCCGATCGGTGATACCGCCTGGGCCGCGACCCTGGATTCCGGGCAGGCGATCCTTAACCCTCCGGGTGTCGGGCTTAATGGTCAGTTGCGTTCGGCCTCGCTGGAGCAGTCCAACGTCGATCTGTCGGAGCAGCTGGTGAAATTGATCGAGGCGCAGCGAAACTTCCAGGCTAACTCGAAGACCCTGCAGACCGAAAACTCGATCACCCAGACCATCTTGCAGATCAGCTAGGGCCAATTTAGAAAGCAGGATTCAGCAAGCACTTAACAGCACGTCCGGGCTCCGTCCCGGGCGTGCTTTTTTATGTACAGGATGTACGGTATGCCGCGGGCGCATGGATGCGCAGGAGCGGCGATGTACAGGATGTACGGTATGCCGCGGGCGCATGGATGCGCAGGAGCGGCGATGTAACAAAGTGGCATCTTACTTGCTAGGTCTTAGCTAAAGAGACATCTGTTAGTAATGAAAGAATGTAGTTGTCGATGAGGGTTTACTCTCTCGGTACTGCTCACGAGGAGTTAACCCTTGGACAAGCTGCTTTATCTGTCGATGACCGGTGCCACCCAGACCATGCTGGCGCAGACGGCGCATGCCAACAATCTGGCTAACGTCAATACCACCGGTTTCAAGTCGGATCTGGCTCAGGCCCGCGCCATGCCGGTGATTGGCGCCGGTTATCAGTCAAGGGTGTACGCCATGACCGAGCGTCCGGCGACCGATCTGTCCAGCAGTGTTAATAACCCCACCGGCCGCGATCTGGACGTCGCCGTTCAGGGGAGCGGCTGGATCGCGGTACAGGCGACCGATGGTGGCGAAGCCTATACCCGTGCCGGTGAGCTGCAGGTTGATGCCGCCGGCCAGCTGCGCACAGGCAGTGGCTTGCCGGTGCTGGGCGATGGCGGGCCGATTCAGTTGCCGCCCAGCTCCAAGATCGAGATCGGTAGTGACGGCACCGTCACCGTGCGGGTGCAGGGGAGCCAGGCCCGGGAGCTGGCGGTGGTGGATCGGATCAAACTGGTTAACCCCGATCCGCAGAGCCTGAGCAAGGGCCGTGATGGTCTGTTTCGGGTTAATGGCGGCGCTGCTGCCGCGCCCGATCCGCTGGTGCAGCTGCAGGCGGGTTACATCGAGACCAGCAACGTCAATGCGGTCAGCGAGTTGACCGCGATGATCGATCTGTCGCGACGCTTTGAGATGAATATCAAGATGATGAAAAACGCGGAAGAGAATGCCACCGCCGCCGCAAAAATTATGCAGGACATCGGTTAGCCTGAGCGTCGTCACGTCGGCTAAGCGGACTACCACACTAGATTAAACGACAGCCACGCTGTCCAGAGAGAGGAATAACAGGATGAACGGTGCTTTATTTGTCGCCAAGACCGGCCTGAGTGCGCAGGATACCGCCCTGCGCGTGGTATCGAACAACCTGGCCAACCTCAGTACCGACGGCTTCAAGCGCGATCGGGCGGTGTTTGAGGATCTGGTTTATCAGGTTACGCGTCAGCCCGGTGCTCAGTCCGCCGAGGGTACCGAGCTGCCTTCAGGGCTGCAGCTGGGGACCGGTGTGCGTACCGCGGGTACGGTCAAACAGTTCACCCAGGGTACGCTCAATGTTACCGATCAGAATCTGGATATTGCCGTCGAGGGGCGGGGCTTTTTCCAGATCGCACTGCCCAATGGTGAAACGGCCTATACCCGTAGCGGTCGTTTCCAGCTCAGTTCTTCCGGTCAGATCGTGACCTCGCAGGGGGATGCGGTGGAGCCGCAGATAACCGTTCCCGCAGACGCGACCTCGGTGTCGATCGGCACCGACGGTAGCGTTTCCGTCACTCAGGGTGGTAGCACGGTTGCGACCCAGATAGGGCAGATGACCCTGGCCGGGTTTACCAACCCCTCGGGGTTGCAGGCGATGGGCGGCAATCTGTATCAGGAGACCGTTTCCAGCGGTGCGCCTACGACGGGCAATCCGGATTCCGCGGAGTTTGGTCGCACCATCCAAGGGGCGCTGGAAAACTCCAATGTGAACTCGGTGGAGGAGCTGGTCAATATGATCTCGACTCAGCGCGCCTTTGAGATGAACTCTAAGGTGATCTCGACCGCTGACGAGATGCTGTCGTTCATCACCCAGCAGTTATAACACGAGGCTTAGTGGTGCGAAATACGGCCAGGAGGAGTAGCGTTATGCGCAGCAAGAAATCTGTGATTGGATTAGATGCTACCGGATTAGAAGCTACCGGTTTAAAAACTACCGGTTTAAAAACGACAGGATTAAAAGCGACCGGATTAGAGCTCGCCGGGTCAGTTTTCGCAAGACTGCAGGGCGCGCTGCTGGGGCTGACGTTACTGGGGCTGGCAGGCTGCGCCATCCAGGCGTCGCCCAAGCCCGATAACCCCTACTTCGCGCCTGTTCCGCCTGCCGCGATGGCGACGCCGAAACCGGTCAATGGGGCGATCTTTCAGGCCGGATCCAGCCTGTCCCTGTACGAAGATTCCAAGGCGCGACGAGTGGGCGATATTCTCACCATCGTATTGACCGAGCGCACCCAGGCCAGTAAATCAAGCGAAACGGATGTCGAAAAAGACAGCAATATCGAGATCGCTACCCCGACCCTGTTTGGATCCGAGGTGTCATTTAACGGTAAGCCGCTGGGTGCCAGTCTGGCGGGCGGGACGCGGACTTTTTCCAGTACCGGCGATGCCGATCAGAGCAACAGTCTCAGCGGCAATATCTCGGTCACGGTCTTTGATGTTCTGCCCAATGGGGTGATGCGGGTTCGGGGTGAGAAGTGGATGACGCTGACCAGTGGCGATGAGTATATCCGGGTCAGCGGCCTGGTGCGGCCGCAGGATGTGAGCCCGGACAACACCCTGGATTCGGTCAAGTTGGCCGATGCCCGAATCACCTACAGCGGTACCGGTGAAGTGCATGACAGTGGGCGCATGGGCTGGATCTCGCGCTTCTTCTTTAGTCCATATTGGCCGTTCTAACCAGGGTGTGCACTATGTTTAAGATCAACGGGTTTAAGATCAAACGGCTCAGGATCAAACATCTCCGTTCGGCGCTGGTGTCTGTTTTGATGCCCGCGCTGCTGCTTGCGGGTACCAGTGGTTCGGTACTGGCTGAGCGGCTTAAGGATATCGCCGATATCGAAGGCGTCCGGACCAACCAGCTGGTCGGTTACGGCCTGGTGGTGGGCTTGAGCGGTAGCGGTGACAAAGGAGGTTTTACCTCGCAGACGTTCAAAAACATGCTGACCCAGTTTGGTCTGACGCTGCCGCCGGGGGTGAATCCGCAGTCGAAAAATATTGCGGCGGTATCGATTCATGCCGAGCTGGGCGCTTTTGCCAAGCCCGGTCAGACCCTGGATATCACCGTCTCCTCGATCGGTGACGCGTCCAGCTTGCGCGGTGGCAGCCTGTTGATGGCGCCGCTCAAAGGTGCTGATGGTCAGATCTATGCGGTGGCGCAGGGCAATCTGGTGGTGGGCGGCTTGGGTTTACAGGGTGCGGACGGTTCCCGAATCACCATCAATGTGCCCAGTGTGGGGCGTATTCCAGGGGGTGCCACGGTCGAGCGTTCGGTGCCCTCACCGTTTGCCCGCGGTGATCATCTGGTGTTTAACCTGCATCATCCGGACTTTACCACCTCGCGCCGGGTCGCTGAGCGCATCAATGCCATGTTGGGGCCGGATGTCGCTGCCTCGGTGGACGCAATCTCGATCAGGGTCCGTGCGCCGCGCGATGCGGGGCAGCGGGTGACCTACCTGTCGGTGTTGGAAAACCTCGAGGTGGAGCCCGCCGCGGAAGTGGCCCGGGTCATCATCAACTCGCGTACCGGCACCATCATCATCGGTGAAAACGTGCGCGTCTCTGCGGTGGCGGTCACCCACGGCGGCTTGACTGTGTCGATCCTGGAAGATGCGGCAGTGAGCCAACCCGGCGCGCTGAGCGGCGGTAATACCGTGGTGGTGCCGCGCTCGGGGATCGAGGTCGATGAGAACAGCGGGCATATGTTCACCTTTAAGCCGGGGGCGTCGCTGAACGATATTGTCCAGGCGGTGAATCAGGTCGGCGCGGCACCGGGGGATTTGATGGCGATCCTCGAGGCGTTGAAGCAGTCGGGTGCGTTGCGGGCTGAACTGGTCGTTATTTGATCGGTCAATAGCCGATTGGCGGTAGCGGCTCCGGCTGCTGCAGGCCCTCAGGGTTTTGCCATTCTAGCCTCTTTTTATTGTTGGCACTGCTTGTGCATAATCTCTGCTAAGCGGACTTTTTTTGCCGCTTTACGGAGAGCAACAGAATGAACAACGATCTCAGTATCAAATCCTATACCGACCTCAATGAGCTGAATAAGCTCAAAAAGGCGGGCCGTGAAGATGCACCTAAAGCGCTGGCGGCGGTGGCTGAGCAATTTGAGTCGTTGTTTCTCAATATGATCCTTAAAAATATGCGCCAGGCCAATGAGGGCTTGTCCGAGGGTGGTCTGTTCGATAGCAGCGAGAGCAAATTCTATCAGGATATGATGGATCAGCAGCTCAGTGTGTCGCTCTCCTCGGGCAGCGGTATCGGGTTGCGCGAGGTATTGATCCGCCAGCTGTCTCAGGGGGCGGTGCCGCAGCAGGTAGATGCAGAGCAGGTGATTCAGCTGAATCGCCCGGTAAGCCAAGCCTCTGCGGGCTTAAATCAGCTGCTTGAGCAGACCGCAGCGCTGGCCGTACAGGCGTCGATAAAACAGGCCGCTGAATCTGTTTATGCGGTCGACGCCGCCAGTGGTGCGACCCCCACCAAGCCGCAGCCGGATCGCTTCGAATCCCCCGAGCAGTTTGTGCAACGGCTGTTTCCCGTGGCCGAGCGGGTAGCGGCGGCGGCGGGCGTGGCTCCGGAAGTGCTGGTAGCACAGGCGGCCCTGGAAACCGGCTGGGGCAAACATCTGCCGCGCCACTCTGATGGCGGCAGCAGTCACAACCTGTTTGGCATCAAAGCCGATCAGCGCTGGAGTGGCGAACGGGTCAGCACCCGCACGCTGGAGTTCCGTGACGGCCTGGCGCAGCGCGAAAAAGCCAGCTTCCGAGCTTATGGCTCTTATGAACAGAGTATGCAGGATTATGTCGAGTTCCTGAGTCAGGGGTCGCGCTACCAGCAGGCACTCGATCAGGCGCATGACCCGCGCAGTTATACCCAGCAGCTGCAGCTGGCCGGTTACGCAACCGATCCGGACTATAGCAGCAAGATTATGGGCATTCTGGACAGCGATCTGCTGCAGAATGCCGTCGCAAAAATGACTGAAAGTTGAGCTGGGTTCTAGGTAGGGGCAGTTATTTAATCCCTCACCTACATAATCAGATACAGTCTTAGCTAAGCGTACAACGTAATTAGGAGGTTCAGATGGCTGGATCAATGGGTATCGCCCTGCAGGGGCTCAACGTCGCGATGCGTGGTTTTGAAACCGCGAGCAGCAACATCGCTAACGTCAACACCCCTGGCTATTCACGGCAGCAGGTTGAACTGACGTCGCGGGCGGCGCCGGAGCAGGGGGTACAGGTCCTTAATGTCAGCCGCATCGCTGACTCCTTTGCGACCCAGCAGCTCTGGTCCAGTCAGGCGGCATTCGCAGAATCCTCGCAGTATTCATTTCTGGCCGGTCAGGTCGATGATCTGTTGGCAAACCCGAATACCAATATTTCGGCGGTTACGGATCAATTTTTTGCGGCCTTGCAGACAGGGGTCGACGATCCCGCATCGATTCCCAATCGGGAGTTGATTTTCGTTCAATCGGAATCGCTGGCGCTGCGGTTTGTCGAGGTTGACCGGCAATTGCAGGCACAAAGCGATGCCGTTAATGCCAAGTTGGAGGGTACGGTCAACGAGGCCAATCAGATGGCGGGGCTGGTCGCCGAGCTTAATGACAAGATTCGACTGGCGGATGCGCGGGGCGAGGCGGCTAATGAATTGAAGGATCACCGCGACGAGCTGATCCTGTCGATCAGTGAAAAAATGGGCGTCTCGGTACAGACAAGTACCGGCAGTACCGATATCAATCTGTTCGTCGGTAACGGCCAGCCGCTGGTACTGGGCGGCACAGCCAGCACCCTGTCAGCGCAGCCGGGTGATCCTGATATCGATGATTTTGATGTGTTTGTTAAAATTGGTGACAAGCAGATCAGTGTTGGCGACGAGATTCGCACGGGCGAAATCGGTGGCATGCTGGATTTCAAGAACGAGGTGCTGATCCCGAGCAGGAACGAGCTGGGTCGGTTAGCGATTGTCTTTGCCGATACTGTCAACCAGCAGCAGGCCAAAGGGCTTGATCTGGACGGTAATATGGGCGGTGACTGGTTTAAAGATCCTGCCAAGGTGGGCGTGGTTCGCCCTTTCAGTGGCAATCAAACTGAGCTGAAGTCAACCTCCGGCGTTGAGATCCTGGATAGCGGTTTGCTCAAAGCCAGCGACTATGAGGTTCAGTTTGGCAGCGCGAGAGCCGACGGCAGTGGCTTGGATTTTACCGTGACGCGCAAGTCTGATGGCAAGGTGTTTACCCAGGACGATTTTAAGGCCCGGACGGCGAGCCTGGACGCTGAATACGAAAATGGCACCCTGTCCCAGTCCGACGGAGAGCTGCTACTCAATCTGGATGGGCTAGCGATTTCGCTTAAATCGGACACTGGGCGGAATTTTTCTAACAACGACCAGTTCCTGGTGCAGCCGGTACGCACCGGTGCGGAACATATGGAAGTGGCGCTGAGTTCGGGCCGGGAGCTGGCCTTTGCCTCCCCGGTGCGCGCAGAAACAGCGATAGATAATGGCGGTACCCTGAGTGTTGAGATGACCACGGTTAATAACCTGGCACCGAGAACGGGGCAGCTGGTCAGTGTTGATCTTTCAGCAGATATTAATCCAGCGAGCAATGCAGTGACAGGTGTGGCTCTCCCCAAGCCATCACCGGTATTGGTTTATTTCACCAGTGAGACGACCTACAGCGTCTACCAAGGCCCCGCCCCAACCCCCGCTTCGGCATTTGATCCGGTTACGGCGACACTGTATGACTTCGGGCATGATTTTGACTCTGGTGCAGGTGTCGTTACTACGCTTGAGAATAAGATCTATGACCCAGAGGCTGGTATCGATATTGCCGTGGGTGACCCGGGCATCCCTTCGGGGCTGGTCGGTACTGACGGTAAGGCATACCACTTTCAGGTCCACCCCTCCGATGTTGAATTTCAGCTGGCTGAGGCGCAAGACCCGAGTCGGGCCGATGTAGAGGCTTTACAAGGCAGTAAGTTGCAGCTGGTTTTTGGTAAGGACGGTAACAATCAGGATACCTACACGGTTTTCCAGATCGACAACGACGATCCGACTAATTCTAAGCTGTTCTTGGCCGCTAAAGAGTATACGCCAGGCGAGTCGATTCAGCTGAACGGCTTTGAAATCACCCTCAATGGCACGCCCAAGCCGGGTGATAAGCTTAACCTTGAATTCAACACCGATGCGGTCAGCGACAACCGTAATGCCCTACAGCTATCGGAATTGCAACGGCAGAGCTTGGTCGAGGGCACCGCCAGCTACCAGGATAACTACGGCAGTTTGGTGGAGGAGGTCGGCTCCAGGACCCAGGTAGCCAATATCAGCCTGCAGGCCAACGAGGCCATTATGCAGAGTGCACAATCGATTCGTGACGGGATTTCCGGTGTCAACCTGGATGAAGAGGCCGCTAACCTGATCAAATTCCAACAGCAGTATCAAGCCGCTTCGCAGGTGATCAATACCGCCCGCAGCATGTTTGATACCCTGCTGTCATCGGTGGGATAGGGGATAAATTATGCGTATTTCAACCCAGCAGATTTTTAACAATGGCGTCAGTAACATGCAAAAGGCCCAGACCGCGCTGGCCAGGACGCAAGAGCAGGTCTCCACCGGTAAAAACCTCAACCGGCCCTCGGATGATCCCGTTGCGGCGGCGCAAATTCTCAAGTATCGGCGTGAGTTGGCCGCCACCGGCACCTTTCAAGAGAACATTACCGTGTCGCAGCGGCGGCTGGAACTTGAAGAGCTGACCCTGCAGCAGGTTAATGATGCCGGTGATCGGCTCAAAGAGCTGGCTATTCGCGGTAACAACAGCACGATGACTAACGAAAACCGTAAGGGTATTGCCGCGGAGGCGAAGCAAATTCAGCAGTTCGTGCTGGGTTTGATGAATACCAAAGATGCCCAGGGCGAGTATCTGTTTTCCGGGGCCCGGGGCGACACTGAACCCTTTGTTTCTGATAGCAACGGAAACTTTAGTTACAAAGGTGACAGCGAGGTGCGTTTTATCCAGACCGGCCCCTCGGCGATGATCCAGAGTACCGATTCGGGGCGCAGTGTTTTTCAAACCGTGCCCGGGGATATGGCGGTGACGCTGTTGAATAGCAGTACCGTTCCTACGACCGGGCAGCTGCCTGATGTTCCCGCCGGTTTTAAGGTTAGCGTTGAGCCGGCAACCCTGCCCGAGACAACGTCGGACTTTGAGACATGGGTTAAAACGCATGGCAAGCAGGATTTAACCTTAACCGTGACCGGGGGCGTAGGCGCCCTTCCCCATACCTATACACTGACAGGCATGGACACTAAGACCGGAGCTGTAGTTACTCTC
>JBALTG010000089.1:0-18769 GCA_036964625.1 Motiliproteus sp.
TCCAGTCGCGTCACGGCGGCATCCATTAAAAAGAACGCCAGCGCGGCGGAAACAAACGCCAGCAGTAGCCGATAACGCGGCTTAACTTGTTTGGTCAGATCTTCAACTAAGCCGCCAGCAAAGACCGGCAGCCCACAGGCTAACAACAATCCCAGAAACGTCGCCAGCGCTGAATCAATCGCCAGGGCCGCTAAAAAAGCCGCCATAATACCGACGATAACGGCCACCCCTCCCGTTCGCGGAGTGGGATTGGCGTGAAACTTTTGCACCCCGTCCAGATCATGGTCATGCATCCACTTCGACAGCTTATGCATGCGGGTGATAATCAACCAGGTCATCAGCAACGAGGTAGTAAACGAAACTATTAGCCAAACCATTAAAAACTGTCCCTTTAACTCTTTAACTCTTTAACTCTTTAACCTCTAGCTTGAATGGTCGCTAAAGGGATCTTCCAAATCGCCTAACCCATCACGGGTAAGCGTTATCCGCGCTACTGACGTTTCTTGACAAAATAGCGGATCAATACAACGAAGACACTCAGCATCCCCCCCAAGAGCGTCCCCAGCACCACTATCAATGCGCGCTTGGGCTTAATCTTCTCTTCGGCAACGACGGCAGGATCGATCACCTGAAAAATATACTCGTCCCGGGCATTGGCCAGCATCTGGGTTTTAGTTTGTGATTCGATCAGCTGATAGAACACTTGTTGCATCGCCACCAACGGGGTTTGCTCAAGCTGCTGCTCCAAATAACGGATCGAACGCTCCGCTTCAGCCACATCCTGCTGTTTAAAGTGGTGATTAATATCTTCCACTAACCAGCTTACCCAACGTTGCGCCTGGCTGGCATCGGGCCACTCGATCGCGACCGTCACTAGGCCACTGTTCTTGTCTTCAGATACGGATAAAATTTCTTTGAAGGCTTTATAGGCTTCCCACGCGGAGGGTTTGGATTGCTTAGGGCCGCTGACTTTCCGTACCCAGGTCTGGGTCGCCTCATCGTAAAGTTCGGGATCTATAACACTGCGGCCCAGCTCTTTGCTCCAGGTGCCCGCCACCAGTGGTACCAGTAATTGATGCTTCTGGATTACGCTGTCGATAAAGGCGCGTGATTTGAGGGTAGCGATCGCGGTTGCGGTTTTACCGCCTGTGCTACCCAAATTGACGCCAGCCAGGGCTGCCAGGCCGCCAAACTGGTTGGCCATGGCCGAGAGCCCGCCCTGTTTTTCATCTACAGGCGCCAGCAACGCCTCGGCACGGTAGATATTGGTCATCTGCAACGCGATCACGACGGCAGCCACCGTAAAGAGGGCGGTGAGCGCAATGATCAGCAGTTTGCCCTGCCAAAGCGCCCGCCAGAGTTCGAGCAGGTCAATTTCGTCATCATCCATGACCGCTGCGGTCTGAACTTCAATATTAGAACGGGGGTGATTCATGCTGATCCAGATCTATAAAACGACGGAAACCCGTGCACGCAGTCGGGCTTCTCCATAAAAAAGGGATCGATTATACCAGTTAGTATTGTCGGGTTGGAACCCGATCTAGGGATACTTTAGTAATGGAGGGAGTGGGCGGTACGTTATGGGTGGGTTGGATTAACAGGTCACCTTGGGGGGGTAGCGTTGGGTGAGGTCTGGCTTAGGAATAGCTTGCTGGATTTGTCGGGTCCTGTGGTTACCCTCGAAACTCAGCCATGATGCGGCAGATCTATATTCGCGGCCCCGTAGGATGCGGTGAGTTTGCGAACCGCATCAATCAAGGAGTAGCACCTAGAACCTTAGCCTACAGGCACTTCAAAACCTGTCTGATGCGGTTCGTGCCTCACCACATCCTACGAGGACTTGTATTCCTATCGCTCGTCGCTGTGATAGCTGAATATTATGGGTAATCAGGTAGCCTTTTGTTTCATCTGATCAAAACCTGACCTACCAAGACCTGTGGTTCGGAATTTATTCCGACAATGCTCCCAAGCGGCTACCTATGCTGGTCTGAGCACCAATTCCTTGAGTGGGGTTTGAAACCCGATCTAAATATCCAATATGCGTGGGCTGGTATTTGTTTCAACTTCGGTGCTACATGCGTCGGGTTAAAACCCGACCCACAAAATTCGCATATGCATGCGAGGGGCGGATTTCCGGGGTTTATGTGGGTCGGAATTCATTCCGACAATGCTCTATGCTGGTCTGGGCACCAATTCCTTGAGTGGGGTTTGAAACCCGATCCACAAAATTGAATATTCATGCCAGGGTTTGTATTTGTTCTAACCTCGGTGCTACATGCGTCGGGTTAAAACCCGACCCACAGGGGCTTTGCTGGAATTGTTGAGGTGGGGTCTGAGTTGGAAGGGGCTTGTTGGTTTTGTCGGGTTAAAACCCGACAACGGCATTAATAATGGCGCCAGTCTTTAAGCAGTGTGCCTTTTTGGGTCCGGTTCATTAGCCCATAGAGCGGTTTACCCTGCTGTAGCTTCTGCCCGCCATCGCGGGTCAGTGGGCGCCACAGAATAGTCCCAACCCTCTGGCTGGATTGTGTTAACAGGGCATCGAAAGGGATGCGGATATAGAAGCCTTTATCGTAGCTGCCTTCGCCAAACTGTTCGGCGGAGACGTTGGTGAAGGTGGCAAAGAACCCCATGGCAAATCCGTTATCGAACTGCCGGGACAGGTCGAAGGTCATGCCGAGGTCTTTCGCTAGGTACCGACCGGCGCTGACTTGGACTAAGACATTATTCCACGCGCTCTGGTAGTGGGCGTTCAGGTGCCCGGTGAGCACGCTGTAATCCCGCAAACCCAGCTGCTGTTTAAATTCACGCTGACGGGCGTAATAGAGTTCACCGCTGAGTGCCAAGCGGCTGTTAAAGGGCTGATACAGTAACTCCATTCCGGCACCGGCATACATCATCTCCAGGTAGCCTGCAGAAACCTTGGTATACCACTCCGTTTTTGGCGAGGCGACGTAATCCGCTTGTAAGCGCGATAAGCTCTGCTCACCTTGGCGCAGGTAGTCTTTGATATCACTGCGCACATGCGCTAACTGAGAGTTTGACTCGAATTTAAACGACTCCATGTTATTCACGACATCAAACGCTAACTGCCCGGTCAGTGCCAGCTGAGGCGTCATTTCTAACTCCGCATTCAGGGTTGCCAACACCTGATAAAAGTAGAAGTTATCCGGTCCGCCGATACTCTGTCTAAATCCGGGCGCCGCACTCCAGTTAAATTGCGGGTAGGTTGCAACCTGGCGGCGTACTGGCCCCTCTTCGCTGGCAGGGCTATGGGTAGCCGCAGCCGTGCTGCCTGCTTCGCGGTCTGTTTCGCTCTTTGTTTCGCTCTTTGTTTCGCTCTTTGTTTCGCTCTTTGTTTCATTCGCTGTGGCGCCAAAGGAAGCGGTTGCCAGCAGCTCTTCCGGGCTACCGCGATAGGTGGCCTCGTTAACGATCTGCTGTGCGCTGAGCGCAACCTGATAGGTATCAACACCCTGAACCTGCCGGGTGAGTGCGACCTGGAGCGAATCGGGATAGGCATCGGTTAGTATCCGCGCCGCCCTGCCGATCGCCTCGGGTTCTTTGCCATAATAGAGGTTGCTGAATATGGCGTGCGGGCGGCGTGCGGTCCCTGTGAGTTGCTCCAGCCGCAAGTGCTGCTGTGAAAAACGTGCGGCCAGTGCCTCAACCCATTGATCATCGAGGACTGGATTGATGACTGGATCGATGGCGGGCTTAACGCTTGGACCGATAACGTGCCCGGCAGCGGCGCTAATGGTCGGCTTTTTGGGATCGTGCAGTTTGGGCGGCGAACGTTGCTGGTCTAAGTTGGTCGCTAACGTAAAGGATGCCAGCAGGGTGTCGCCACGCTCATACCCCAGCCCCAGCTCAAGCCAGGGTAAAGCCCGGTAACTGGCGCCGACATTAAAAGGCGTTGAGCTGGGAAACGTATTAGCCAGAGGTTCGTTTTTATAGTCATTACTATCCAGTTCCAGCATTAACGACCAGTTGCTATGCCGGGGCTGATAATTGATCCCGCCGAAAATGCCGACCCGCTCGCCCCGGAACATGCGGCCAAAACCCACCGTGCCACCCTGGCCGACATCAACCGTGCGCTCCCCAAAGCGGTCATCCAGTGCGCGCAGTGGGTTTTTCAGATCACCGCGCCCTCCCTGATAGCCCCAGCCCAGTCCCAGGCTGAAATCCCATGCGTAGTAACGCTTACTGAAGACCAGGTACTCACTGCCAAACAGCCCGGTGCCGCCGATATCGCGTACCCCCAGTGCCGCCGCAGGCAGCTGGTCTGACTCTGACCATAAGCGAAGCTTAAAATCGATGCCTTTATCTTTGTAGCTTTGATCACCGGCAATCGACTCGCCATACAGGCGATTTTTGATCGTCACATAACGGATCGTCGTCTCGAGGAAATCCAGCGGCTGCACCGATATATACGAGCGACTATAGGGCCAGGCATAGCTGATACCAAAGTTAAACCCACCCACCTGTTCGAACCGGGCGGTCGGGGTCTGCAGCAATCCCGCCCCGCCAAAATCGCTCTGAGTCGACCCGACAGGCGACGGTAGAAATGCGTAGCTGGCACAGGAAAATAGCCCGAGCGCAAGCGCCGCCGGTAGCGGGTGCAGCCGAAATCGTCGCATTAGTTATTGATGGCGTTTAACGAAGCTGCAGTAATGGCCACCTTGGCGAGAATATCGGTTATCGCAGAGGTCATAATCAACGGATCAAACGGCAACAGATCACGCGGGATAACCAGAGAGCTGCCCGGCGGAATATGCTGATCCGAGTAGCTCCATGCCGATAGCTTTAATGGCTTGGCCGTGCCGTTAGGCAATACCACAAAGGCCCGAGAGGTATCTGCCGCCTGCGTCGCACCGCCTGCCATCGCCAGGTACTCCGCAGGTTGCATGCCGGGTCGGAACTGCAACGAGCCGGGGTTAAGGACCTGTCCTGCAACGCTGACCGAGCCCGGTCGCTTAGGCATAACCAGGGTATCACCCGGCTGCAGCAGGATATCGAGCTCTGGGCGTACTTCCAGCAAGCTCGGATCCGCTTCAATCACCACCCGACCCAACAGGGGGGCCTGGTTAATTTGGCTTAGCAGGGTCATGTATAACTCCATACTGCCCGAGTTCGCCGTGCCCGCCAGCGCCATCCGTCCGCTGGAGAGGGTGGTAAACAAGCCGTTTCTGAGCTCTTCCTGAGCGCGTTGGAGCGCCTGCTGCTCCTGACGTTTTACCGCGGCGCGACTAAACACCGCACCATAGGGGTAGGCCTGTTCGGTTAACCCGCCGGTACGCGCCAGTAACTGCGACAGTGTCTCGCCCCGGCGTAACTGATAGCTGCCGGGGTATTTAACCTCACCCGACACCGTCACCGTGCCGCTCTCAAGCCCATTATCGATAGGGCGCAGGGTGATCACATCCCCAGCCAGCAGCGGCTCGGCAGTGTGCACCGGTAAGCGGTAAACCGTCGTCTGCAGCGCTTTTTCTGCCGCGTTATAGCGCATCAGTTCGACCGTATTCAGATCGGCCTCGGGGGTGGTGCCCCCGGCAAAGCGCGTTAGCCCCCCCAAGGTGGTGGCACCCGCTACCGGGTAAAGCCCGCTATCCAGTACCTCGCCTTGCAGCGCCACCGAATACTCGAGCATAAAAGGTAACAGCGCTGCTTCTAATGAAAATACCTCAGAACAGGGTTCTATGCGGCTATTAGCTTCTGTTAAGGAGAGTAGCCGCGCCGCCCGCTCGGAGCCTGCCAATGTCGCCAGATTCGCGAGTGCCAGGCACTGTTCAGTAGCGCCACTTTGCAATGCCTGTTTAATTGCGGCACTGGATAGAAACTGAATATCACTCTTGCTGAATAAAAATACTCGGCTCTCGGGTGTCAGTTCTATCGACGCCCGCTGCGCCAACACATCCGCGGGATTAAACGCCCGGTACTGCCTGATGTACGAGCTCCGATCAGGCTGTTGGATGATGCCAAAATGGGGATAGAACTCACCGCTGTAGCCGGTTCCCCGGGCCATATCCAGTAACTGCGCCAGCTTCATGCCGTCCAGATAAGGATAGCGCCCCGGGTTGCGAACATGGCCGAAAATAGCCACCACCGGCCGTGGTTCGGTAGACGCTGTCTGCGCATCGATATCAGTCAATACATCGACAAGCTGCTCGGACCGACTCTGCTTAAGCGATAACAGCACCAGCTCATCGTCAGGCTGCAGTAGCAGATCGTTGCGGGATCCGGGCTGGCGCAGCGCTGCTGCCAGATTAACAATCAGCAACTGGTATTGACTATCACTGGCGCGGATTCGACGCAGTACCGCAAAATCGAGATCCGTTTGCGGCTTGAGGTCGTTCACGTTCACAACCTGACTCAGGCGCATGCCGGCACTAAGCGGGAAGGTGCCGGGACGCGAGCTATACCCCTTGACAGTGATCAGCTGATTATTGAGATTAAGTATCGACGGTACCTGAATCTGATCACCGCTTTGGATCTGATTCGCTGGGCCCGTTTTGGCGCTCAAATCAATCCCTAGTAAGCGGCGTTTGTTGGCATCGACCCGGCTGATCTGGACCTCGGTGGTCAACGCCAAGCTGGTGGCTCCGCCTGCCAGCTGCAAAACCTGAGCGAGGGTTTGCCGCCCCTTTAGCTCATAGATCGCCGGACGATTGACCTCGCCCGAAACCCACACTCGCGTGCTTACCGGTGGAATAAAGACCACGTCGCCATCTTGCAGGATGGCGTCTTTGGAGTTGTCCCCTCGTAATAAAAAGTCATACAGGTCCAAGGTTTGGATTAACTTACCGTTACGCTTGAGCTGAATCGAGCGCAGTGAACCGTTCTCTCTGATGCCGCCGCTGACAAACAGCGCATTAGAGATAGAAGACAGGCCGCTGATGCTGTAACTACCGGGGCGGTATGCGTCCCCGAGTACAAACACGCGCATCGTCCGTAGTTCGGCCAGGGAGACCGTGATTTTGGCACCAATCATCTGGCTGGCGACCCGGGAGGCGATCAGCGATTTAACCTGTTCAAAGGTCTGCCCCACGACGGTAATGGGACCAAGTTTAGGAAAACTAATGGATCCTTGCCGGGATACCGCTAGCCGGTATTCGGCAGGATCTTTACCCAGCACCTGGATCTGCAGCACATCGCCGGGACCTATGGTATAGCCCCGCGGTACCGGGGCGTCGGTGACCGGGGCAAAGGTGGTCGGTTCTCCTGCAAACAGGTCATAGCCAAAGGGCTTAAGCTGACTAAAGGGGGAAACAGGCTCAGTAGGCTCACTGAGCTCAGTGAGCTCAGTGAACTCAGTGAGCTCAGTGAACTCAGTGAGCTCAGTGGGCTCAGTTGGGGGAGTAGGAAAAGTGGGAAAAAAACTAGGCACAGCGACTGAGGCCGCGGCATTCTCGACAACGCGCGGCGGGATAGCCGGTGCCGGGGTTATCGTGGTGGTAGCGGCAGGAATACCGGGCAGCTGGCCCTGATACTGACGTTGCAGTTGCTGTTGCTGCTCAGGGGAAAGCGCCTGATAAGCGTTCATCATCTCCGCTGTGGACGCAGCATAGGCCGCTGGGGTCATTGCTACCGCGGCCCAAAGCCCTAGGGCAGACAGCAAAGAACGGAGACTGATTTTATCCATCATCGAGTTGAACCCTGTATTCCATAAAATAAAGAGGCAGGTAAAAGCGGGGGGGGAGGGAGTTTATCAGGCCCCATCTTTTACTCCAAGCAGCGGTTTGCTATTGTTTACGGCAGTTTGCGCGGTTTAAATTGCAGCAAACGCTGGTTTGGCCTAAAGTAGTCGAAACAATTCAGGTAAAAATTCGGAGATTGACGCACATGAAAAAAGGATTACTAGTTCCTGTTTTATTACTCGCTATGGGTTCAACCGTTCACGCAGCAGCACCTGCAGCAGCTGCCGGTGCGTCTACGGCTACGTCAGCAACAGCTGGAGCTGCAGCCGCTGCTACCGCTGCGACCGGTGCAGTCACAGCTGCTGTCGGCCTTAGTGTCGTGGCAGGTATTGCCGCCGCGGGTGCACTTGCAGTAGATAATGCGGGCACCACTGGCACCACTGGCACAACCGGTACAAACTAAGAAACACCTGGGCGCTTTTAAAAAACCGGCTTATTGGCCGGTTTTTTTTGCTTTAAAAATACGGTGCTCATTGTTGCGCCTGATTACCCTTAGCCTGCAAGAAAACAACTTATGGGGTGACGATACTTAAATATTCAATCGTGACCGAGGGGCTATCAGGCGCAAAAAACTGCACCGATTTAAGCAGACGCCTGGTTTGAGTATCCAGCCAATATTGATTAGCCTCACTCCAATCCAGTGCCTTCACCTCAAATTGCTCCTCGTAGCGATCCGCGGTGTATGTATCACCCAGCAGCTCAACCTGCTCGGCAGTGACACGGCGTAGAGAAAATCGTTGCGCGACCCCAAACACCTCATGCCGACTGTAATCCAGCAGCCGCGTATAGGGCGCCATCTGCTCGCCGTTAGCATCCTTCTGAATCGCCATTAGTGGATCCGGGGTTCGCGAGCTGGAAAGCGAAAGATCTGTTTCAAGCCCCCGCGTCTTAACGATGCGACCGGACTCTGTCACCAGTATCGCCCTGTCTGCGGAGTACCAGTAATACTGGTTGGCCTCGATTTTACCGAGTACCAACAGTGATTTTTGACCTTTGCCGATTTTCACGGAGATCGATGCGTAGGGCAAATTACGCACATAGTCGTCGCTGTAGGCCGCCTCGGTATTACCCACTATGCTCAGCTCAAGCAGGTTGACTGCCGACGAGAGTGCAGACGACCCCGAGCAGCCACTCAGCAACCCTAATACCAGCAATCCTGGCACCAGCAGCCCTGGCAACTGCGACCCAAAGGCGCACTTCTTAATCACTGCTCTCTCCATGTTGAAAAAAATATGCCACGTTTAAAAAAGTAGCCCACGTTGAAATAAGTAACGCTATGTAAAGGATTCGACGCTTTAGCCCCGGGCTATTCTGATCGCCTTCTAGGCCGCGAATGTTACCGTAACGACCCGGAGAGGAAAAGGAGGAGGTTTTGGCCTCCATTTGTGGGTTGGTATTTGTTCCGATCTCTGGGTGCTGCATGCGTCGGGTTGAAACCCGACCTACAAAAGATAAAACCCCAAACCCCGCTATACATGCATGGATTGGTATTTGTTCCGATCTGGGTGCTGCATGCGTCAGGCTGAAGCCCGACCCACAAAAGATAAAACCCCAAAACCCGCTATACATGCAGGGATTGGTATTTGTTCCGACTTTAGTGCTGCCTATGTCAGGCTGAAACCCGACCTACAAGGATAGGAAGTGTCTTAAATGCAGGAGCAATTTAAGACCGACCCACAAACCCCGCTATTCATGCATGAGTTGGGTCGGATGCGCCGACCTAGAGCTACGCTCCTGTGGGTCGGAATTCATTCCGACAGAACCTCCAGGCGGCTACCTATGTCGGGGTCAGATGTGCCGACCTACAGGTACGCTCCTGTGGGTCGGAATTCATTCCGACAGAACCTCAAGGCGGCTACCTATGTCGGGATCGGATGTGCCGACCTACAGGTACGCTCCTGATCGATTAAGCTGCGTTGTCGGTGTTCTCGGTGTTCTCGGTGTTCTCGGTGTTGTCGGTGTGAGTGGCGCCTAGTACCTTGGCCAGGCTGGCACGGGACAGTACACCTTGCAGATTTCCCTCTTCGTCCAGTACCGGCAGTGGGTAATCGGTATCCAGGGCTTCGGGGATGATCGATTCCAGCAGTGCGTCGGGTTCGATCGCCGGGATCACCTCAAAGAATTCGTCTGACATCAGCGTTGTCCGCTTCTGTTCAGAGGTTGCCTCCAGGGTCTCCTGGCTGACTACGCCCTGGTAGCCCTCTTTGTTGAAGTAGTAACCGTAATCCCCCGGCATATCCTTCATCTGGACCAGCGCTTCGCCGATAGTCTCGGCGGTAATACGCTGGATGGGTGGCTTCATCACCGTTTTCACGGTTAGCGCACGGGCACGATTGATATCCTTGACGAACGCTTCGACGTAGTCGTCTGCGGGGTTAAGCAGGATGTCGACCGGTTCGCCTTCCTGGACCAGTTCGCCATCCTTGAGAATGGCGATTCGATCACCCAGGCGCAACGCTTCGTCAAGATCGTGGGTGATGAAGATAATGGTCTTGTGCAGGGTTTCCTGCAGTTCGATCAGCTGGTCCTGCATCTCGCTGCGAATCAGCGGGTCCAGGGCCGAGAACGCCTCGTCCATCAGCAGGATCTCGGCGTCGGTGCACAGCGCTCGTGCCAGTCCTACCCGTTGCTGCTGCCCGCCCGACAGCTGGGAAGGGAACTGCTCTTCGTAACCACCCAGTCCGACAGTTTCGAGCCACTCTTTGGCCTTTGCCAGCCGGGCCGGTTTGGCGATCCCTTGGACCAGCAGCCCGTAGCTGACGTTCTCGATCACGGTGCGATGAGGCATCAACCCAAAACGCTGGAAAACCATCGACATCTTGTGGCGCCGAAACTGTTCCAGCTCCTTGGCTGATAGCGTCATCACATCGGTGCCTTCGACGATGATACGTCCTTCGGTGGGATCGATCAGGCGGTTGAAGTGACGGATCAAGGTGGACTTACCCGAACCGGACAGCCCCATAATCACGAAGATCTCGCCTTTGTTGATGTTCAGGTTGATATCCTTGAGGCCGACGGTATGACCGGTCTCAGCCAGGATATCATCCTTGGATTTACCGTCGCGGACCATGGGCATCACGGACTTGGCTTTGCTGCCGAAGACCTTGTACAGCCCTTCGATCTGGATCAGCGGTTGGCTGCTAGCTTCAGGCATTTTTGATACCCTCCATGTGCTTTTGGGTGCGCTTGGCGTAGGCCTGGGACACCCGGTCGAAGATGATGGCCAGGGCGACAATTGCCAGGCCGTTAAACAGACCCAGGGAAAAGTACTGGTTGGTGATCGATTTAAGCACGGGTTGGCCCAGCCCTTTGACCCCGATCATGGATGCGATCACCACCATCGACAGAGCCATCATGATGGTCTGGTTGATCCCCGCCATGATGGTGGGAGACGCCAACGGCAGCTGCACCCCGAACAGTCGCTGCATGGGGCTGGCTCCGTAGGCGGTGGCGGCCTCCATGACCTCCTGGTCGACCAGTCGGATACCGAGGTTGGTCAGGCGAATCACCGGAGGGATGGCGTAGATTACCACGGCGATCACCCCCGGGACCTTGCCGATTCCGAGCAGCATCACCACCGGGATAAGGTATACGAAGGCGGGCATGGTCTGCATAATATCGAGCATCGGCGTCACGATCATCCGAGCCCGGTCGGAGCGCGCCATCAGAATGCCTATCGGTATCCCGAGGGCGATCGCTAACAGGGTGCTGACCGTGATGATGCTTAGGGTCCGCATGGTGTTTTCCCACATGCCGAAATAGCCGATCGCGAGGAAGGCTAGCACCACCGCCAGCACCAGCTTCCAGGATCGGCTGGCAATAAATACCAGCGCGGCAATGCCGAAGAGCACCGCCCACCAGGGGCTGTTGAGCAGCAGTTTTTCAAACCAGACCAGAAAGCTAAGTAGGGGTTCGAATAAGGACTCGATGGTGTCGCCGTAATTACGGGAAAACTCCCGGAAGGAGGCATCAACGCTTTTGCGGACAGCCAGCAAATCAGCCCGAGCCAGCTGCGGGAATGTGGTCAGCCAGGAAGAATCGGCCATAGGTACCTCAGGGGTGTTGTGTAAAAGCGGCGCGAAAAGAAGGGTGTTAAGGCGGCGCTAAAAATGCAGTCAAACAGTACTAAAAAACAAACGCGGCTGCGTGTCGTAAAAAACAGGGCCGGGAGGGCATTGCGCTCCCGGCCTTGCGGCTGTTACAGCTCGGCCAGGGCTTTTTTGACCTTGGCGGCCACCTCTGGAGTCAACCAGGTGCTCCACGTGGCTTCGTAATTGCCAAGGAAGTGCTCCATGGCGATGTCGCCATCCGCCTGGTTATCTTCCATCCATGCCAGCAGTTGGTTCAGCTGATCGTTTTTGAGCGACCGCTTGGACAGGTAGTCGTAGGCGCCAGGAGCCTTGCTGGCGAAGCTTACGGTGGTCACCGTGTGTACCGGAGAGGGCGGCCACATGGTCACTTTGGGGTTTTCACACTCCTCCATAGCGGTACAGGTCTGGAAGTGCTTCTCGTCGACACCTGTACCGAAATCGACCTTGACCATCTTGTACTTGCCGAGGATCGCGGTGGGTGCCCAGTAGTAGCCGAACCAGGGCTTCTGACGCTCGTAGGCACGGGCAATGGAACCCGACAGACCCGCACTGGAACCGGGATCGATCAGATCAAACCCGGCGTCGCCGAGCTTCAGTGCCTGGAAGATGTTTGCGCCAGAGATCTGGCAGTTCCAACCCGCCGGGCAGCCGTAAAACGCCGACTTGTCGGGGTCTTCCGGGTGTTCGAACAGCTTGGCGTTGGCGATGACGCCCTGAATGGTCGCCAGCGAAGGGTCTTTTTCAACCATATACTCGGGAACCCAGAACCCCTCTTCGCCACCGTCGGAGAGCGACTTGCCCGCTATCTGCAGTTTGCCTGCGGATACGCCACGGTCCAGCGCCTCTTTCATGGAGTTGCTCCACAGCTCCGGTGCGATATCGGGCTCGTTCTTTTCGATCATTGAGGTAAAGGTGGGCATGGTGTCACCGGGCACCAGCTCGGCGTCACAGCCATAACCGTGCTCGAGAATAAAGCGATCGATATTGGCGATCAGGGTCGCCGAGTTCCAGTTCATATCGGCGATACTGACCGGGCCGCAGGCGGTCTCGGCCTGGGCCGACATCGTAGCAATCAGTAATGGTAGCGCAGCGATCCATTTCTTCATCAGGCGTTCCTCTTCTCGCTAATTAATCTAATTTGGGGGTATTATTACATCTCTAATCATTACAACTCAAATTAATTATCAGTCGGTCAATTCTCACGGGCACCGAGCTGGGCTATACTCGCCGAATTCAACAGGACATGTTTTTTATGAAGAGTGATTTTTGCTGGCAAGATGTACTGGTTTCGTTGCGCCGCATCATTCGCGCGACAGACCTGCAATCCAAGCGGATGCTCAAGTCCTGTGGTCTGACGATTCCACAGGTGATGGTGCTACGGGCTATCGAAACCCTGGGGGATGTAACGGTCAAGCGTATCTCGGATGACGTGTTCCTCAGTCAGGCCACGGTCACGACCATCCTGAACCGGCTCCAGGACCGCGATCTGATCCAGCGGGTGCGTCATCAAGTCGACAAGAGAATCGTTAACGCGCGTCTAACCGAGAAAGGTCGCGGTATGTTGGCGTCGGTACCGCCGTTGCTGCATGATAAGTTTATCGCCCGCTTTGACGCGTTGGCGGATGAAGAAAAAAGCCAGATGTTGTCATCCTTGCAGCAGGTCGCCACGATGCTGGATGCCGAGTCGCTGGATGTTGCGCCCCTGCTCGATATAGCGCCTGCCAGCAGTCAGTCGGGAGGCTGAATCACGCCGACAGCGGCGTTTCAGTCTGGCTCCGGGCGGTCATCCAGGCTGACCATCAGTTCATTGTCGACCGATTCGTCTCCTTTGCTGATCTCGTCGATCACGTCGCTGGCGCATTCAGGCATCGCCTCAACGACGGCTCCTGCGATATCCAGTGACTGCTCCGGTGCGGCTTCTGACAAGCGGGAAACAAACTCCACTGCGTCCCGGTTCAGTTCGTCGGCTGCCTCTTGCGGTGTCTGGATGTGCTCCATCGACTCGATCATCTCTTCGATGGACGCATCGCTGTGGCCCTCCGACAGGGTATTGGCATACTCCGTTGCGACCGGGACCGCGGTGTCGGGAATCGCGTCAACAACCGTGACGGCAATCTCCATTGCCTGCTCGGGTACCAGGTCTGAGATTTGCGCAACCAGGTCGATGGCCACCTGTTCGCTGGTATCTTCTTCGCGGTCGGCAGGACGTACCGCCTCATATTCCTCTGCCAGCACCTGGGCATAATAGTCGGCCACGTCAACAGCGGACTCCGGGGCTGATTCTACGGCTACCCGTGCCATCTCCAAGCGTAGTTCCGGCATGCTGCTGCCAATCTCGGCGGCGATTTCGACGACCCGGTCCGGCATCGTCAACGCCAGCTGGCTGACCAGGTCGTAGCCGCATTCTGGTTTGGAGGCGACCATCGCGACGGTGATCTCCAAGATCTGTTCGGGAACGGCTTCGAGCATGACATTATAGAACCGCAGCACATCGATGCCGTCTACCGAGGCCACTGCGCCGGCGATAGCGGCACCCTGATCCGAGGCGGACAGGGCGACTGCCCGGGTCATCCTCACCGCAGCGGCGGGGTCTGAGTGGGCAACTTCGGTGGCCATCAGCGCTTCCTGGCTGAGGGGTTGTTCGGGCTCCAGGTACTCGGTACGAGGATCCATATCGACACTGACGGCGGCTACCGCACTCTGCATCACAAAGGGCTCCTGCTGTTCGGCCGGCAGTGCGACCCGGGCCGCCATCCGATAGGCTACAAAAATCCCCAACAATAATTGGATCGCGCCCAGATACCAAAACAGGGCTGCGTTACCGAACAGCTTCATGATCATGGCGGTTGAATAGGGGCCGATAACCCCGCCGGTGGAAAAGGCCAGAATCAGGCAGCCCATCGCGGCGACCATTTCACTCTGGCGGAGTTTATCGAATGACTCGGAAATGCTCAGCGGGTAGGTACAGGCGATGATGCCGCAGGTAATCGCGGTGGCTATCGACATGGGCCAGAACCAGTTTTGATCGGCCAACAGGGTGATGCTGAATCCGGCCAGTGCCGAGATAACCAGAATGATCAGCAGAATCGTGCGGCGGTCAAAGCGGTCGGACAGGTAACCGACCGGGAACTGCAGGATAAACGCGCCCATGATGGCGGCGCCCATATACAGTGATAATTGAAAGTCGACGATACCAAAGTCACGGGCAAAGAGCGGCAGCAGGTTGAACGCCGCCGAATAGATCAGTCCGGAAATAAAGCAGCTGACGACGCCCAGCGGCGATATCCTCAACAGTGCCAGCAACGACATAGACTCCACCTCTGCCACCACCGGACCACTCATACGGCTCAGTACGATCGGGACGATGGACGCGCAGAGCAAGATGCCGCTGAATACGAACAGCACGGTGCCTTGCGGACTGGCAATATTCATCAGAAATTGGCCACTGAACAGTGCCCCCAGAACGACTACCTGGTAGAACGCCAAGACCCGGCCGCGGTTCTCCTTGGTGGAGATTTCACTGAGCCAGCTTTCCATCGCCGTAAAGGCGCAGGCGTTGCAAAAGCCAAGCAGGATGCGCATGCCGCCCCACAGAATGGCGTCGGTATAGAGGCTGCAGATCAGGATGCTCACCGCCGCTAGCGCCAGGCAGCCGGCAAACATGCGGATATGGCCGGCCCGGATGATTAAATGCTGGGCATAAATGCCTCCCGCCAGCATGCCGACAAAATACAGCGATAAAACCAGACCGATGGTATCGGTGTTCATCGCTTCCAGGCCCATGCGAACCGGTATCAGGACGTTGATCAGGCCATTGCCCAGCATCATGATAAAGCAGCTGACCAGCAGGGATGCGAGGGGTAACAGCGTCAAGTGCATGGACGAAATCCTGAAAGGCTCATGAGTGGAGGATGCGTTGTTGGATTTATATAGAATAGGCCGTCGAATTCAATAGGCTAACCGCCTGTGAGGTAAAAAACTGCTAAAAGGGTGTTTTTCTATGGTGATGACCCTGAGATAGGGCCGCGGTTAACGCTCCACCTTATCGGCAGTGCATTAGCTCGGCAGCTCTGCCGCCTTGATCGCGGCTTCCGCGGGTCGAATCGAAAATTGATCGAGTCAGCACGACAAACTCGGTACTTAAGTGCCGAGAGGATAGTGCAGCAAGCGAAGCTTGCTAATCTCTAGCTACTGTGGTTTTATACAGTATATGCCCACCAAGACACTGAAAGTCCGAGTAAAAGATAAGCATCGACACTTGCTTAAGAGCATGGCGCGGAGCGTGAATTTTGCCTGGAATTACGTTAACGAACTGAGTTACCGCTCGGTTCGCGAGCGCGGTGTTTTCCTATCGGCATACGACCTGCACCCGTTCATGAAAGGCGCGCATAAAGAGCTTGGGTTGCACTCTCACACGCTGCAAAAGGTCGCCCAAGAGTACGTTACTCGACGCAAGCAATTCAAGAAATCTCGCCTGAACTGGCGCAAATCAGGCGGTGTACGCCGCTCGTTAGGCTGGGTTCCGATTAACACCGGCATGGCGCAGTGGAAGCACGGCCAGATCTACCACAACGGCCATTTTTTCAAGGTTTGGGACAGCTACGGACTATCAAAATACACCTTCCGATCAGCCAGTTTTAACGAGGATGCTCGCGGCCGCTGGTACTTCAATGTGGTGGTGGAAGTGGCGGCCAAACCCAGCAGCGGCGTAGCCGCTGTAGGTGTTGACTTAGGCTGCAAGACCGCCGCAACGGACAGTAACGGTGGCCAGATTAAAGGCCGAGAATACCGCAAGCTGGAGGCCAAATTAGGCCTCGCTCAGCGTGCCAGGAATAAGCGTAGAACAAAGGCGATTCACGCCAAAATTCGTCACCGCAGGCAAGACAGCCTGCATAAGTACAGCCGCAAATTGGTAAATTCCCATGCGGCAATTTTCGTTGGAAACGTGTCGAGCACCGGCTTTGTAAAAACCAAAATGGCGAAGTCCGTTTTGGATGCAGGCTGGGGTTCGCTCAAAACAATGCTGGACTATAAATGCGACCACGCAGGCATTGTTTTTGAAGTCGTCAACGAAGCTTTCACCACCCAAACCTGTTCGTGTTGCCGGAAAATTTCCGACAACAGTCCGAAAGGTAGAGCAGGCCTTGGAATAAGCAAATGGACGTGCGAGTGCGGTGTCACTCACGACCGCGATATCAACGCGGCACGGAACATTCTCGCGGTCGGGCTAGACCGTCTCGAAGGAGAAAGGGTAGCGGCTTGCCGCCCCGGTCTGGCGGCCTAAAGGCCGCTAGGAATCTCGCTTCTTTAGAGGCGAGAGGAAGTCAAGGGTGAATATGCTATTGTTTGTGATCTTTGGCTCGGCCTCGAGCGTTGCTGCGCTGCCGGTATCGCCATACGGGCCGTTTATGACCGGTACACCTTATTCAAGGCGGGTAGGTTTTTCTTGGTTTATGAATCACCTGTCCCCGAAGATCAACAATATGGGAGCCTAATATGTCAATTCAAGTGATTCTTCCACGCATCATGCAGGTCGGTGCAGGCGCCAGCCAGGAGATCCCGGCGGTGCTGGCCAGCCTCGGTTGTCAGCGGCCGTTAATCATCACCGATAAGATGATGGTGCAACTGGGCTACGCCGGCCGTATTCAAGACTGCCTGAGCGGCCATCAGATCGCCGCCGATGTGTTTGACGATACCCTGCCCGAACCGACCGTCAGTTCGATTCAGGCGGGTGTCGAAAAAGCACGCAGTGGCGATTATGACTGCATCATCGCGCTGGGTGGCGGTAGTCCGATCGATAGCGCCAAGGCGATCGCGATCCTGGCCAAGCACGGCGGCAAGATGCAGGATTACAAATTCCCGCGGATGGTGATTGAGGCCGGTGTGCCGATCATCGCGATCCCTACCACCGCAGGCACCGGTTCAGAGGTGACGCGTTTCACCATCATTACCGATGAAACCAGCGATGAGAAGATGCTCTGTGTCGGTATCGGCTTTATGCCGGTGGCTGCCCTGGTCGATTTTGAATTGACCCTGAGTTTGCCGCCACGAATTACTGCTGACACCGGCATCGATGCCTTGACCCATGCGCTCGAGGCCTATGTCAGCAAAAAAGCCAACCCGTATAGCGACTCGCAAGCGCTGTCGGCGATGCGTTTGTTAGCGCCCAATCTGCGGCGTGCCTACCATGACGGATCAGACCGGGACGCTCGGGAGGCGATGATGCTGGGGTCTACCCTGGCGGGTGTGGCTTTCTCCAACGCCTCGGTGGCCTTGGTTCACGGTATGAGCCGTCCTATCGGCGCGGCCTTCCATGTGCCGCATGGGCTTTCCAATGCCATGCTGCTGCCCAGCGTCACCGCGTTCTCGATTCCGGCCGCTGCTGAACGCTATGCCGACTGTGCCCGTGCCATGCGCGTAGCCACCGAGCAGGACAGTACCGAGCAGGCTAATGCCAAGTTAGTGGCGGAGTTGCGTGCCCTCAATGTTGAGTTGCAGGTGCCCACGCCCGCCCAGTTTGGCATCGAGCGCCAGGCTTTCTTTGATCTGATCCAGACCATGGCCGAGCAGGCCCTGGCTTCGGGTTCACCCGGGAATAATCCCCGTGTGCCGAGCATTGATGAGGTCGTCGAGATCTATCAACAACTCTGGTAGCGGGTGTCAGTCGGGCTTTTTGGCTACGTATTAGTTAATTGTTGCGGCGAGGTATGGGTTGCAGAATCACTGGCAATGGACAGGAAAGGACCTCTTAGCGGTCGAGGGTGGGAGGTCCGCTTGATCTAAAGCGTTCATTCGTGACTGCAGCCCCCTTTGCTGAACGACAAGGAGGGAGCTGGGTGTAGGGCGACAATAAGCGAAGCGCATTGCGCCGTATGTTAATCGCTGTAAGCACGCTCGTCCTCAGCCTGCAATCGCTGGTACGCGTGATCTAAAGCGTTCATTCGTGACTGCAGCCCCCCTGCCGAACGACAAGGAGGGAGC
>JBALTG010000090.1:0-18766 GCA_036964625.1 Motiliproteus sp.
GAGGGTTAATAGGAGACGCAAGGATGCGTTAACATTGGTCGTAGACCAATGCGAGCCCCTTAAAATCAAGCAGCTCCACGCAACTGCAGCAGATTTTAGGGGCGATGGACAAATAGCTATGGAACCTATTTGACCATCTGGTTAATAGTCGGTTTAATTCCGCGCTGCCGATACTCACTCGGCGAGCAGCCGGTCCAGTGCCGAAACGCGCGGGTAAACGCTCTGGACTCGCTAAACCCCAACTGCTGGGCAATTTCGGCGATCGGTAGCTGCCGGATGCGCAGCTTTTCAATCGCCAGATCCTGGCGAATCTCATCCTTGATCTGCGGGTAGCTGCAATCTTCGCCTTTTAGCCGACGCCGCAGGGTTTGAGTACTCAGGCCATAACTCTGCGCCAAGCGCTCAAACGAGGGCAGCTGCAGCTGATCCTTAAAGGAATGCAGCAGATCTCGACGGATGCGGGCCCGATAACTGAGCTCGTCGTCGGCAATCGTCATCAGCCCGGCGGGGGAGTCGCGTAAAAAATGCGCCAGATCACGCGGGGTGCGCACCGAGCGTTGGCTGAGAAAGTCAGCACTAAAGCTGAATTTAAGGCTCTGTTGATTGAACCGGTGTGGACAGGGAAATAGAAACTTCAGTTCGCTGGCGTGTGCGGGAGCCGGATAGGGAAAGCTGATCTGCTGCAATGGGATACTGCGCCCGATCAGCCAACTGGAAAAGCGGTGCCAGATCACCATCCAGAACTCGCGATAAAAACAGTCGGGATCCTGTTCCGGGTAACGAAATAGCACCTCCAACTCCGCGCTGCCATTACGGCGGCTTAACCGCATCGATATATCGTCGCTAAACAGATTATAAAATTCGATCCCCTGCTGCAGCATCATCTCCAGGGTTTCGTAGTGCAGCACATGCCGCGCCATCAGTGCAAATACACCGCGTTTACAGGGATGCGCGGTGCAGCCCATAAATTCGTCCTCAAGCAGCAGCCATACCGCCTGAACCAACCGAGCCATCTGCTTGGCAGGTGCCCGGGGCTGCTGCAGCTGCTGCGGCCCGATGCCCAGTTGCAACAACAACCGCTGTTGATCATGCCCGCAGCGCTCAGCACAGGCCAACGCGGCGTTGAGATAATGGATAGCGACCGTCGCCATGGCATGGATCCCTGATTACAAAACCAATCAATACTGTAACATTTTGTGATACAACTGGTCACATAGTGTCATTTATTGTCACCTAATAACCGGTCATAGTAGCACCCTGATTGTTTCTCTTTATGTCGCAGAACCCGCCATTAGCCAGCTCTGTGACTCACCCAACCCACCACGAGGCCCAACCATGACTCACCCAACCGATGCCATTGTTATAGTCGCCGCCGCCCGCACCCCGATGGGCGGCATGATGGGCGCACTCAGCGAGGTTCGCGCACCGCAACTGGGCGCCGCTGCGATCAGCGCCGCCGTTGCCCGCTCCGGCCTGCAGGCCAGCGATATCGATCAGGTGATCATGGGCTGTGTGTTACCTGCAGGCTTGGGGCAGGCCCCGGCTCGACAGGCGGCACTGGGCGCAGATCTGCCCCTGGCAGCGGGCTGCACCACCATTAACAAGATGTGTGGTTCAGGGATGAAGGCGGTGATGGACGCCCACGACCAGATCAAGGCCGGTAGTGCCCAGATCATGGTTGCTGGCGGCATGGAAAACATGAGCCAATCGCCCTATCTGCTGCCCAAGGCACGTGCGGGGATGCGTATGGGTCACGGCCAGGTGCTCGACTCGATGTTCTTCGATGGCCTTGAAGATGCGTACGAAGGCGGCCTGATGGGCGGCTTCGCACAACAGAGCGCTGACGCTTACGAGGTCAGCCGGGAAACCATGGACGACTTCGCCATCGAATCATTGAACCGCGCCTTACGCGCGATCAACGCCGGTGAGTTTGTCACTGAGATCGCCCCGGTCAGTATCAAGACCCGCCGCGGCGAACAGCTGGTCAGCATCGATGAGCAACCGGGCAACGCCAACCTGGACAAAATTCGCCAGCTGCGCCCAGCCTTCAAAAAAGACGGCACCGTGACGGCGGCTAACTCCAGCTCCATCTCCGACGGCGCTGCTGCGCTGATCCTGATGCGCGAAAGCGAAGCTCAGGCACGTGGCCTAACGCCGTTGGCGCGTATCGTCGGTCACAGTACTCATGCGCAGAAACCGGCCGAGTTCACCATCGCTCCGATAGGCGCCGTGCAAAAACTGCTGAACAATATCGGCTGGAGCAAAGATGAGGTCGATCTGTACGAGATCAACGAAGCCTTTGCCGTCGTTACCCTGCTGGCGATCCAGGAGCTGGGGCTGGATTCTGCCAAAGTTAACGTCAATGGCGGTGCCTGTGCGTTGGGTCATCCGATCGGCTGTTCGGGTGCACGGATTCTGGTCTCGCTGATCTACGCCCTGAAGCAGCGCGGCCTGCAGCGCGGCGTCGGCTCTTTGTGTATCGGCGGCGGTGAGGCGACCGCTGTTGCCCTCGAACTGATTTAATTCTCGCTTTTGCTCGCTGCGAGTAGTCGCAGCCCAACGAGGTACGTTATGGATCTTTCATTAACCGAAGATCAGGCCATGATTCAAGATATGGCGCGCAAGTTCGCACAAACCGAACTGGCACCCGTTGCCGAAAAACTGGATCACGAGGGCGATCGCGAACTGTTTCTGGGCAATCTCAAACAGCTCGCCGAGCTGGGTTTCATGGGGCTCAACGTCGATGCCCAATACGGCGGATCAGAGGCTGGCAGCGTCGCCTTTAGTCTGGTGATCACCGAAGTGGCACGCGCCTGTGCCTCCACTGCCGTGACCCTGTCGGTCACCAACATGGTGGCCGAGGTGATCCAGGTGGTCGCCTCAGACGCGCAAAAAGCGCGCTATCTGCCCAAGCTGTGCAGCGGCGACTATGCCGCCGGCGGTTTCTGCCTGACCGAGACCGGCGCAGGTTCCGATCCCTCGGCGATGAAAACCTCGGCGGTGGTAGACGGCGATCACTGGGTCCTTAACGGTGCCAAGCAGTTTATTAGCAGCGCCGAGTACGCGGGGGTGTTCGTGGTCTGGGCGGTCACCGATAAAGCGGCCGCTAAAGGCAAGGGGATCTCCTGCTTCCTGGTCGAGAGCGATGCTCCGGGGCTATCGATCTCCAAAGCCGAGAAGAAGATGGGCCAGCACGCCTCCGCCACCAACGAGGTTCGCTTCGACAACTGCCGTATTCCCAAAGATGCGCTGATGGGCGAGCTCAATCAAGGCTTTAAGATCGCGGTTAGCGAGCTGGCAGGCGGACGTATCGGTATCGGTTCACTGGCACTGGGGATCGGCCTGGCAGCAATGGACTACGCCCGCATCTACATCAATGAACGCCAGCAGTTCGGCCAGAAACTGGCCAACTTCCAGGGCCTGCAGTGGATGCTGGCCGACACCTATACCGACCTTGAAGCGGCCCGCTTGCTGCTGATGAGCGCCGCCGACACCAAAGAGCGCGGCCAACCTTTTTCCAAGCAGGCCTCGATGGCCAAACTGTTTGCCTCAGAAAAAGCTAACAACGCCTGCTACACCGCGCTCCAGCTCATGGGCGGCTACGGCTACAGCAAAGAGTTCCCGCTCGAACGCTACGCCCGCGATGTGCGTATCACCTCGATCTACGAGGGTACCAGCGAGATCCAGCGGGTGATTATTGCCCGTGAACTGCTGCGAGAAATCGGCTGATCGCCCCGAAGCCACCGCTAATATCGAACAAGGATTAACCATGAATCTAACTGACAAAGTCATTATCGTTACCGGCGGCGCCTCGGGCCTGGGGCTGGCCAGCTGTCGCCAACTGGCGCAACAGGGGGCCAAGATCGCAGCCTTCGACCTGAACCAACAGGCGGGCGACGCACTGGTCGTAGAACTGGGTTCACAGGCCATGTTCGTCAAGGTGGATGTGACCGACAGCACCTCGATCGAAGCGGCTATCGCCCTGGTGGTCGAACGCTTCGGCGCGATCCATGTCTGCCTCAACTGCGCCGGTATCGCTCCCGGCGGCAGGACGGTCGGCCGCAACGGTGCCTTACCCCTGGAAAAGTTCTCTCAGGTGATCAACATCAACCTGATCGGTACCTTCAACGTGTTACGCCTGGCCGCAGCACAGATGGCCAACAATGAAGCCGACGCCAACGGCGAGCGCGGCGTCATCATCAACACCGCCTCGGTGGCCGCCTTTGACGGCCAGCTTGGACAAGCGGCCTACAGCGCCAGCAAGGCCGGTGTGGTGGGCATGACCTTGCCGATCGCCCGGGATCTGGCGGGTCTGGGGATCCGCATCATGTGTATCGCGCCCGGTATCTTCGACACCCCGATGATGCAGGGAATGACCGACGAGGTTCGCGAGCCGCTGCTGAAGATGGTGCAACACCCCAAGCGTTTCGGCGCACTGGGCGAATACGCCGCCCTGGTGCAACACATCATCGAAAACAGCTACCTTAATGGCGAGGTGATCCGCCTCGACGGCGGTATTCGCATGGAGCCGCGCTAGCCTCTAATCCGCTAGCAACGAACCGATAGATACGCCAACAGGGAGCCAATACGGCTCCCTTTTTTTAGGCTATGTACTAATTAGTAGTTATAGCAGAGTCGATGCTGGCAGAGTTACCTATCAGCCAAAGCCGCCACTTAAAAGAACTTGCCCAGCGTCAGTTGCCGGCCGTAGGTGTCGCTAAGGAGAGGAAGCGAGACGCCCGCTTCATCTACAAAGCGGACGCGAGAGGCTGGAATTAACACCGCATTTCCGGAACGGAAAACCGCGCAGCGGTTTGGGGGTCCGAGCCAGCTTTGCTGCCGGCAGTTGAACGGCCTTGTATAGTTGTTCTGATCGTCTTAGCTCAGCGCGTGCAGATAAATTGTCATTATATGCATGCTCTAATCCGATACCTGCTGCCCATCCACTTTGCCAATTCGAATGCGCTTCAAACTCTGATTCTTCGAAGTCGAGCCATGTACGTTCGACTTTGGCCCCAGAAATACCTGCAGACACTTAAGCAAGTGTTTTTCGATCATTAAACAAGCGGTCAAATCGGGCCTGTTCAGCTGGGCAGTTTAATCACATAAACCGGCGAGTCTATGTGGCGGATAAGTATACCGATATCAACGCTATCATAGCTGGCAACTCTGAAACGGCCAAAGGTTTGCTTTACGTTTGTTGGATACTGGCTTGTCTTTGCGGCATGAGTAATCGGGTTTAGCTGGTTGGTCGCGGCAGTGATGCCTTCCCAGCTATAGGTTTCCGAGTTCTGGTCTGCTATGTTGCTTCCGCCGTTTTTTCGAATGCAAAAAAGTTCGCCTCCATTGGAGGCTGAACAGTAGATCAGGGCGTTCATTTTAGGGGCATACTCCAGGGATGCGTAAGGGTGAATGGCGGTCGTAGGGCTGCTGATCAGAGTCCGTATCGGCTCGTCGGGGGCTGCAGGGTTTATCGATAGCAATCTGCTTTTTTTGTGCTCGGCTATGATCAGACGGTCTTGCGTCGGATCATAGGCCATCGCATTGTGGTCGGCACTGTTCGGTAATTTGCTGGCCTGGCAAGCGCCCCAGGTGCCGAACGTACCATCCTTATTTTGGCCGTCCGGTGAATATCCGATGAAGGTATTGCCGTCATCGCCAGAGTTGCCCCAGAGTATTCGGCGCATAGGGTCCCATGCAGTCCAGCCTCCTGACTTTAGTTCAGCTTCGGGGTGTTTAGGGCCTCGTCTCCAGCGAAGAGTGTCGAGGTTTAGCATATGTGGGATGGCAATCGGTTCCACCTCAGGACCCAATTGTCGCTGTCCCTTAAATAAAATGTAGTCATTTCCTACCGGGTCATATTGCACGTACCCATAGGTATGAGGCGGTAATGGAGAGTCGTCGGGGTAACATGCGTCTTCATAAATAGCCCCGGCGCCATACTCGTTCATTTTTTCGCTGACATAACCATCCGAGATCCTAGACCACTGTCGGGTTGCCAGGTTGAAAGCGTGCACGTCTGATCCGAAATAATCATTATGGCCGCCCCCAAAAATTATCATACTGCCACTGTCGCCAAAATAATCGGCGAAGGCTGCTCCATTCCAAGTTTCTGTGATCGACCAAAAATCACAACTACCACTCCAGGGGGCTTTGGCGTAACGTCCCAGTAGTCGCCTTGCGCTCATCTCCAATGACAGTGAAGGATTGAGGTTTAAGTCTTTGGCAGGGTCTCCGTCTTCCAGGTACCTTGTGCCTGAAGGTGTCGGCGCCAGCCCCAGGTCAGGCTGGTCTCCAGAAATGCGGTACCAGTGGCCGGTTTTCATGGCGCCCGCCCAGATGGGAGTTGTTTTTTTACGTTTTGCATTAAGATTCGTCATCAACAGGTTGTTCTTTTTGTCCATGGTTAACGGTTTCGGTCAAACCTACCCTTTGTTGTGGCAGCTTTGTCGCAACAACGGCCGTAGCCAGGGAAAGACTGGGGGGTTGCTTTGTGCCGGTAACAGTCGGTTACTGGCACGCATCTCACGCCTATCGAATGACCGTTTTGGTTACTAGAGCCGCTCAGACTGTGTTCGTCACAACAACTAATGGTATACAGCCTTTTAGCCTTCTATTAAACCGCTAATCCAAGCCAGGTTCAGAGCACCTTGCGCACACTGAACGCACCGCGCAGATCACCCACAGCAAAGCCTGTCGCTTTATCCTGGGGGTAGAGCGCCGTTAACTTCTGCGCCACTTCGGGATCGAGATCTTTGCCATGGCAGTTCAGGCACACTGCCTGGGTCGGAATCGCCCGCATCATCCGGTAAACCTGCTGCCCTTCCTGCTCAACGATCGCGCTGTAGACCATCCCCATCAGCGGCTCGCCCTCGGCCTGGCGTTGCTGGAACTGCTGCAGCACCCCCAGCTCCCAACTATCCGCCTGATTATCGGGATTGCGGATCCGCAACGCGGTACGCGATATATCCATGCCCTGCTCAGTGCTGGTCTTAGCGGTTATCGGCATCGCCTGCTCATTACAGGTAGCGATTGCAGCCACCGGGCCTGCTTGCTTCATCGCCCCCTTAATTTCAGCCTGTAACGCGCCACCCAAAGCCTTAATCGCCGTTTGAGCATTGTCATCCAGAGCGTCGATGCTAGCGGCATGTAATGCCTGTGCCGATAGCACCAGATACAGGCTGGCAGAGACTGTCGCGATGACACCGGTAACAGAACGAATTTTCATAACAGCACCTCGGATTTCAAAAAACAGCAATCTACATTAGCTGCCCCTAATTATCAATAAGCCTTAGCCCTAGATATCGCCACCTGACGATTCTTAACCGGTTGGCCTGGTTGGTTAATAGCGGCCACCCCGTTGACAGCTAGACGACCGGTCTAATAAAATCAGTACTGCCTAGACGACTGGTCTATTGCGTATGTAACGAGGACGCAAGGTTGCCGCAGCACTGACAACCGTAAATACAGCCAGTAACAACCACCAACCTCAGCACTTAGAGACTCCCTATGGAGACGCCTCGCAAAAGCGATAGCACCCGGGAACATATTCTGGAGCAGGGCTATACCCTGTTCAACAATCTGGGCTACAACGGCACCGGCTTGAAACAGATCTTGGATGCGGCCGGTATCCCTAAGGGCTCTTTTTATCACTATTTTGAATCTAAAGAACATTTCGCGGTAGAGATCATTGATCACTACAGCGCCCTGCACTTCGATCGCTGGGAAACGGAGTTCAAACAACCGGGACTGGACAAACTTAGCCAGATCCGTCGTGCCCTGGATATCATCATCGAAGAATACGGCGCACAACAACCGATGACCGGCTGCCTGCTGGCCAATCTCAGCGGCGAGCTGGCCAACAGTAGTCCCTATTTTAGAGATGCGATCCAGCGCTCGGGCCGGGAGGTCCTTAACTGTATCCGGGATGACATGCTGATCGCCCAAGAGGAGGGCACGGTGCGCCGGGATATCCCGGCCGATGAACTGGCCTCGGTTTTTTTCAGCTCATGGCAGGGTGCCATCCTGCGCATGAAGGTCACCCAGTCCACTGAACCCCTGCGTTTGATTGTCAGTCATCTGCTGGACCACTATTTCCGCCCTCCGGTAACCGCCAATTAAGCCGCTAGCGGCTAGCCAATTTCACCTCAGACTGTTTTACAGGAAAGATCATGACCCGATTCAGACATTCGACCCTCGGCCTCTCGCTTGTTGCGTTGCTCAGCTGTGCGGCACAGGCCGCACCCGCGCCCCAGGGGCTTCCCGCGGAGGTGGTCCGGGTGCAGGCTCAGCCCATCGTCCATAGCCTGCAAGCGGTCGGCAGTTTACAAGCCAATGAAGCGATCCTGTTGCGCCCTGAACTGACCGGCCGTATCGACGAAATTCTGTTCCGCGAAGGACAGCAGGTCAAAGCCGGCGACAAACTGTTCACGCTCGAAGCCTCGACCTATAAAGCGGAACAGCAACAAGCTCTCGCGAAGCAGAATCTGAGCCAGGTGGAGTTTAATCAGGCCGAGCAGCTCCTAAATCGCAACCTGGGCTCTCGCCACGACCGGGATAAAGCCCTGGCCCAGCTGCAGATCGATCAGGCCGAAGTGCGCCTGACCGATACCCGCCTGGAAAAAATGTCCCTGCACGCCCCCTTTAACGGTCGCCTGGGGCTGCGCCAGGTCGCCGTGGGCGATTTTGTCAGCGCTGGCCAGGATCTGGTCGAGCTCGTTGACGCCTCCACCATCAAAGTTCAGTTCCGCGTTCCGGAGCGCTACCTGGCCCAGGTCAAACCCGACCAGAAGATACGCGTGACCCTGGATGCCTATGCCGGAGAGTCCTTTAATGGACACATCTATGCCATCGCGCCGCAGCTGAATGTCAGAACTCGTAGCCTGGAGATTCGGGCAATCATCGCTAACGACGACGGTCGCTTACGCCCCGGACTGTTTGCCAATATCGAACTGACCCTGAGCCAAAATCCAGCGGCATTGATGCTGCCTGAACAGGCGATCATCCCGCAGGGACGGCAGTTTTTTGTCTACCGTGTAGTCGACGCCAAGATCGACATGATTCCGGTCACCCTCGGGCAGCGCCAACTGGGACAGGTCGAGATCACCAGCGGTCTGAGTATTGACGACGTCGTCGTCACGGCGGGTCAACTTAAGCTGCGCCCCGGCTCGCCGGTCACGCCGATATTTCCTCAGGCGGTTGCGCACCAAGCCCCCGCCACCGAGGCAGATAAAGCCCAGCAAGGAGCTAACTGATGTTTCTGCCTGATATCAGCATCAAGCGGCCGGTGCTGGCCACGGTGATGAACCTGCTCATCATTCTGCTCGGACTGATCGCCTATGATCGGTTAACGGTGCGTGAATACCCCAATATTGATGTCCCGGTGGTGACGGTCGAGACGCGCTACTCCGGCGCCAACGCCTCGATCATGGAATCCCAGATCACCACGGAGCTGGAAGACTCACTCTCCGGCATCGAAGGGATCGATTTTATCAGCTCGGTCAGCCGCTCCGAACTAAGTCAGATCACCGTGACCTTTAAGCTCGACCGCGATGCCGACGCGGCCGCCAACGATGTCCGTGACCGGGTCGCCCGGGTACGCGGCCGCCTGCCGGAAAGGATCGATGAACCGATCGTCGCCAAAGTCGAAGCCGATGCCCAGCCGATTATCTGGCTGGCGTTCTCCAGCGACCGTCACGACCCGCTGGAGGTCACCGATTTTGCCGATCGGCGGGTGAAGGATCCACTGCAGGTGGTACCCGGTGTCGCCAACGTGATGATTTTTGGTGAGCGCCGCTACTCCATGCGGATCTGGCTCGATCGCGCCCGCATGGCCGCCTTTGACGTCACCCCTCAAGATGTTGAGCGCGCCCTGCTGCAACAGAATGTCGAGATCCCCGCGGGACGGATAGAGAGCGTCGAACGCGAATTCAGCGTCCTCAGCCAGACCGACCTCAACAGCGTCGCCGAATTTGAACAGGTTATTATCCGCAGCGACGACAACCATCCGATTCGCCTGACCGATGTTGCCCGGGTGGAGATCGGTCCGGAAGAGGAACGCCGCATCTCCCGCTTCAAAGGTCAGAGCGCGGTGGCACTGGGTGTGGTGAAACAATCAACCGCCAACCCACTGGATGTCTCGGCGGGCATACGTGCTGAGCTGCCCAAAATCCAGCAACTGCTCCCCGAGGGGATGACGGTGTCGGTTGCCTATGACTCGTCACTGTTTATCGAAGAGTCAATCAACTCGGTATTCAAGACCCTGCTCGAAGCTACCGGCCTGGTGGTGCTGGTGATCTTCCTGTTCCTGCGCAACCTGCGCGCCACCCTGATCCCGCTGGTCACCATTCCGGTGTCGCTGGTGGGTGCCTTTGCACTGATGCAGCTGTGGGGTTTTTCCGTCAACACCCTGACCCTGCTGGCGCTAGTACTGGCGATCGGACTGGTGGTGGACGACGCCATCGTGATGCTGGAAAACATCTACCGCCATCTGGAAAACGGCCTCAGCCCGATCCAGGCCGCGTTCAAAGGCAGCCGCGAGATCGCCTTCGCCGTCATCGCCACCACCCTGTCGCTGGTCGCGGTTTTCATTCCGGTCGCCTTTACCCCGGGCCGCACCGGCACGCTGTTCACCGAATTTGCGCTGACCCTGGCCGCCGCCATTATGGTGTCCGGCTTTGTCGCCCTGACGGCTGCACCGATGATGTCGTCGCGCATGCTACGGCATGAGAAAAAACACAGCGCCATCTACAACCTGTTCGAATCTGCACTCCACGGGATTACTCGTGGCTACCGCACGCTGCTGGATCTGACCCTCAAAGCCCGGCCACTGATGTGGTTGCTGGTACTGGCATCGGGTTACGGCTCCTGGGCGCTGTATCAGTCGATCCCGCAGGAGCTGGCGCCGACCGAAGACCGCGGCACCATTATCGGTTTCTCGATGGGGCCGGATGGCGCATCGGTTAATTTTATGGATCGCTACGCACGGCAGGTCGAGGGGATCTTTAGCAAGGTCGAAGAGGGTGACCGCTACTTTATGATCGTCGGTTTTCCCAGCAGCACCCAATCGATCGGTTTCCTGGGTCTCAAGCCCTGGGAGCAGCGCAGTCGCAGCCAGCAACAGATCGCCCAGAGCCTGATGCCGCAGATGTTTGGCGGCATCATCGGCACGATGTCTTTCCCGCTCAATCCCCCGTCGCTGGGCCAGAGCATTATTAACCGCCCGGTGGAGTTTGTGATCCAGACCAGCAGCGACTACGCGACGCTGCAGCAGATCACCTCTCAGGTGATGGCCAAGGTGTACACCAATCCGGGGTTTGTGCAGCCCGACAACAACCTGAAGCTGAACAAACCAGAGCTGCAGATTCAGATGAACCGGGATAAGGTCGCCGATGTTGGTAGCAGCATCGATGTGATCGGCCGCACTCTGGAAACCATGATGGCAGGCCGAGAGGTGACCCGTTTTAAGCAGAACGGCGAACAGTACAACGTCATCCTGCAAGTTGAGGGCGTCGACCGCAGCAATCCCGATGACTTGACCAACATCTATGTTCGCGGCGATAGCGGGCAGATGATTGCTCTGTCCAATCTGATGCAGATCGAAGAGACGGTTGCCCCGCGCGAGCTGAATCACTTCAATAAAATGAAGGCGGTCACCATTCAAGCCAGCCTGGCACCGGGTTACAGCCTGGGTGAAGCCTTGCGTTTCCTGGAGCAGACAGTTGAACAGGTGTCGCCTGGGGCACAACTGGATTTTGCCGGACAATCACGCGAGTTCAAGGCCTCCAGCAGCAGCCTGGAAACCACCTTTATCATGGCGCTGGTGTTTATCTTTCTGGTATTGGCGGCCCAGTTCGAGAGTTTCCGCGCCCCGTTGATCATCCTTATCTCGGTCCCTCCGGCGACTCTGGGAGGACTGTTGGCACTGAAATACAGCGGCGGCACCATCAACGTCTATAGCCAGATCGGTCTGATTACGCTGGTGGGGCTGATCGCCAAACACGGCATCCTGATCGTAGAGTTTGCCAACCAGCTGCAGAGGCAGGGGCAGTCGCTGCGGGATGCGGTCCGGGAGTCCGCCACATTGCGGTTGCGTCCTATTCTGATGACCACCGCCGCAACGGTGCTGGGGGTACTGCCGCTGGCGATCGCGGTGGGCGCGGGCGCCGAGAGCCGGCACCAGATCGGCTGGGTCATCGTCGGCGGCATGTGTCTGGGCACCCTCCTGACCTTGTTTGTTGTCCCAACCGTTTATACCCTAATGGGCCAGGTCACTCATCGCCCTGTTGAACCCGATCAGCCAACGGCAGCGGGGGTAGCTGCCGGGCATGACCACTGAGCCTAACCACTGAACAAAACAACCAGGAGCCAGGAGCCTAAGCCCCTGATACCCGACAACGGATAATTAACGACCGAGTCAAGGAGGCTGACCGAGAATAGCGAGCGTAGCGAGAGAGCTGTATTTTGAGTCAGATTTATCGTTCATTTGCGAAGAATAGTGGTTCTATTTGCCAAAAATGAGCGTCAAATCTGGCCAAAATACAGGTTTCGCAGTAGGTCAGTCTATTGTCGGGCAGCCTCCTAGTCGTCGACCGGATATCGATAACAAGGAATTGAACCATGAAAGCACATCCCAAAAAACTGCTGCTTACCCTCGCGTTAAGCCTGCTAAGCCAGGGAGCAACTGCCGGAGCGCTGAAAGAGATCTACCTTAAGGCGCTGACCAATGATCCGCAGCTGCGGGCAGCCCAAGCCAGTTTCCGGGCAGACAGCGAAGCGACCCCGCAGAGTCGGGCCGGCTTGCTGCCAACGCTCAATCTGGGGGGTAGTCTGGGTTATAGCGATTCTCATCCAGGCACTAACGGCGTCAACAACAGCCTCAGCCTGACCCTGAGTCAGCCGGTGTTCCGGGCTCAAAACTGGTTCAGTTTTCAGCGTAGTCAGCAACTGACGGAACAAGCCGCCAGCGTCTTCGCCAAAGCGCAGCAAGACCTGATCCAGCGCACTCTGCAAGCGTACATGACCGTATTGGAAGCCAAGACCAATCTGACCAGCGCCCAGGCAGAGGAAAAAGCGATCCAACGCCGTCTGGATCAGGTTAAGGCACAGTTCGAGGTGGGGCTGATCGCGATCACCGATGTCCAGGAAGCGCAGGCAACCTTCGACAACAGCCAAGTGCAGAGAATTCTGGCAGAGGGTGCTCTGGATAACAGCTACGAAGCCCTGGAACGACTCAACGCAGATCCGATTCAGGAAACCCCGGCCCTGAACGCCGACTACCCGATCACGGCACTGGTACCGGATCAACGCGATCCCTGGGTAGAAAAAGCATTAACCGAAAATATTGAGCTGGCGATCTTCCAGCACGGTGTTGGCGCGGCACAGACCCAGACCAAAATAGCCAAGGCGGGTCATTACCCGACCCTCGATCTGAATGCCAGCCTCAGCGACAGCAATAGCAACAGCAACAGCAACAGCAACAGCAGCGCTACTTTTGACGGCAGCAATGGCACTCTGGCACTGACACTCAATGTGCCCCTGTACCTAGGCGGATCTGTACGCTCGCAGCAACGCGAAGCCTTCCAGCGCCTGGATGCCAGCCGCGAGCAACACGAAGACCTGCGCAGAAAAGTAACTCAGGATACCCGCAGCCTGTTCCGCAATCTGCAGACCGATCGTGCCACCATCAAAGCCCGGCAACAGGCGATCAGCTCCAGCCAGAGCGCACTGCATGCGACCTCGGCCGGGTTTGAGGTGGGCACCCGTAACGTCGTGGATGTGTTGCAAGCCGAACGTCAGTTGTTCGCAGCCCAGCGCGACTTTGCTAATGCCCGTTACACCTATGTGCGCAATCTGTTTCAGTTCAAACAGGCCATCGGCAGCCTAAACCCTGAAGACCTGTACGAACTGGACCGCTGGATGACCACGCCCTGAACAGCACCCGGTAGCGAGCGAACAACCGTCTGGCCCAAACAGGGCCAGCGCATCCGTTAGCCGCAGCAGGCACCCTCGGGTTACAGCAAGTCATTGATCATAAAACCGATACCGATCCGGTTCTGATGGAATTTATAATCGATCAGGGTATCGCCATAACCACTGTAGAACTGGGTGTACAACCTCACCCTGCGCGTCAGCGGATAACTCCAGCCCAGCTCGAAGCTACCCCGGCGGGTCTTTGCATTATAGCGGGTCAGTGCCGTGAGGACCTGATCGTGGGCCCGATACGCAACGCTCAACCGGTAGTGACCCAGATAATCGGTAATATCGGGATTGTCATCATCGTTGCGGGATTCTGGAATCCGGTACCAGGGCTTAAAGTTAACCACCCAGCGGCTGCGCTCGACCGACAGATTGGCGTAGATCCGATTCCAACTCCGCGACAGCGGCTCGGTGCGGCCGTTGGACTGATGATTGATGCCGACCTCAAGCCAGTCGAAACTCCATCCGCCCCATTTCAGCTGCGGCAGCAGCACTAAAAATAGCTGGGGTTCATAATTTGTTTCCCGGAACGGTGCCGAGATGTCGCCATTCGCGGCCTGCCACAGCGCCACCTGAGTATAGGACGCAGACAGCGCGGTACGGGGACCAAAGATACCGCGCCACAAGGGGAACATCAGACTGAGCTGGTATTTAGCTTCGGTATGATCGAGGCCATCGCCGGTACGGGTGTTTATCTGCCGGTAGAGATCGCGATTAACCGTATCGGTGTGGCTCCAGAGTAGGTAATTTTGTTCATAAGGCAGCAGAGCGAATGGCGCATCACGCACCTCAAGCATCGACCCGATCCGCTCCCCCAGCGCGGTACCACTCTGCTGGTAATCCAGAGCAGCCTGATCCAAAACCTGACGATCACGACTGATGGACTGTTCCAAAAACAGCGGTTCAGCCCCGACCGACAAGGATATCGTCATTAACAATCCCAGCCAAAAAAAATCCAGCTCAAACAATCCCAGCCCAAGACGCCCTAAATACCGATATTGCCGCATCCGACCCCCTGTTTAAAAACGACAAATATTAACCCGGATATTTCATGAAGGGATCGAAATTTCCGGATCCGCTGGCTAAGCAGTTGGCTCTATCTCCCGCAGGGCCTTGGTGGTTCCAAGGCTTAAGGGAGATCGGGCCAAATGCAACGGCTGCGGATACGGAAAATCGATCAGCAATACCGGTTACACAGTGTAATTTTCTAAAACAAGCTATAGGTTCTGTAAACATCGGTGTTACAGGACAGTTTTTAGCGCCTTTGTGAAATGTCCGGGTTAGCAAAGCCGCTGGCGATTAGCGACGCGTGGGGGCCGCGTTTTTTGATACCTGGGAATGTGCGGCGAGGGCCGCTGTAGACCCGCTGCGGTACCTGGCGCGGGGCATCAAGGCCGCGCCCAGACGGCAAACAGAGAGCCCCTGATGTTGTACCCGAGGCAGCAGCCAGCATCGTTAATGCGCACGACGACCGGTGCCTTGCCGCGACCGACAGCCGACGATCAGAAGCGGCTTACTTCAACCAGCTCTGCAGCAACGCCAGCGGTTGTTCGGACAAAGCCATAAATCCGCCCGCCAACAAAACCCCAACGGCCAGGACGATCCAAGCCAAGCGCTGATTACCGGGGCCGGGGGTTCGCTCTTTAGGTTTAAATTTAGGTTGAGGTTTAACCTTGAGCTGCTCATCCTCTGGTTTGCGGTGCTCGCCCCGGAACATCCCCGTCCAGCCCGGCTCGATCTGATCACGTCCCTGTTTGATAAGAACCAACTGCGACAGGTCATCCAGTTTTTTACGGAACTGCGACTCTAACCGATCAAGGCATAGCCCCTGAACGATGTGCTGATAACTCTCGGAAATATCGGTATGCGAGGGCCTGACCGGATTATCAAACAGATATTGCGAACTAAACCGGTAAGCATCAAGCTTCGCCCCGCTGAGCTGATCGCCCCCCAGCTCCGAGGACTGGGCCAGCCGGTCGGTGAGCATAGATAGCTGCCGGTGGTACGCCAACCCCAAACCGTAAAGCGCTAACGAACGACTGAAATCAACCTCACTCTTACCGCCGAAGATATAGCCTCTACGGTAATTCATGACCCAGCCATCGCCTAGATACTTACGCGTCACCCCCTCAAGGTTGGGCTCTGCATCACCGGTGGCGATGCTCAGGTTATTGAGAAACTCCTGTTTCTGTAGCCCCCGTGGCAACCAGAGCGCCTGATGCAGGTACTCGCTGTAGTAAAAAGGCTCATCAACGCCCAACAACTTGGCCAGCTGTGCATGACAGTGCGCCTCCAGATTCTTGCGCCCACCATGGCTAAGATCCTTGAGCACGACCAGAATATCGGTCTGAAACGGTTTATTAAAAAAACTAAATCCGAACACCGTGCTATCGGGGAAACTCATTTTTGCAAAACGACTGCTGCTATTGAGGCTCTCGTACAGCGGTGCCAGTTTTTGCACCTTGAGTTGCATGCCGTAGTTCTGCGGTGTCGTGGCTTTGCTGCTATCGAGAAGAAAAAACAGTGCAACCTTGGTGTTCATATAGCCCCGCCCCTTAATGCCCTTAGCAGCCTGTCGGACTTAACGCTGATCTACTGCGGGAAAGCAAACTTTGGCCATTTTCCACCCTCTTTTTCGTTTAATAGAACCACTATTAGCCTCAAAAGAGTTCGAAAACTGTCTCAAATCGGTCTTCCCCTCGCTACGATCGGTCAAGCCCGACAGACTGCTAGGATCTGTTATCAGATCAAGACTAACCCAACCTATGATTTTCACAAGTATACAAGCAATTTTGCTGATGAATCTCAAGGTATTGCAACTCACTGACAACGCTTAAAACGAGCCCCATGCGGACGGACCGCCAAAAAACACCTACCAGCTGCCGTAGGCATTGGAAACAAACTGTATCTGCAGTCCTCCCGGTGATCTTTTTAGGCTGACCTACACCTCCAACGGGGCCACGACAGTGCGCAATACCCTGTGATAAGACTGTTATTTAGCAACCAGGGGTGCCGATCTGGCTTGCACCGATCGCTCAATTCACGCGCATAGGGATGCTTAATCGATCTACAGCGTCCTCTTCTATCTGCTCTTCTCTCTGTTTTTATTGCTGATCTGCTACGTCTTCTTTTTAAGGCCCGCCAGACACGGCTGACTGAGCATATTGCCAGCACCGATCGAACAGTTTATTGTCCACGCTTGCTCATTCATCGCCGCCCTATGCAGGTAAAAACAGATGGTCGATAAGGTCTACCTCACCGCTCAGGGTCTTCTGGAAGATTCATTCCGATTGGGCCTGGAAATATTCAAGAGTGGCTTCCGCCCTGACTTTATTGTCGGCGTCTGGCGCGGAGGCACCCCGGTGGGCATCGCGGTGCAGGAGATTCTCGATAACCTGGGGGTTAAAACCGACCATATCTCTATCCGAACCTCCTCCTACACCGGTATCGGTGAACGGGGCCGCGAAGTCCGGGTGCACGGCCTCGACTACATCATCCGCAACGTCGATGCACACCATTCATTGTTAATCGTCGATGATGTCTTCGACACGGGTTTGAGCATCAAAGCGGTGATCGACACCCTGCGCATGAAAGCGCGTCTTAACACCCCCGGCGACATCCGCATCGCGACCCCCTGGTTTAAACCGACCAATAACAAGACCGATCTGGAGCCCGACTACTTCCTCCACACATCCACTGACTGGCTGGTATTCCCGCACGAACTCAACGGCCTGGACCGTGATGAGGTGCTTGCTAACAAACCAGGCATGAAAGAAATTTTCGAAGAGTACGGCATCTAGGCTCGGGGGCGCTGTCCCGTAAAGGCACCGAGAACGGTTGCGATTGCCGCTATAGCAATCCAGAAATCCCCATGCACTAAATAAGATGGCTTAAAAACCCCATGCCGTTAGCCCTAGCCTGTTTTATCATCATGATCTCCTCCATGGTCCAAACCGCGATCGGGTTTGGACTGGCGCTGGTTGCCGTCCCCTTTTTGATCCTTATCGATCCGCAGATGGTGCCGGCCCCGATCGTAATGATCGCCTTTGTTCAGTTACTCCTCTCTGCCTGGGTACATAGAGCCGACATTCAATGGCGCCCGATAGCGATTGCGACTCTTGCCAGAATACCCGGCACAGCGCTGGCCGTATGGCTTATGTCGGTAACCGACATCGAAGGCATTAAAATTTTAATTGCCTGCTCGGTGTTTGCTGCGGTCGCCATCAGCCTACTCAACATTCAGGCCGAGCCCAATACCAAAAATCATATTATCGCGGGGTTCTTTTCGGGGTTAGGCGGCACCGCCACCGCTATCGGCGGACCGCCGATGGCGCTGCTGTATCAACATCAGCAAGGCGATTTTGTACGCGCCAATCTTTCCGCTTTTTTTGCCATCGGTAGCCTGATATCACTCGCGGGCATGGCAACGGGCGGCTTTGTCACCAGCCAAAGCTGGATCTATTTTCTGTACTTTTTACCCGCCACCCTGATCGGCGTATGGCTGGGCATGAAAATCAAACACTTACTTAAACCTGCGCTGATGCGTCCCGCCATCCTGATACTCTGCTCGGGTAGCGCCGCCGTCCTGTTGCTGCAAACACTACTGAGTTAAGCGCACTCTGACCTTCAGCCTGAAGAGAATCGACAACAGCGCACCGCCGCGCTGATCCCAGCAGCGGAGCTGGTTTCATAAACTAGCCGCGATCATCTTCCGGCGCATAAAGGCGATCTGGGTCTGACTAGTGGTGCAGCTCTTTGGGGCAGACTTCCTCACAAGAGAGCAGCGGAG
>JBALTG010000091.1:0-18622 GCA_036964625.1 Motiliproteus sp.
AATAGTGGTTCTATTTAACGAAAAATAGAGTGAAAAATGGCCAAAGTCGGCTTTCCCGTAGTAGATCAGTGTTAAGTCCGACAGGCTGCTAGGGCGGACGTTGCGCACGCAGGGATCCTTGTGCTTGGATAACGCGGCGCTCTACCACGGCGGCATTCATATTTACACAGTAGGCATAGGATGAAAAAAGTTTCTTTATGACGGCCAGCGGCAACGCTTTGCTCGGACCCAAATGCTGACGGGTTTATTTCGTATCCCGTATCGGCCTGCCCGAGCGATATTTGGCCGGCTTGCTAAGGCTTCTGCGTAGTTTCGGCGCGCAGGATCAGGCTTTTCCCTTCTCTAGCCAGCGCTGCTGGCTGCTTGTATTGCCGAATGTACTTCGCACACTCATCGGCAGGCAGCGGTTTGCTGAAATAGAATCCCTGCAGCTCGTTACAGCCATTGTTACGCAGGAAATCGATGTGTTGTAACTCTTCGACCCCTTCGGCTATCACCCTAAGGTTCATACTTTGTCCGAGCGCGATCACGGCTTTAGCAATCGCTTCATCGCTGGCTGATTTACCAATGTCGAAGACAAAGGATTTATCGATCTTGAGCTTGTCGACGGGGAGTTTTTTCAGGTAGCTCAGCGAGGAGTAGCCCGTACCAAAATCATCAATGGACAGCTTTAGTCCTAATTCTTTTAATGCGTTAAGTCTTAGGATGGTGTTTTCAGGCTGACTCATGATAAAACCTTCGGTAATCTCAAGCTCTATCCGCTTCGGATCGACGCCGGTGCGTGTTAACGCCTGGCGCACATCCTCGATCAATTGATTCGACATGATCTGTGGCCCCGCCAAGTTGATGGCCATACTGATGTTGTCGATGCCTTGATTCTCCCAGTGTTTGAGCTGGGCGCAGGCTTGCATCATGACCCAGCGTCCGATATCGATAATCTGACCATTCTCCTCGGCAATGCTGATGAACTTATCCGGAGGCACCATCCCCCGTGTCGGATGGTTCCAACGGATCAGTGCCTCGACGCCGACGACGCGCGTGGCGTCGATGTCAAGTTGGGGCTGATAGTAGAGGAGAAACTCCTGCCGCTCGAGCCCATGGCGTAAGCTGGCACTCAAACTCAGACGCTCTTCAAGGCCTTGAGATTGCTCCGGGCTGTAGAGGGAGAACTGTTTCCGACCTGCGTTTTTTGATTGATACATGGCGATGTCGGCATGTTTAATTAACGTGGTCGCATCGTTGCCATCGTCTGGAAAAAACGCAATGCCGATGCTGGCAGAGACGAACAGCTCCTGCTCTTTAACGTTATAAGGGGCCTCTATACATCTAAGCAGTTTGTTAGCGACCTGCGTTGCATCATCAACCTGGGCCAAATTATCCAGAATAACGATAAACTCATCACCGCCCAGCCGAGCCACCATATCTTGTCGCCGCACCAACGTACTCAACCGCTCCGCGACCTGTGTCAGTAAGGTATCACCCACCGGGTGACCGAGGCTGTCATTGATCTGTTTAAAATTATCCAGATCACAAAAAAGTACCGCCAGCCTGGTCTGGGCATTTCTCGCCTTCGCTATTTTGCGGTTTAATTGCTGCTGCAGATGACTCCGATTGGGCAGCTTGGTCAGCGAGTCGTGATTGGCCAGCCATTGTAATTGCAGCTGCACATTCATCTGTTCAGTGACATCCATGCCGATGCTGAGGATGCTGCTGGAGCTGTCTTGCTGGGTCAAGGAGGAGTGAATCCAGGCGATGGTATGTGGGGCGCCTTGTGCATCATGGCAGCCGGTTTGGTGGCGGTACAGGTGTCGCAAACCGGCATACAGCTCATCAAGTTGCCTGGCTTGCTCATCCTCAAGGGTGCCAAAGAGTTCCGAGAACAGCCGCAGGTGGGTCTGTTGTTCGGAGTATTCGAATAGTTTGCGGCCGAATTTATTCAGACTTTTACAGCGACCCTGGTTATCTTGCACCAGAATAACCGCCTGGGCGTTGTCGAGCAGCCCGGAGACAAAATCATTCTGTCGCGCGAGTTCCAGGCTTTTACGTTTAAGTTTCAGGTTGCGGCTGCGCATCTCCCGGTCGAGGCGTTCCAGTTCATCTGCCAATTGCACCGTGCTGGTCGTAAGCATGGTCAACTCATCGGCATATCCTAAGCGTAGATAAGGCGTGTTGTGCTGCAACTGCTCACGGACCTGATTAAAGTCTCGCCGTGCCAGAGAGGGTAAGTTGCTGGCGACCCGGGCCAGCCGGTTCAGGGGACCGTGTAGTAGCGTGGCCAGAAGCAGACCGCTGCCTAGCAACGCCCCGAGGGTAATGGCCAGTTGGGTAATAAACACCTCGTTAATCGCCTTGTACTCACTGCTGACGTCGGCAATCTGAATCCAGTAGGCCTTTTGCTGCGGATCAAGACCGTTCAGCGGTATCAGTGATACCTCATAGTTTTTACCGTCTAACGCCAGATGATAAGAGCCATCGCCAATAAAGGAGTGAAGACGGGAGATGGTTGTTAGTAACGGCAGGGTTGTACTCTTGTTGCTCAGTGCGGCGACTTCGAGTTGCCATTCAGGCAGTGCCGCAGCGGTCGGAAAAGGTGCTTGCAATAACACCCCAGTCTCCCAGCCACTGCGTTTTAGTGCTTGCAGTACAATCTCTGCGAGCGATGTCGAAACCCCCAGGCTTCCTGTCTCTGCCTGAGCCAGAATGATCGGAACAGAGGCTAAAACGCGGCAGCTGGAATCACAGCTCAGCCCCACAGCGGGCTGCTCGGTGTCGATCGCCTGCTGGTTTAAGGCCCGTAGGATCGAATTGTCAGGGCCCTGTTGCAGTATTAAGCCCTGATCGGCTGTGTGTGCCTGGAGCTGCTCGACTCCCCAGAGTAGCTGAGTGGATGCAAACTGCTGGCGCAAATTAGTTTCTAGCTGATTCGGATTCAACGCTTTATTCTCAGGTTGGATCAGCAGGGTCAGGTATTCCAGTCGCTTGATCAGCCGTTGCTGGGCGGACTTTATCTGGGTGTCGAGGATGTTGAAACTTTGGCGCTGGAGTTGGTACAGTCCGCGCTGGAGCTGCTGCTCTCCGTGCAGGTAGGATAGCCATGAAACCCCCAGGGCGATCACCAAGAAGATCGCTGACATCAGCAATAGTAGCTTCCATTTTAGGCTGAAAAACCGTTTGCTCATAAGGTTCCTTGTCAGCGTGTTTGCGTGCCGCCTGTGTCCGGGGGGCACTGATTAAAAACGATATGCTGCTTGAAACAACAACATATTCCAGTGGCGCTTGATGGTGAACGGGTTCGGGTTGTCCTGCCGGGAGAGCCAAGCGGCTCCTTCAATGCGGTGCAGTTCGGTCTTTAGATCCCAGCTAGCGCTGGGTTGGTAGCGCAGTCCAAGGGTCCAGTCTTTGGCATAGGAAAGATAGCCAGGGAAGCCCATCTTAAGGTTAAACCCGGCGCCGTTGTGATCAACAGCATCAAGATCCAAGTGATCGATACGCGCCATCATCTGCCACTTGGGGTTAACGCGATAGTCGGCCTGCAGGTAGATCGCTTTCAGCCTGCTTTTATCCGGAAGCAAGGGGCCGAGCCGAGTCCAATCAATGTTGGCCTGCATCATTTCAGTGGTAAAACTCCAGAGTTCCAGGTTGTACTGGGCCGAAAATATAACCATCGATAGATCGACTTCACCGGGCCCGAAAGGGAAGTTGGCCTCGGTGCCCGTTAGCCCAAAGCGCCAGGGCTGATTGCGGGGTTCAACCATAATCCGGACTAATCGTACCCGGCTGTCAGAAAAATCACTGGCCCGGGGCTCTCCCAGAAACAGTGCCTCTGTTTCGTCTCCGGTTTGCAATTGCCCCTGTTGGATATCTACGAACAGATCTCCGAAGCGGCTCGGCTTGCGGTAATACAGGGCCACGCCGTCAGAGGATAACTGTAACTCTCTGACCTGATCGAAATAGATCGATTGCGGCATGATCACCCCCGGTCGGGTAAAGGCGATATCCCGGGTCGCGTTATAGAAGCCTAAGGGGTTCTTGATCCGGCCGACGCGAATCCCTGCTTGTTGATCGGCCTGCTGCAGAGGCGACCAGTCGGCAAACAGATAGTCGATTTCAGGCTCACCATCACTGCTGCCGCCCGCGCGGCGAGAGAGCATCTGGCCATTGAGTTTGAATTGTGGATTTAGCTGGATAAAGCCATTCAGCCCCAGCTCGCGATAATCAAAAGAGCCATGGCTGTCACTGGAGTCACCGTAAAAATTATTGTGATCGCTGAGTACCCAGCCTTGCGAGATAAAACCATTCCAGCCGCCCAGTGGCGCTGCTGATAGCTTGCCATGCCCGAGCAGCAATAGCAGTGCGAACCCGAGTTTCAGCGCAGTCACGACTTGAAGATCTGATCTATGGCCGATTAACAAGGTAGATGCCCTCCATGGTTGGTTGCGGCATCAGATAACCGATGGCCCCCGGTGTTGTCGCCAATGTCGTTATCATCTCTGCTTCGCTGCTAACCTGAATCGGTGCTGTGCCGGTGCCGGAGAAGACCCCCGTGTCCCAGATCTGTCTTAGCTGGTAGGGAAAGAGCCCAAGCACCGATTTACTGAACTGGCGATGCAACCCGTGTTTATCGGCCAGTACCACGACCTCAATCTGCGAACCATCAGGCCAGAGTGTCAGGCGCATGGAGAAAATTGACCGTAGGGTGGCTTCCGACAACGGCGAGACGGTGACGCTTTGATTGGCATACACGCTGACAGATTCGCTCGCAGCGGGATCGGCCCCGCAAGCCGACCCCGAGGTGCCGAGAACCATAGCGCACAGCAAGATTCGGGCAGTTACGGGCAGTGATCTATAGCGGACAGAGAGAGTATGCATCCTGGTAATGAGGTCCCTGCGTGGCGGTTATAACGTGGTTTGACTGGGTTCAACCCGCACCTGGTTGGCCGCTTAATCAATCCGCCAAATTAGCATTGTTGAATAGAATATAGAGCATATATTCAAAGTCGCACGTTTTGAATATTTAGCCCAAGTATTTTGGTCGGATATGAAAAATTGTAATCTCGGGTTTTGTTTTTGCTTTCGTTGTGGTAGAAAAGCGCCTCACTTATAAGGAAGCGTTAATGAAACTATCAATCAAGACTCTAGTTGCTGTGGCCTTTTCCGGGCTTATCTCTTCTGCCTTTGCTGCCGAATCTTTGACTGTCGCGGATCTGCACGCCAAGCGGGTTGAGCTCGGTGGTCAGCAGGTCAGCATTACCGGTAAAGTGATTAAGGTGAACCAAGGGGTGATGCGGCGTAATTTTATTCATGTCCAGGATGACACCGCTGCGGGTGAAGTCGATCGGGTGATCTTTACCAGCCAGCAGGTGGCAGAGGTGGGTAGCCAGATCACAGCGACCGGAACGGTCAAGTTGGATACCGATTTTGGCATGGGCTACTTCTACCCGACGCTGGTTGAGGAGGCGACCTTTACGGCTGCCCAGTAAGCGTTTCCGGGATTTAAAATAGCCTCATCTGAGCGCCGATGAGGCTGTCAAAGGAGAGCCCGACGAAGGGCAGTATGGCATCGGCGATCGGTTTGATCTGTTTGTCGATATAGTGCTCGTAATCGATGCTGCTCTTAAGGTACTCCAGTGGCTCGGGGCCGTTGGTTGTTATCACGTAGGCGATCGTCCCCCGGTGCTGATACTGTAACGGCTGGCCCCAACGTTTATTTTGCGCATCGGCCAGGCGTGCGGCGCGAACCTGGGGTGGGATGTTCTTGACATAGTGGGTGAGTAGACGGCGCAAGCGTTTCCGATATACCAGTTGCTGATCATGTTTGCCGCTACGCGTCTCTGCGACGATTCTGCGCACGTAGTCTGAGGGATCCTGATCCTGAAAAACCTGCAGATAAATCTCGCGCTGAAATGCCTTGGCTAACTCGGTCCAATCGCTGCGAATGGCTTCCAGGCCCTTGAATATCAGTTGTTCAGCGCCATTCGCGCGGATCAACCCGGCATAACGTTTCTTGCTACCAGTGTCGCTGCCGCGAATCGTTGGCATCAGGAAGCGATCGAAATGGGTCTCATACTCCAGTTCCAGGTGTGATTTTAACCTATGCTGTTGTTCGAGCAGGGCCTGCCAGCGCTGGTTGATAACAGCGACGAGCTCCCGGCCCAGGCTATCGGCCTGTTCAGGGCTGGGTTGGCCGCGCAGATGCACAAACAGTGAATCCGTATCGCCATAGATGACGTTGAGACCGCGCTCTTCGATCCAGGCCGTAGTCTTCCTGAGGATGTCGTGACCGCGCAGGGTAATGGAGCTGGCGAGGCGGGTATCATAGAAGCGGCAGCCTCCCGATCCCAGCACGCCGTAAAATGAATTCATCAGGATCTTCAGCGCCTGCGAGCGCGCCTGATCACCGGTCTTTTTGGCGTGCTCGCGCTGCTGCCAGAGCGTGGTAATGATATCGGGCAGGAAGTGCTGCGTGCGCGAGAAACAGGCGCCACGATAACCCGTGATGGCGTCCTCTGGGGCGCGTAAACCCTCTATCAATCCAAGCGGATCGATCTTGAACGTGCGGATGATGGCGGGATACAGACTCTTGAAATCAAACACCAAGACGTTGTGATACAGCCCTGGTATCGAGTTCATCACGTAGCCCCCTGGGCTCGCCAGGCCGCCGCCTTCGGGCAGGTTAGGGGCGATATACAAAGCCCGGTGGAGTTTGGGCAGATAGAGATTGCTGAAGGCGGCGACCGATCCCCCGCTACGATCCAATTCCAGCCCGGTAAGTTGGGACCTGAACACTAAAAATTGGAGGATCTGGGTGTGCTGGAAAATATCCCACACCAGGCGGCAGTCCTCCAGGTTGTAGGCTGCAAGCCTGGGTTTATTGTGAATAAAATCCTGGCTGATGCTGGCCATGCGGGTGTCGACATTGTCGGTGAGCTTGCCGCGTCCGAGCAGCGCCTGAGATACCGACTCGAGACTGAAGCTGAAAAACTGGTAGGTGGCGGTTTTCAGGGCGGCGATCCCGTCGACCAGCACACGCCCAGGCAGGGTCGCAAAGCCCGTGTTGCTATCATCTCGGGCATCCCGCCAGCTGGCATGGCTGCCGCCGCGTCCCAGGCGCAGCCGTATACCCTGGATCTGTGCCCGCTGAAACAGCAGGCGGAAATCAAAATTGACCAGATTCCAGCCAATAATCAGATCCGGATCCAGTCCGGTCAGGGTTTTCTCAAAGGCTTGCAGTAACGACTTCTCATCGGCGATCCAGGTGATGTCGCGGTGTTCAGACTGCACCTCGCCGATCATCAGCACCCGCGCCACCCCTTCGCCGTAGAACGCGATCGAGTAGAGTTCACCGCTTGGCGAGCACTCAAGATCCAGCGAGATCGTTCTAAGTAGCGGCACATATTCAGCCCCCCGCAGTTTCACCTCGGTAACCTGAGTAAAGCCTTGGCGGGTTCTGCGTTGGCCCTGGAACTCAATCGCCCCGAGTGCGGAGCGCTCCATCAGGTAACGGTCGTGTAACCTGATATCGCCCTCGAAGACCTCGATCTGCCGCGCGCGGAGCTGCTCTTGGGCCCGATAGAAACTTTGTAGGGTTGAGAAATACAGCGCCACCACCGGCTGTTGCTGAAATGTCTTGAGGGGCAGGGGGCGGAACTCCACGCCCTGAGCGACGCTGGCCAACGCCGCCTCCACCTGGGAACGCTGGTGCAGGTGGACGAAAAAAAGCGGCCGCTCGCCGCTAATGATCAGCTGTACCGGCCCATCGGGGGTGCTCAGCCAGAGGCTTATCTCGGTCTGACCACCCCTGTCGCAGCTGTGTCTGGTGAGCAAAAAACCGTGTTGCATGGCGGGTCGGGATCCAGGAGTCGATTAACGCCTAGTATGACATCGCACGCGATCCGGTGGCAGGTGTTCTAGCGGATCAAAAGCCGCGATTAACATGCTGGGTTATTCGGCCTGGTTAAGCGCGTGGTTATTTTTCCAGCCCCGCATGGCCGAAAATAACGCCCTGAGCTATCCCTTACTCACGGCCACTCTGTTTGTAGTAGTCAGGCCAAAACTCTTTAACCGCCGGCCCACGCTCATCCCAGGCATGACAGGTATTGATAACCTCAGGACTGCCTGCCAAGCTTATTGACGCGGTGTTTTTCACCCCCTTAGCTTCCAGCTCCCGAAGTCGGCGGGGTTTAAACAGGGCCTGAAAAGCCGTAGCAGCGATGGGGCCTAGCAGTTCCCGCAGGTGTGTACAGCCAGTCACACCCCCGAACAGCTGTTTGGTGAGCCGCGTCCAACCAGGACCTATCCGGTGCCCTTCAAGCTTTTTGTACACGCCAACAATCTCGGCACAAATATTGTGGGGAGCAAAATCGATAACAGCATCGACCCGGTGAATGTTGAAATCCAGGTCTATGGTCAAACGCAAAGACATCCCATGAAGAGGCTCACCGGCGCGAATCACACCACCGCGATCCCGATTTATCCAGTCGAACGACTTAACATCGGTGAGATGTCCTTCTATATCCCAAAGACCATCGTCGCGTTCAAATGCGTCACACTGGATTTGACGAGAATGGACTTTGCTACGATGACAAGATGGGGGGAGCGGCATAGCGTTCTCTTCTTCAAAAAAACAAAACCATACTCGAGTGAGAGGTCATCCTCCCTTTTCTAGCAGGCGCTAAACGTAGAGGTTACCCCGCTCTGTGGCTCTGCTCAATACACACCGATCCCCGGCTCTGGATAATACTCAGTCCACCAGCCAATATTTTAATCCCGTCTGCTGTAAATAAGCTGCTGCGCCTGCGCCCTGCAACAGGGCGAGGCTGGTGATTAAACCGCTTTGGCTGCACGTTGGTGCGGCAACGGTGATCGATCGGGCTGCATTGGCGATGGGCCAACCGGTGTGAGGATTTAGCAGGTGGCTATAACGTTGGCCGTCTTTCAACAGAAAACGCTGGCTATCCCCGGAGGTGGCTAATGCACCCGCGGTGAGCGTTAATAAGGCAGCAGTCTGCTCTTGCTGATCCGGGGTCTCTATCGCGACTTTCCAGGCTGCGGCGTTAATTCTGGGTCCGCTGCAGGCAATATCACCGCCAAAGTTAACCAGTAGTGAGTAGTGACAGTGGATGTTTGATTGCTGCAACAGGGCAATCGATAACCCCAGCACCCGATCGACGGCGTATTCCTTGCCGATACCGCCAAAATCCAGCTCCATCTCCGCGGGCAGATAAAGCTGGGCGGGTTTATTCGTGCCGTTATCCGTGGCCGGTTGCCAGCGCAGCTTTTGCCAACCAATGAGCGGTAACAGGGCTTCAACTTGCTCGGCTTGCGGAAAGCGATCACTGCCATCGAAGCGCCAGACTTTACCTAAAATCCCGGACGTCAGATCAAATAAGCCGTCTGATAGTTGCCATGCCTGATCGGCAAAGGCGATTAATCGGGCTGTTTCATCATCCAGATCTTGCCACTGATCCGGTTGCTGATGCAGCCGCTCATGCCGGTTACCGGAACAGTAGCGACTGTATTTATGCTCAATACGCCAGGTTTCTTTGACTGCCAGCCGGGCTAGCCGTTCGACCCGTGCCCGTTCTGACTCCGGTAGATCGATCAACAGCTCACAGGGGCTGGCCATCGCCTGAAACCGCAGCACGAAAAAGTCCGCAGTGCGACTCAACTCTGGCGCCGGGTGACCGGCGGGATTATCGACAGCATCAAAGCTGAGTAGCTGTTTCAGCATCTTGGCCTGCGGTTCTCGATTCATAGCTTCTAGGGACGAGGGTCGCCCGTGTTTCTCTAGGCACTGATTCTACGATGTGTCGGTCTATTAAGTCAGAACTTATACCCTGCTGTCAGCATCATTGCAGTGGTCTCTGGGTAGAGATCCTGACTTGTCAGCTTACCGATACCAGAAGTGCCACTGCTTTTCTGCTGATAAAAGCCTAAACGGGCATACGCTTCATTGCCTTCGGGCAGGTGGTAACCGTATTTAACGCCCAGGGTATAGGTATCCAGATCCCCCAGTCGGTAATCGGCGCTGACTTCAGTGGTGGCGGCAAAATTACTGGCGGTCAGATAACGCTGATAGAAGTCAGCGGCGCTTTGGCTGTACCAGCGCAGTTGTGGTTCCAGATAATGCTGTCCAAACTGCCAACGGTATTTAAGATCCAGCGTGTGCGAATCAATGCCCCAGTCATCCACCATAAAACGGTAACTGACGTCGATAATGTCGCTGTTTCCGCGCTGATATTTGGTCTGCCAGTACAGGGATTGTTTGATCCGACTGTCGGGACGTTTTTCATGTAGATAGAGATTCTGCCCGGCTTGCTGGAAGTTGCCGCCAAAGTTACCGCCCGAGACATCATCATCGATGACCGAGATGATCTTGAACGGGTCACTCAGATAGCCGTCACTGGTACTGATGGAATAATTAAACTGCATCAGGGTACGACGGTTGATCACCTGGGTGACACCCAACAGCAGATCGACAATGGTTTTATCATCTGAGTCTGCGCCGCGACTGCTGGCAAAGTCGGTCGCAAAGCTGGCCGCGCCCGGGACAGCTACTCTGCTTAAGCCCAGTGGGACGTTACCTTCGGGGGTCAGGGTATCGGCAGAAATATTACCGCCAAGGGTCAGGGTGGTGTTCTTCTGGTTGAGATAGCGCGAAACCGAGCCGTTTACCCCGAGCGATAGATAGTCGTATTCCTTGGAGAAATAGCCTCCGGCGCTGTAAGCCCAATCGCGGCCCAAGGGCGCGGAATAGGTGGCAGCCATCGCCACCCGGGTATCCTGAAAAGTATCATCCAGCGGTTGCTCACCGGCACGGGTGATAAACTCACCGTTGCCAGAGGGGCGGGCGAATGTCTGCGCCTGATCTGACGGGGTTGCACCATTAGGGGAGGCACCGGTCAGGGTATCGATCGCCAGCTTAAGGTTGAGCTTGGTTTCACTATCAAAATTACGCGTGGCACTGATCACCGGCTCCAGCGCAGTGACCCGACTATCCGCTTCGACATACACCAGTGTTGCGACCTCAAAATCCCAGTCGCTCAGTTCTGCGGCCTGTACCTGGTTAGGCAGACCCGCCAACAGGGCGCACCCTGCTGAGGCCAGTAACGCCTTCAGATTCTGTTGCTTTAGAGGCAGGCCGGTTTGATCAGGATTGATAGGTGTGTGTGTCGCTGTAGCGAATTTCATTTTAGTTACAGCCACAGCCGCCACCTCCAAACCCACGTCCGATCAGGATTGCTGGCTTCGTGTGCCTGTGTAGCGCCTTTCATTTTAGTTACAGCCACAGCCGCCACCTCCAAATCCACGTCCGATCAGGATTGCTGGCTTCGTGTGCCTGTGTATCGCCTTTCATTTTAGTTACAGCCACAGCCGCCACCTCCAAATCCAAATCCACATCCGATCAGGATTGCTGGCTTCGTGTGCCTGTGTAGCGCATTTCATTTTAGTTACAGCCACAGCCGCCACCTCCAAACCCACGTCCGATCAGGATTGCTGGCTTCGTGTGCCTGTGTAGCGCCTTTCATTTTAGTTACAGCCACAGCCGCCACCTCCAAACCCACGTCCACCACTGGTGGCTTCCTTGCTGAAATAGATGTGATCGTCCAAGCCGGCCTCGACCGGATCGCTGATCAGTTGCATTTCTGGCTGCGCCAGAAGATCGCGCTGCCAAGGTTTAACGCCCAAGTCCGCACAACCGCTCAGCAACGTCGCCAATATGGCTGTCGTAACTATCATTTTCATCGATTAACGTCCTTCCCTAAGTGCTAAACTTACTCGGTCAGTAGCGTCTTGATACTGTTTTCATAATCATCCACCCGGCTGGCATGAAAGCCGACATGCCGGGCGCGGATGCGGCCTTCCCGATCAATCAGATAGCTGGTGGGCATGCCGATCAGACCAAATGCAGCAGGCAGTTGGGCGTCGGTATCCAACAGTACCGTGAAGCTGGCCGGGACTTGCTGTAAAAACGCCCGCGCCAGCTCAGGCTCCTCATCCAGGTTGATCGCGACAACTTCCAGTCCCTGCGTCTGATACTGCTGCTGCATGCTATTCATCCATGGAAAAGACTCACGGCAGGGTCCGCACCATGAGGCCCAAAAATCCACCAGGAGCACCTTGCCTTTATAATCGGACAGCGCATGGTTCGATCCCTCGACCCCCTTCAGTTGTATATCCGCCCGGGGCATGGCCTGAGCCTCCTGGATGGTACTCAGTGGTTCTGCCCACGTGGCTGCAGACGCGCCTAATGCCAACACGAGTGCGGTAATGCCTAATAAGTTTGTGACGGGTTTCACCCTGGTGGCTCCTTTGTATGGCTGTGTATCAATGATGTCTAATGTAAACAACAGAGGCATCTTAAGCATGGTTTTTAATCACTCGGTGATTGTGCAGAGAGTGTAGAGGGTCATGATCGAATAGAAATCTTAAGAGTTTCTTAACAATTTTAAGAATCGGATCCCGTGATGGGGTCTGTTGATTTTTATTCGTAGGTTCCTTAGGGAGAACGTTCTATTTATACCCTGAAAAATAAGTTTTTGACCCTTTTTATCTGCTTAGTGACCTCTTTTTTCCTTCATCTGCGGAGATATTGCGCCTGTTGGGGTGATTTTCGACCGGCGTTAAGAAAAGCTTAAGGTTTTGCTTACACCATCCCCCTCAATTTGGGTTAAAGAGTGTTGAGGGTGTTGGTTATGCCAAACCGGTTAGTTTCATTCGTCTTAGTGATTGCGCTGCAGCTACTGAGTGGTGCGCTTTGGGCGCAGCCTGCGGTAGCACCGCAGCTCACGGCCGGAGGGCCTGCCCCCAGTGAGCAGTTTTTACCCCCCGATCAGGCCTTTAAATTCAGTTACCAGCAACAGGGTGAGCAGGTCCGGCTGCATTGGCAGATCGCCCCGGGGTATTACCTGTACCAGAAAAGGTTGAAGATCAGCGACGCTCAGAAGAAAGCCTATCCCTTTGAGATCAACTCTGTTGCTGAAGATAAAGAGGATCCTAATTTTGGTTTGGTAAAGGTTTTTCATGATCAGCTGGCGCTCTCGCTGGTTCAGCCCGCGCTGACGGATAACCGCATAATCATCAGCTACCAGGGCTGCTCGGAAGACGGCTTATGTTATCCGCCGAAACACAAAACGGTGACTTTTTCCGGTTTGCCCTCGGCGGGTATGATGCCCGTCGGTGCTTCTTCAAGGGTTGAAGCGGCAACTCAAGCCAGCGCACCGGCGAGTATGCAAGCTGTGACTATGCAAGCCGCGACCATGCAAACCGCGACTCTGCCTGGCAATAACAGCCCGCTGGCTATCCAGCAAGATGCAGGTGCAATCGCATCGCTATTGGCAAACGCGGAAGGCTATTGGGTGATAGTTACCTTTCTTGTGCTGGGGCTGGGTTTGACGTTTACCCCCTGTGTGTTGCCGATGGTGCCTATTCTGGCGGGTATCATCGCAGGGCAGGGCGCACAGATCACGCTTCGTAAAGGGATCGGCTTATCGGTCGCGTATGTGTTGGGGATGTCGGTGACCTATACCATAGCCGGGGTGCTGGTTGGTTTTTTTGGGGCGCGGATGAATCTGCAGGCGTCGCTGCAAAGTCCGTCGGCGCTGCTGCTGTTTGCCGGATTATTCACTGCGTTGGCGCTGTCGATGTTTGGCTTTTATGAGCTGCAACTGCCATCTACTGCGGAAAACCCGAATTTGGTCATATTTTCACGATCACCCTCGTTAAATAGCTCGCTATTCACAAGCTGCGTCCCTGCAGCTTGCCCTGCGGGCAGCTAACGCTGTGTAAATCGGCTTTCCTGTCGATTTATCGCCTTGGATGATCGAAAAATCTGCCTCAAATCGTATTTCCCTCGCTACGATCGGCCAAGCCCGACAGGCTCCTAGTGGCTAGCAAGCTAGCTGTCGGTATGACTGCCGGAGAGTCGGCCAGACCCTCCGCCCAAGTGTTGGGGTTAGGCCTCATTACTGCAACGCTTATGGCACAGCGTGATCGCGGCCATCAGTACCGGGGTGACCGCTACGTTGTCCGGATAAGCCAAGCCGATCCGTTGCTCCAGTCGGATATCCTCGAAAGGACGCAACACAAGATCACGCCGTGCCTGGGTGCTCTCCCAATCCGGCACCAAAGCCGCGCCGACACCCGCGCTCACCAGGCCCAGCGCATATTCCAGGGTACGGATGTTGGCGCGAGTCACGAAGCTGACATCCTGTTTGAGCATACGCCGCTTTAAACGCGTCAGTGCGTTGCAGGGCTGTCGGTTAATAAATGCCAAGCCATCCAGATCTTCAATAACCACGGCGGGTTTCAGACTGAGTGGATGCCCTAGCGGCAGTGCCAGTTGGTAGCGGTCCTGCCATAACGGCTGGAACAGCTCCGTCCCCTGCTGATCCTCGGCATCGATGATACGGGCATCGCAGGCCTCCTCCGGATCGACCAGGGTTAGCTCCATCGCCGCCTGATCGACGCTCAGGTCTTTCAGCAGTTGGCTGATCCGCTCCACCCCCGGCGAACGCATAAGCCCCAACCGAAATGGCTGGGGCCGCGGCTTGTCGGCAAACAGGTTGCGAATAGCCTGCGCTTCACCGGTGAGCTTTTTCGACAACGGATAGAGTCGCTCGCCAGCCTCCGTGGGGCTGACGCCTCGGGGATGACGAACAAACAGTGGCGCACCCAGTGTCGACTCCAATTGTTGAATCGCCGCCGAAATGGACGGCTGGGCGATAAAACAATCACGCGCTGCGGCGCTGATACTGCGCTGCTCGTAGACAGACTCGAAATAGCGTAACGCACGAAGATCCATAACGTCCTTTATATAGCTTTTTTCTATACCTGGTAGAGATAATGAATATTATTCCTGTGCCAAATAAAGATCTACTCTTATTCTAATGAGCTCTCTCATTACATCCCCCTCTATCAGCTCATTGCCGGAAGCCACTATGAACAGCAAGCCCGATGTTAACTGGATCGACCCTTTCGACTTGGACAGCCCATTGACCGAAGAGGAGCGAATGATTGGTGATACTGGCCGCGATTACTGTCAAGACAAGCTGATACTGGGCCGCGCCCAGACCGGCATCCAGGCATTCTGCTGAACCTCGAGGAGAGATGTGATGCAAAACCGGGCCGAGATCGTCGACGCCAGTTTCCTTCGCCGTGTCGCCAGCGGAGACCTGCCCGAGCCAGCCAGCCCGGTCACCCTGACCGAGGCGGGGTTAAGCCGCGCAACGCTGGTGCAGCTGTTCGAGAGCCAGGTACTGAGCCGTCAGCTCGATCTGTGCTCGCGCCAGCTGCAGGCCCGCGGTGAGTCTTTTTACACCATAGGTAGTGCCGGTCACGAGGGCAATGCGGCGATTGCTGCCGCGTTTCGCCACGATGACATGGCGTTCCTGCACTACCGCGACGCCGCTTTCCTGCTCCAGCGGGCCCGGCAGACACCGGGCGAAACACCGCTGTGGGATATGTTGCTGAGTTTTTCCGCCTCCAGCGATGACCCCGTCTCTGGCGGACGCCACAAGGTGCTGGGCAGCAAGTCCCTGTTCATCCCACCGCAGACCAGTACCATCGCCTCGCACCTGCCCAAGGCATTGGGCGCGGCTTACTCGATCCCGCTGGCCAAACGTACCGGTCACCCCGGCGAGCTGCGCCACGATGGCGTGGTGTTGTGCAGCTTCGGTGATGCCTCGAGCAATCACAGCACCGCTCAGGGCGCCATCAATACCGCCTGCTGGACCGCCTACCAGAAGGTGCCGCTGCCGCTGGTATTAATCTGCGAAGACAACGGCATCGGCATCTCAACCGCCACCCCGCAGGGGTGGATCCACGCCAATTTCAGCCAGCGTCCTGGGTTGCATTACCTGTACTGCGACGGCCTCAATCTGATCGATACGTACCGCACCGCCCGCGAGGCAGAACGGCTGGCCCGCCTGTACCGCCAGCCGGTGTTCCTGCATATGGGCTGTGTGCGCCTGCTCGGTCACGCGGGCTCCGATGCCGAAGTCGCCTACCGCTCGCGCAAGCAGATCGAAGCGGCCGAGGCCCAGGACCCGTTGTTGCATTCGGCCCGCTTATTGATCGAGCAGGGTGGTCTTAGCCGGGAGCAGGTGCTGGAGATCTATTCGCAGACCGCCGAGCGGGTCAATCGGGTGGCCGAACTGGCGATCCGGCGTCCCAAGCTGGGCGACGCTCAGGCGGTGATGACCAGCCTGGTACCGCCGCCTCGCACGCCGCTGCCCGCTACCGTGGTGGATGCCGGCAAGCGTCAGGCGCTGTTTACCCGCGAACAGAGCATGATGAAACAACCCCAGCATCTGGCGCGGCTGCTCAACTGGGCGCTGGCGGACCTGATGCTAGGTCATGACGAAATTGTGATGATGGGCGAGGACATCGGTCCCAAAGGCGGGGTTTACAACGTCACCAGCAAGCTCAGCGAAAAGTTCGGCCAGCACCGGGTGATCAATACCCTGCTGGATGAGCAGAGCATTCTGGGGCTGGCGATCGGTGCTGCCCATAACGGGTTTATGCCGATTCCTGAGATCCAGTTTCTGGCCTATGCGCACAACGCCGAGGACCAGATCCGCGGTGAAGCGGCCACCCTGAGCTTCTTCTCCGATGGTCAGTACAGCAACCCGATGGTGATCCGCATCGCCGGGCTGGGCTATCAGAAAGGTTTCGGCGGGCATTTTCACAACGATAACAGTATCAACGTGTTTCGCGATATTCCCGGGCTGGTGATCGCCTGCCCCAGCAACGGCACCGACGCGGTGGAGATGATGCGCGAGGCGGTGCGCTTGGCACGCGAGGAGCAGCGGGTGGTGATCTTTATCGAACCGATCGCACTGTACATGACCCGCGATCTGCACGACGCTGGCGATGGTCTCTGGACCGACCATTACCGTCCTCCCGAGCAATCCCGGCCGATTGCGCTCGGCCAACTGGGCCAGCAGGGTGAGGGCCGCGAACTGGCAATTGTCAGCTACGGCAATGGTTATTACCTGAGCTTGCAGGCGGCAAAAATACTCGAAGATGTTCATGGGCTATCGCTGCGGGTGATCGACCTGCGCTGGCTGGCACCGTTGAATGAACAAGCCATTGTTGACGCGGTGGCGCCTTGTGATCATCTGCTCATCGTCGACGAGTGCCGCCAGACCGGTTCCCTGGGCGAAGGCCTGGTCAGCCTGGTAACCGAAAAACTGCCCCAGCCGCCGGCGCTCAAACGCCTCAGCGCCGAAGACTGTTTTATCCCGCTGGGGCGGGCTGCTACCTGCACCTTGCCCTCGCGTGACGCCATCGTTGACGCGGCGCTGGCCTTATTAGGCAAAACAAATCAGGGCGTGAAATTGCCTGAGGAACTGTCGTGACCCATAACGAGACCCATAAACAGAAGACATTGGTGATCTGCCCCGGGCGGGGTACCTATAACGCCGCCGAACTGGGCTACCTCAACCGCTACCATCGCGACAAGCCTGAGATGATTGAACAGATCGATGCCTGGCGCTGCGAGCAGGGCCAGCCAAGCATTTCCGAACTGGACAGCCGCCGCCGTTACAGCCTGGCCGAGCACAGCCGCGGCGACAACGCCTCGGCGCTGATCTGGGGCTGTGCCTACGGTGATTATCTGGCTATCGATCGCCAGCGTTTTGATATCTGCGCCATCACCGGTAACTCCATGGGCTGGTATATCGCCTTGGGCTGTGCCGGAGCGCTGGATGAGCGCAACGCCTTTCGGGTGATCAACAGCATGGGCACGCTGATGCAGCAGTCGTTGATCGGCGGCCAGCTGCTCTACCCCGAGGTTGACGAAAACTGGCAGCCGATAGTGGGTCGTAGCGAATGGCTGGATAGCTTGACCCAGCAGATCGATAGCGAAGCGGATTGCCAGCTGTATCTATCGATTCGATTGGGCGGATTGCGGGTGTTCGGCGGTAACGCAGCGGCGCTGCATCGGCTGCAGAGCGAATTACCAGCAGAGCAGGGCCGCTACCCGATGCGCTTGCACAACCATGCGGCTTTCCACACCCCGCTGCAGAGCCGGATCGCCGAACAGGGACGCCAGCAACTGCCGGCCACGCTGTTCAATCGCCCCAGTGTACCGTTGATCGATGGCCGGGGAGGCCAGTGGTCGCCTTACGCTACCGATACCGAGGCACTCTGGCGTTACACCCTCGATGATCAGGTCTGCCAGGCGTATGACTTTAGCCGGGCTGTGCAGACCGCGGTGAAGGAGCAGGCCCCGGAGCGGATCATTATCCTGGGTCCCGGTTCCACGCTGGGAGGCGCGGTAGCGCAAAGCCTGATCGAGATCGGCTGGCAGGGCTGGCGTTCGAAGCATGACTTTATCGAGGCGCAGCAAGCGCAGCCCTATATCCTGTCGATGGGAATAGAGGGGCAGCGCGCGCTGGCGGTTTAAGGCGCGGGTCGTTTAGCGACGGCCACCGGTCACTCAGAAGCAGCCCTGTCTACCGGGCGATCTGCTGGTCCCATGCAGGGTCAATGATCGATCATTGATGGCTCAGGCGACGGCTGTGACTTGCGCACCCGCCGATTTGGCACTGGCAGCATAACGAACCGGCTCTCCTTCTGCCAGCTGCAACGTTGCGGCGGTCTCTGGGCTGATCAATAG
>JBALTG010000092.1:0-18466 GCA_036964625.1 Motiliproteus sp.
CGATAGGGACCGCTGTCCTTCTCACATCTTCCACAACAGCTAACTAAGACATAGCCAAAAAAAGCTCTCTCGATACGATCGCTATTCTCGGTCAGCCTTCTAGTTAAGCGATGGTAGCTCGTTGATGAAGCGCTTGATGCTGGGCCAGTAGTCCGGTTGCTCGGCAATGTCGATGTGGCCGGCCTGCGGGAACTCTTGGGTGGTGACCGAGCCCTGCCACAATGACGCCAGTCGGCGGGCGTGAGCGGGGGGGACGATACGGTCTTGCCCGGCGATCAGGTTGAGCATCGGTTGGGTGATGGTTGGGGCCAGCTGGTCTGATTCGAAGCGGTGTGTCATCAGCCAGGCCAAGGGTAGCCGTGGGTAGTTAGCGCGCGCCAGGGCTGGGAAACTGTCAAAGGGGGTGGTCAGTACCACGGCCGCCACCGGCCGCTGTGTGGCGACATGGCTGGCGATCCCCGAGCCGAGCGAGCGCCCCATCACGACGATGCGCTGCAGGGGTATCGCGTGTTGCTGGCTGATCTGGTCCAGCAGCCACAGAGCATCATCTTTCAGCGCGCGTTCCGAAGGTTTACCGCCGCTTTGGCCATAACCGCGATAGTTGATCAGCAACACCGAAGCGTTCAGCTGTTTAAGTGGATCGAGATTCCAGCTGATCTCCTCGGCATTGCCTCCGTAGTAGATCAGCAAGGGCGCATCGGCATCCGGATGGCGACGAAACCAGCCCTGCAGCCGGGTGCCATCAGCACGTTCAAAGCTGACGGCATCATCCTGGTAGCGTTGCTCTGCCTCGCTGCTGAGTGCTTTGGTTTGAAAGATGACCTTGTCTTGGTTCAGGTAGATCAGCCCGTAGAAGGCGCAGATCAGTACTAACCCAGCTATTAAAATCCATACTAGCCATACCGGCATATTAGAGTCCAAAGTTGTTTCGTTGTAGCGCCAGCCGCTGTAACACGGCGATGCTAAATAGATCGGTGATGCGCCCGTCGAGGGTCATCGCCAGGGCTTCATCAAAGGACAGGCGTTTAATGGCGAGCTGTTCCGTGGGGTCAAAGTCGGTCGCGCCCTGGCTGAGCTGTTGCGCCACGAAGGCAACGCCGACCTCGTCGGTAACCGAGTTGGAGAGATGCACCTGCATCAGTTCAGTCATCGTTGCCGCACTGAGACCGGTCTCTTCGCGAAGCTCTTTATGGGCACCCTCGAGCGCCGGACGTCCGACCGGGTGTCCTCCCATCGGTACCTCCCAGCTGTACTGGTCCAGAGGATATCGGTGTTGACCGATCAGCCAGGTAAAGCCCTGGTCATCGATCGGCACTATCGCGACCGCCTGGTTGCGAAACTTGACCAGTCCGTAGGTACCGGTAGTGCCGGTCGGGGTCAGGATCTGGTCTTCACGCACCCGGATCCACGGGTTCTCGTACACCCAGCGCGAGGCCAGGGTGGTCCAGGGGTTTGCCGGGGTTGTGGTTTTAGTGTCAGACATAGCGCGCCAGCATAGCCCAGGCTGAGCCATGCGCAAAGGTGCAATGCCGGTGAATGTTCCCGGCAGCACAACTTTGTTCCTATATCTCGGTTTAAGGGGGCGCTAACGGCTGTTGTTGTCACTTATAATGGCGCCTTTTACGTGGTTAAGCGTACGTGGTTAAGAGTATGGTCACTGAGTCATCGCAGGGCGTGATGCGTGCGGTTCTGGCATTCTTCCTGCTCGCCTCGATGACCGCCTTTGTGCAGTTGCTAAAACGACGTCGGGTGCTTGGGTGAGCTTGGCATAAACTGCGAATAATTCTGGCGTGCCGGAGCGAGTTGCTCCGGTGACATACCTTACCAATCTATTTGAGGCGCTGATGAATCCCCCAATTAAGCTGCTATTGATCGATGCCATGAACCTGATCCGGCGCATCCATGCCGCGGTACCGGGTGAGGGCGAGGCCGCGATGGAGGCGGCGTTGACCACCTCGGGCCAGGTGGTCGGGCGCTTGCTGAGCCGCTTTGAGCCCACCCACGGGGTCTGCGCCTTCGATGGCTGGGAGAAGAGCTGGCGCCATGCCGAATATCCTGCTTACAAAGCCGGGCGTAAGCCGATGCCCGATACGCTTAAGCTGGGACTGGAGCGGTTTCATCAGTTGTTTCGCTATAAAGGATTGGTCAGCCTGACCTATACCGACTTTGAAGCCGATGATATTTTGACCACGCTGGCGACCAAGACCCTCAACGCCGGTGGCGAGGTGGTGCTGGTCTCCACCGACAAGGGCTTTGCCCAGTTATTAGAGCTAGAATCGGATCGATTATTGTTATGGGACCACTTTGCCCGGCAGGAGATCGACCCGCATTTTGTAACGCGGCGGTTTGGGGTCAAGCCCGCCCAGCTGTGCGATTATCTGGCGCTGTGTGGCGATACCACCAACCATATTGCAGGCATTGCAGGCATCGGTGCCAAGACCTCCGCCAAGCTGCTGGCCGAATACCCCAACCTTGAAGCGATCTACGCTAACCTACAGGCGCTGCCAGAGAAGCAGGCTGCCAAGCTGGATGGACACTGGGATCAGGTGGTCCAGGCACGCCGATTGGTGCGCCTGCGTAGCGAGTTAGAGTTGGATTGCTCGCTACGGGATTTTCGCCTCGGAGACGTGATCGCGGCGCCGATCGTCAAGTCAGGCTGAGTATTCACGCCCGTCTGCGCGCGAGGCTTAACCTCGGGGTTTAAATTAGGTAGAATTCGCATCCTTTGATGGGGGCTTACGGCCCCGTCTTCCGAACCTAATTAGGATCATTCATGCTGTTCAATAAGCTGCCTGACGAGCTGTTTCAGCCGCTTTCCGGTCAGAATCGTCAGATCTATCAGACGGTACTGATCGAACTGGCCGATCTGTTTTTCGACGAGGATCTGATCGACCCCTTTATTCCCAAAGATCTAGTGCGCTCAACGATTGAGGAAGCGGTGATCAAGCACGGCATTCGCAGCTGGGCATTGGAACCCGAGGAAGAGGAGGGCAGAGCAGGCCAGGCACAGCCGCTGCAGATCCCTAAATCGAGCGCCGATTACACCAATCGCATCTACCGGCGCCTGGTCAGTACCGGTTGGCTGGATGAGGAACAGCAGCTGTACCGCACCTTTGTATTGATGGCACCCTCGGTCAGCCATGTGCTGCGGACCCTGATCGATATCGCCTCGTTCCAGAAGAAGAGCTACGGCGGTGCGGTGCTGAACGTGCTCAGTTCGGTCGAGGCGGCGCTGGCGGATCCTTCCGGGCGTGGACTGACGTTACAGGAAGCCGCTCGTACGGCCTCCGAGTTTAGTGCTCACCTGACCGATATGCTGCTGGGATTGCGCGAACTGCGCCAGAGTTTTGCCGCCTCTAATAATCCGCAGGAGATCGTGCGCGATTTTTTCGACCATTTTGTCGACGCAATTCTGGTGTCGGATTACAAGACCCTGAAAACGCATAACAACCCGTTCCGGTTCCGGCGTCAGCTGTTGTCGCAACTCAAAGAGCTGCAGTTCGACGAGGTGAAACGTAATCAGCTGATCGATCACTATCAGGAGGTGCTGGAGCTGAGCAATGCCGAGGCTGAGGCTAAGGTGGATCAGCATATTGGGCGGATCATCCGCATCTTTGAGTCGGTCGATGAGCGTTTAGCCGCGATCGATGATTTCCGTTTCCGGTTGGAAAAGCGGGTGTCCGATACGGTCCGCTACATGGATAAAACCACGCCGGGGATGAGCTCGCGGCTGTCACGGCTGATCTCCCAGTTGGCGGATAAGGCGGAGGCGGACATACCGCTGGTTGATACGCTGGAGAGTTACGCCCTGCTGTCACCCCGCAGTATCCGCAGTGCGCCGCGGCGGCGGACCCCGCCGCAGTTAAAAATTATCCAGCAACGGGTGGTCGATCCCAGTGTGCTGGCGTTACGGCATCGTTTTAAAGAGTATAAAGAGCGCCGCGAGATGAGCGGTGTCAAGCTTGAGACCTATATCGAACGTCAGCTCGGCAGCAATCCGAGTCTGCGTGCCGAGCAGTTTAGTATCGACTCGATTGAAGACTACATCGCCTTTAGTTACGTACGCCATATGGCCACGCTGGGTAAAAAGGGCCAGAACCTGCACGGAAAATACCGGATCGAGTTTGATCAGGGATATACCTCCGTGGCGGATATGGTCGAATGCCGGGGATTCAGCTTGCACCGGGATACCGTCTCGACCCCCCGTAAAACACTCGCTACAAAACAATCTACAAAACAATCTACAAAACAATCTACAGACTCTGAAGGACAGACCGCATGTTAGGTGATCTTAAGAAAATTCTCAGCCGGGAGGAGCAGGTCGAGGCTGAGGACTTTGTGGCCGCCGCTAACAAGCTGCTGGTGAGTCAGTTTCTGTATGCCGATAAGCCTTCGCATCGGCCCCACTATTTTTTGATCGCCAAGCATATTGGTTATTTCGATAACCTGTTTGCAGCCATTGGCTGGACCCTGGCGTATCAGCCGGATGAATCCTATATCGGCCTGATCCCGCAAGGTGAGGAGCGCTACCTGCGGTTAAGACTGGATGAGTCGCTGTTCCTGCTGTGCCTGCGCCAGCAATATGAGCAGAAGCTGGAAAGTTTTGATATCGAAGGTGGCAAAGCCTTCATCACTTCCGACGACCTGTTACAGCTGTATGAAAGTCTGACCAGCAAAGATCTCCCTAATGAGACCCGCTTCAAAGAGATCCTCAGTCTGTTTAGCCGCCACGGGGTGATCGAACGGGGTAAACCGGCGGAGACCGATCCTAAAAATATTCCGCTGATGATCAATCCGTCGATTCGCCAGGTGGTGGTCGAGGATTGGCTGCGTCAACTTGAGGGGTTGGCCGATGGCGTGGATGAGAATGAACTCGATGCGCTGGAGCAGGAGCAGCTGGCGGAACAGGATGCTGCGGGGCAGGAGGAGCGGACTCCGGCTACCGACAGCAACGCGGCTGTCGAGACCCTTGCTGCTATAGATACCCATGCTGCTATCGATAACCGTGCTACAACCGAATCGCCCGATGCGGCTACGGAGACCCCGTCATGAAGTTGTTGAACAAGATCGTACTGGTTAACTGGTATGTGCTCGGCGCGGTGGAGATTCCGATTCGCGGCAATGTAGCCATCGTCGGCCCTAACGGCTCGGGTAAGTCTTCGCTGCTGGATGCCATTCAAACGGTACTGGTCGGCGGCAGCAAACGCTTCCTGAGTTTTAACGCCAGCGCCGGCAAGAAATCCGAACGCAGCCTGCGTACTTACTGCCTGGGGTTTTTGGATGACCGCAGCGGTAAAAAAAATAGCGCCCGGGAGGATTCCATCACCTATCTGGCGCTGGAGTTTAAAGATCAGGATTCCGGCCAGATCGATACGGTGGGATTGGCGATCAGTGCTTCGCTGGCCTCGCCAGACGAGGAGGTCGAAGGGCGTTTTATCCTGCCCAATACCTCGGTCAGTCTGGATGATTTTACCTCCCAGACCCGGGGTGGCAGGATGCCTCTGGGCTGGCATGAGGTGCGCGATGCGCTGCGCCTGCGCTGTCCGCTGATGACGCTGGAGAAACGCACCAATCGCTTCTTGAAAGAGATGATGGCGCTGCTCAGTCATGACGGCAATATGCCGATTGATGAAGACAAGTTTCTGAAGAACTTCCGTAACGCGATTAAGTTTACTCCGATCGACAGCCCGACCCGATTTGTGCGTGAGTACGTGCTGGATCAGAAACTGGTGCAGGTCGGCGACTTCCGCAAGTCGCTCGAAGAGTACCGGGCGATGGAGGCGAAAACCAAAGAGGTCGCCGCGCGTATCGACTCGCTGGATAAGGTGCAGGAACTGTGCGTCGGGGTGACCCGCAACGCCCGCAATGCGCTCGAGTATGAGTGGGTAGTACACGAGTCGCGCTTCGAAGCGTCGGACCTGAAGAAAGAGTCGATCGAGGAGAAACTCGAATCCGAGCAGGAAAAAGAGCAGAGCCTGCAGGTTGAAGCCGATCGTCTGGAGTTGGAGCTCAATCGCTTGATGCAGGAGCTGGCCAATACCCGGGCCGAGCTCAACAACACCGACTCGGCCGGTCGGATCAAAGAGCTAGAATTCAAAGTTGACGCCAAGCAACACGAATTAAAGGTCATTACCGACAAAATCCAGGGTATCTACAACCTGCTGCGCTCTACGGTTAATTTTGCCCAGCATGAGGATAGCCTGCCCGGCAATTTTGTGGAGGTGGTTAAAGAGGCGGTCAGCCTGTGGCGAGAGGGGGAGGAGCTGCTCGAAGGCAGTTGGCCGCAGCAACCCATGGCTGTTGACAACTGCCTGGAGCAGATGAAGAAACAGATCGATGGGGTGCGGTTGGAAGTCGCACGGCGGTTTGAAGGGTCGGTGATCGAAATCAGCGCCATGCGTGACCAGCTCCAGGGTCAGCAGGGGGCGATTGAGCAGCTCAAGCAGGGGCGGGCGCCGCTCAAACGCAATACCCAGGAGTTGATGAAACTGCTTGAAGAGTACGGCATCGAATCGACACCGCTGTGCGAGCTGACCGAGATCAACGACGACCACTGGCGCACTGCGATCGAGAGCTTTCTGGGCAATCGCCGCGAGGCGTTGATCGTCGATCCCGACAAGGTTAAGGATGCGATCACCCTGTACCGCCGCCGTGCGCGGCATCTCAAGGGCTGCCGGATCGTCAATACCACCTCCAGTAAACAGTGGCTGGATCGGGCAAAAAAAGGCTCGTTGGCGGGCTACGTCGATTGCGAAAACAGCCACGCGCTGGCCTACATCAACCGCACCCTGGGCGGGGTGATGGCGGTCGAATCGGAACAGGAGCTGCTTCGTCAGGAGCGGGCGCTGACGCCCGATTGTATGCTGCAGACGGAGGGTTCAACCACCTCGATCCACGAGCAGGCGCCGATGATGGGGATCCGTCAGCGGGCGCAGCAGCTACAGCGGCAAGATCAGGACTTCGACCAGCTGCAGCGCAAGTTTACCCAGCAGCAACAAGCGCACAAGGGGCTCGACAGCCTCAAGGACGCGTTGATCCGGCTGACTGCGGCCTTGACCGGGGTGCAGGAGAGCACCTACTCCCTGGCCAATCAGCGCCAGATGATCGATGCCGAGCTGGATGGCTATCGTCAGGCGACCGCCGATCTGCGCAACCAGGACGATACCGGCATGCAGCAACAGCTGAGCCAGCTGGTCGAAGGCCAAAAGAGTACCCAGACAGAGCATCAGGCGGTGCTGGAGCGGCTGAAGAAACTGCGTACCAGTTTGATCAAGCGTGAAGCCCACCTGGAGGTGTTGGCTGCCGAGTTGGAGGAGCACTCGGCGGCACGATCGCTCTGTGAAGAACGGTCTGAGTTTGATCCTGAAACGGCGCAGGATAAACGCGATTATCTCGAGGAAGCCTGTTCCGGTGAATTGGAACGGATCACCTTCGATGCCGCGCGTAAGGCTCAAAACGAACTGAGTCTGGTCGATAAAAAGAAAAATTCGGTACGTGATGCGGTCGCTCAGTACAAGGCCCACTACCACGCTGGCGGGGAGTCACATCAGCAGCTGGACAACATCAGTCCCGATTCCGGGCATGAAGATCTGGAGCGCTTCGTTGCCGCGACTGTCGAGGCGCTACGGAAAACCGAACTGGCCCACTATACCAAGAAGTCAGAGCGTGCCCGGATAGAGGCCGAAACGGCGTTTCGTTCCGACTTTGTAGCGCATCTCAACGATCAGATCGATAAGATCAAAGATCTGATCAAAGAGCTTAATAACCACCTTAAGCGGCGCCCGTTCCACAGCGAAATGTACAGCTTCACGATGAATCCCAACCCCGAGTTGAAAGAGATTCTCAAGCTGGTCGAAACCTATTCGCGGGCCGACCAGGCCAACGCCGGTGGACTCTTTGATACCCACCTGGCCGAAGACAACCCGCACCGCGCGGCGCTGGAGAAGATCCAGGCGGTGCTTAAGGATGAAGGCGAGAGTTCTATTCTGCAGGATTATCGCAACTTCTATAACTTCGAGCTGGTGATCAAAGACCTGCAGGGCAACATCAAGACCAACCTGAGCCAGCGGATCAAGACCGGCTCGGGCGGCGAGCATCAGGTACCGTTCTACGTTGCCATCGCGGCTGGCCTGGGTGCGACCTACCGGATCAAGCAGGCAGCGGATGGCTCACCACAGGGCGGAATGTGCCTGAGTATGTTCGACGAGGCGTTCAACAAGCTCGACGCCGAGAATACCCAGACCAGTCTTGGCTTTATGAGTGATCTAGGTCTGCAGACGCTGATCGCCGCGCCTGACGATAAATACTCACTGATGGCCGCGACCATGGATACGGTGATCAACGTCTGTCGTGATGGTTCGGTGGTGGATCTGGATGTCGAGTTCCCGACCCGCAAAGGCAAGGCGTTACTGGACTCGGATAATCCCTATCGGGCTGCGCGTGAGGCCGCGCTGAGTCGGGCGCAGGCGGAGGATGCCGAGGCGGCACGAGTGTAACTATTAACCCGGCGGGTTAATAGGAGACGCAAGGATGACTCAACATGGGTCGAAGACCCATGCGAGCCACAGAAAATCAAGCAGTTCCACGCAACTGCGGCAGATTTTAGGGGCGACGGACAGATAGGTATGGAACCTATTTGTCCATCAGGTTAATAGCAAGGACAAGTTCGGGGCTGTTCCCGGGGCTGATTAAGGATGAAGTCGTAATGGATGAGGTCGTAATGGATGATGTCTTAATGAAAGATGTCGTAATGGATGATGCATTGATGGATAAAACCGGCGAAGCCGTCCGGGCCACTCGGGCCCAATCGCGTTGGATGCTGCTGTATCTGATGTTCACCGCGCTGGTCTGTGGTGGTCTGGTGATGGTGATCGAGGTGCTCGGATCACGGATGATAGGCCCCTTTTTTGGGGTTAGCCTGTTTGTCTGGACCTCGCTGATTACCGTGGCGTTGATCGCTCTGGCACTGGGCTACGTGATCGGCGGTCAGTTGGCAGACCGGCACCCCAAGGCGGGGTATCTGTTCGCTATTATCCTGCTGTCGGGGGTGGCGGTATTACTGATTCCGCAGTATAAGCTGGCGGTGCTGGAGTTCTGTGTGCCGATGGGGATCCGCCTGGGCGCCTTTGTCAGTGCGTCGATTCTGTTCGGTCCCTCGTTGTTCCTGTTGGGTTGTGTATCGCCTTTTCTGGTCAAGCTGGCGGCGACTGAGATGGACAATATTGGTGCCACGGTGGGTGGTCTCTATGCCCTGTCAACGCTGGGTTCGGTGATCGGCACGGTGCTGACTGGGTTTGTGTTGATCGCCTATATGGGGGTGAACAGCATCTTTCATCTGACCGGGGTGCTGCTTTGCGTGCTTGGGCTGAGTTACTTTCTGATCTGGCGTCGCCTCTGGTGGGTGGCACCCTTAGTGATTGGGGTGTTTTTTCTGCCTTCGGTGCAGAGTGGTGAAATGCCATCGGTGGTCGCTGAGGACGGCACCCAGGCGACACTGGTGGCCAATCACGATAGCCATTACGGCAACCTCAAAGTGGTCGATTACCAGTATCAAGACCGGCATATCCGGGAGATGATGATCGACGGCCTGATTCAGGGTGGGGTGGATATGACCGACGGTCAATCGATCTACGCCTACCCTTATTTTCTCACCCTGTTGCCGTATGCGCTTAAACCACAGATCGATACCGCGCTGGTGATCGGCCTGGGTGCCGGAATCGTGCCGCGTTGGTTGGAACAGCGCGGCATTACTACCGATGTGGTGGATATCGATGCGGCAGTGTTCGATTTTGCCGAGCGTTATTTCAAGGTCAATATCAGCGGTAAGAAAGTGGCGCAGGATGCGCGTTATTTTTTACAAAACAGCTCTGATCGCTACGATCTGGTGGTGCTGGATGTGTTCAACGGTGATACCACCCCGGGTCATCTGCTGAGTCTGGAAGCCTTAACCCTGGTCCGGGAGCGCTTGGCCGAGGACGGCATCCTGACCGTCAATCTGGTCGGTGATCTGCGGGTAAGCACCTATATGACCGCCTCGGTGGTCAGGACCCTGGAACAGGTCTTCGACCAGGTACAGATCTATCCAACGGTGGATCTGGATAAGACCGGGGGCAATGGCAACCTGGCCTTAATCGCCTACCAGGGGGGCGAGCGTAGTGCTGATCTGACTCGCCTGGAGGGCGTCGATATCAGTCACTATGCGCGTCAGGAGGTGTTGGCGAATATCGGTAAACGGTTTGAGTTTCCAGCGACGACTCCTGCAATGATATTGACCGACGACTATAACCCCATCGACGTTTTTGATAGTTCGCTACGCGAAAGCGTGCGTAAAGAGATTCTGGAGACGACCCACTGGGATATTCTGGGCTATTCGGGTTAGTTCAGAGCAGGGTCGTAAATCAGTTTCCTGAGTTACCCATGATCTTTAGCCATTGCAGCGACAAGCGACGCGCATACGCCTGTTTCTTTTGTGGGTCGGTCTGAAATTGCTCCTGCATTTCAGGCACTTCCTACATATCCCTGTAGGTCGGGTTTCAACCCGACGCATGCGGCACTCTGGTAGGAATAAATACCAATCAACGCATGTATATCGGATTTTGAGGGGCGGCGAATTCAGGCCCGTTAAGTGCCCGCATTTGACAGCCCGGCCTGCGGCCGTTAGATTAACCGGCAGTTAATAACATCAAGAGAAGGACTGACGTCCTCGCCAACCTGCCGACCTGGGCAAGGTGGTTACCGGCCCGCGACAGATCGAGCCGGCGATGTGGTCGAAACCGACAACCCAACAGGTGTCCCTCGTTTCTTCTTTGCATTGTTTATACGTCAGTTCTCAGACTATGAGAACCTGTGATGACACCGCCTATTTCGATTCAACTGCAACGCCCGCCTGCTGCTGAGCCAGATCAGCCGCCGCTGCTTCCGCCTGCACGGCATCTTATTCACGCCAGCGGCTGTCCAGTCTATGTGTGGTGGGCGCACGGCAAACGGCAGAACCGGGCAGGGCGGCACTGGTGCTGCTGGTTCGTGTATCTGGAGTACCGTTTGGCTAATGGCGACAATGCCTATGTGCAGCAGGAGCTAGGGATCGACCGGGTTGGCGATCCTGAGTTATGGCAACGGTTGGCCCGGACGCCGCTGCCCGGCGCTAGTTGTGTTGCTCGCAGCCTGTCGGCTAGTTGATTGGGCGTTGAGAAGTGCCGGGCTGCGCTATTTAGAAGCGAGGTTACGAGCTCCGGCTGTCGCCTGGCTACGGCGCTCCTGAACCAGGTCGAGAATCGAATGCAAGACCAGGGTGCTGATCACTATCGCGCCGCCAAGTAGTGCGTACTGGCCGGGATCTTCGTCGAGCACCCACCAGACCAGAAAGGGCGCGCAGACAGTCTCTAGCATCATCAGCATCGCGACTTCCGGTGCAGGCAGGTAGCGCGGTCCCTGGCTGATCAACATAAAGGCAAAAGGTATGATCACCAGTCCCATGGCTGCGACGGCTAGCAGGTTGGCGTTAGCGAGAGACAGGGATATCGAGGTCAGCGTGGCGCATAGCAGCGCGAACAGGGTTGCGCCGATGTAGCCGAGTCCCAAGGCAGGCCAGATCTGCTGTTGGGGTACGGTGGCCAGCAACGAGAACTCTATCCCCATCAATATTGCTGTCATCAGGGCCAGAAGATTTCCGGTCTGGCTACCGTTGCCAAAATTGTCACTGACCAATATGCCCACGCCGAACAGGCAGCACAGAATCGCCAGCCAGGTTCGCAGAGGCAGCTGTTGCTGGCGAAAGAGACGATCGTAGAAGGCTGAAAACATCGGTGCCAGTGCCAGAATGATCAGGGTGTTGGCGACACTGGTGTGCATCAGGCTGAGCACAAAGCCGATGCTGGCTACGGCGATGATAGCGGTCAGAACCCAGCTGGTTGGGCTGATCTTTAGCACTGTCAGCGGGTGTTGCTGGCGTCGTGACAGTAGCAGCCAGATCAGTATAACCACGCCGGCGAGCAGGTTGCGCCAGAATACCGCGTTCCAGCTTTCCAGGCCGGACAACCGCAGTGCCAAAGCATCGGGTATCAGCAAGGCGACGCCAGAGAGGGTGATAACAAGGCCTTTGCCGCGTTGGGAGAGTTGCACTACGGGGTATCCTGCAAGATGTTGGATGGATTTGAGGTGCTGTGTGGTGTTGTGTGGTGCTGTGTGGTGATGAGAGATGCTGATAGTGCGGCCAGTGGAGTGCGAAGTCCAGTTGTGAGTACGGTAGTTTATTTAACCTTTGGTGATATATATCAATATGCATAGATCGGTTAAACTGGATGCCGTGTGATTTACAAGTTCTGGAGCCTGTATGGCAGAGTTGCTGGAAAAACCGGAGCGTCCCAAGGGGCATGAGTGCTGTGGCGGGGGTTGCTGCCCCTGTATCTGGGATCACTACTACAATGCGTTAGGTCGCTGGGAAGATCAGCAGGAGCAGCTAGAATTCCAGCAGCAAGAGTCGCAAGCGGTTGGCGTTCAGTCTTAGGCCAGCTTAGCGTCTACTCGTTCGATCTGGGTGCTAGTGCTAGTGCTGAGGTGGTGACAAGCTGATTGTAGTGAGGCGTCAGTGCTGAGGCGTTTGCAGGGGGTTGGTTTGACCTGATCCGGGGCCGGATCAGGTCTTGGCGAAACCGGGTGTCAGGTGCTAGAAACGCACCTCTAAGCCTGCATAAGAACCGCTGAAGTCGAGGTTGGCGTAGACGTTGTCCAAATCATCAGTATCGATCACCAGCGCCCGATAGCCGACACTCAGGGTCAGATCCATCGGCAGGGTTTCGATCAGGGTGTACTTGATTGCGGCGCGGGCATCGTAAAATTTGTTATCGCTGTAGCCGATATAGGAACCCTCTGCCCAGACGCTCAGAGGCAGGCCGGGGATGCCCACTTCGGCTGAAGCGTAGGCCATAGGGATCCAGCCACTGGCGTGTTCTGTTTCGCTGCTATCGGCATCGCTAGCTTTCAGGTCGAGATCGATATGCTTGGCGTTGATGCCGAAATCGAAGCTGGCTATGTCCAGATCCAGCAGTTCCCAGTAGATGATCACATCGGTTTGTTGCAGCTCGATGCTTGAATTCACGGAGGTGGTAAAGTTTTCGTCGTTAAGTCTAAAGGAGCTGGTGGTTTGGCCCTCTGTATCGATCGAGTCCCGACGCAGCTTGACGTTAGGGATCAGTGGAATGGGGTGTTCAAAGCCGACGTAAAATCCAGCGGCGGTTTCGTTGTTGAGATTAAAGGCCGCGGAGCTCTGTTCGCTGTCGCCAAAGGCGCCGGTGGGATCATCGACCCGCCAGCCTTCGACACCCGCGTAGATGCTTAAAAAATCTGCACTGGCGAGCTGGGGGGCCAGTAGCGCCGCCGCCAAGGTGATTCCGGTTAGAGTGTTACGCATTGCAGCTTCTTCCATTCAATAAATGATGGCGCAAGTGTAGAGCAACTGTCGCGGTTTTAGGAGCCTGAATGCGAGCTCCTATGACTAAGATCAACGATCTACTGTTGCCAGTCTAGATGTGGCCGTGAGCAGGGAACAGCATGATCAGCTGAAGCCCGGCTTTGTGGTCAATATTGATGTGTGTGGCGGAATTCTGGGGTTTATGCGGGTCGGAAATTGCTCCTGCATTGAAGACACTTCCCACTATCACTGTGGGTCGGAATTCATTCCGACAGAATCACCAGGCGGCCGCCTAAGACGGGCTGAACACCAATCCACGAAGCCCGATACATAAGGCTTGTTGGTTTATGTGGGTCGGAATTCATTCCGACAGAACCCCTACAAGCGACCACCTATGTCGGGATGCTACACCCACAAAATATGCCATTTTTGCATGGATTGGTCGCTATATCGACCCGGGTGCCACCTATGTCAGGCTGAAGCCCGACCCACAAAAGAAGCGGGCCTGTTGGTTTATGTGGGTCGGTCTGAAATTGCTCCTGCATTTAAGACACTTCCCATATCCCTGTGGGTCGGTTTCATTCCGACAGCGGGCTGCTGTCAGAGGATGCTGTGGTTCAGTGGTCAAATTCAGCGATTTTATCCCGGCTGGTCGCGGCTTTGATCATCTCGGCCTGGTGCATCAGGGCGCTGTTCCAGGTCGCGACATAGTTGAGGCCGTCCTCGACGCTGTGGTCGCGACTGTATAGCAGCATCTCTTTAGTGCCGCGAACCGCCAGCGGTGACTTGGCGGCAATCAGTGCTGCCAGCTGGCGCACTTCGTCCATCATCTGCTGTTGGGTGTCGAAAACCCGGTTAATCAGCCCCTGCTGGCAGGCCTCGGCAGCATCAAAACGACGGCCAGTGAGCGCGAGCTCGTTGGCGATGCCACGGCCGATCAGATGCGGCAGGCGCTGCAGCGTGCCGACATCGGCGGTGAGCGCCAGATCCACCTCTTTGATAGAAAAGTTGGCGTCGGTGCTAGCATAACGCATGTCGCAGCAGCAGATCATATCGATCGCACCGCCGATGCAGGCACCGTGGATCGCCGCCAGCACCGGCTTGCGGCAGCGCTCGATAGCAGTCAGGTTGCCCTGCAGCTGTTTGATGAACAGGCGTAGCTGTTCGCGACTGCGTTGGGGGTCAGCGATATCCCCGGAGAAGATCAGCGCTATCATCGACAGGTCGATGCCGGCACAAAAATGCTTGCCTGCGCCGGCAATAATCGCCACCCGGGCTTGGGGTTCGGTATCGATCCATTCGAAGGCGCGTTGCAGCTCCGTCCACATTGTTGCGGTCATCGCGTTGGCTTGCTGGGGATTGTTGAGCGTGACGGTGACGATATGCTCTGACAGCGTTAGTTCGAGCGTTTCAAACGGCGGACACTGGGTCTGGTTCATGCGGGGCTCTCTCCGGTCGCGGCTAAGTAACAGAATAAACAGGCATGACTGTAGCATTGGCGGAGCAAGGCATAACTATCAAAACAAGCCATTATTAGGAACAAAAAGTAACAGCGATGGTGCTCCGCCTGTCCGCGAGGAGACTGACCGAGAATAGCGGTAAGTCAGCAGGATGGTCTGTCGTACACGCATCAGCGATGAAAATACTGTTTGGCGTGAGTCGATCAGGAGGCGCTCAGACGCGGCGAGGGGGTTTCAACGTGCGCTTCCAGACTGTATAGATGGTTGCGATCTTTGAAGATATAGATCCGTTCGGAACGGAGCTGGATCTGCCATTGTTCCGGGGTTTCGATCAGCGCCAGCAGCAGTGCTTGGGTGCAAGCTTGGGGGTCGGCCGTGGTCTTGCGTACAGGGCTATCGCAGCGCAGGTTGCAATACTGCTGATTAGCCAATAATCGGCAGATGCTGTGCAGGTCCCAGAAGGCGGGGGGCTGCGTCAGAGGATCGAGCGGCCCTAGGAACGCGGGGGAGATCACGGCACGCTCCTTGGCGAAAAATTTGCGGATGCTGATGTCCGGGCGTAATCCCAGGCGGGCATTTTCGCGGGAGTTGTCGCGGGCGTTACCGTCGAAGTTCTGGCTTTGCAGCAGGTCGATCATCTGCTCCAAATTAAAGCCGCAGGCCTTGATGAAGTGCCAGGCAGGGGCGATGCTATGGCGTGAGCCGATGCTGTATTTGACCGCTTGTTGGCCGTGCCTGACCTGCCGATTCAGCAGCGAGATTTGTAGATGGCTGGTTTGAAAATCGATCAGAGTGTCGGGCTGGGTAATAAAGCAATAGGGGCGCTCGCGACGACAGAATTCTATCCACTGCTGGCGGTTACTGAGGCTGTCGAGAATGCGGATGATCATGGCGGGATGAGCGGCCTTACGGGTATCTGACGTTTCGGGCTCCTATGGTAGCCTCTGGACCGGTTATAATCAGCATCTTTTGACTTTCGCCGAGCTGATCCGGCTATTACAGGAAACGTCCCTATGAAGCTGCTTAATCGCTCCGCGCTGATGCTGTTGCCCTTGTCGCCCTATCTGGCGTGGGTCAATAGTCTGCCTGTCGAGGTCAGCGAGCTGGAACAGCCCCTTCCCGAGCAGGCTTTGGTTGCTGAGGGGCGGGTCTATCTGGTTGCCGAGTTTGACTCTCAATTAGGGTTTGAATCTCAAGCTGAAGCTGATCAGGTCCTGGATGATGCCTTGGCTGGGCAGTGGCAGGCGCTGTTTGAAAACGAACTCGCAGCCTGGGACGAGCTGGGTCTGCACTGGCCCGAGCCGCTGACCCGGGCGCTGCTGCAGCAATGGTTCGAGATCAAGCCGCTGGCGCTGGCGTTTGATGCCGATAGCAAACCGTTGCTGACCGCCGTGCTGTAGTTTTATGTTGTGGTTTTGTGCTGTAGTTTTTTGCTGTCGTCGTGAGCAGTCGTCGTCAGCTGTAGCGGAATTAACGGGCTAAATCGAGCAGATGCGCGAATGCACCGAAGTCGAGTATCTTTAGATCTAGGTCTGATGATATAAATCACGCTGAATTTTTCAACAGGGTCCATGCTATGTCTCAGTCTGCTACGCCCGCCGCCGCTTACACTCCGGTGGTAACGCCTGTGCCGATAAAGGCCGGGTTGGATCAGCTCGCACTGCACCCGCTACGCGAGGATCTTTACAACGAGCTGCACAGTCGACCCTTTCATGCGTTTACTGCCCCCGCGCAACTGACTCATATTGCGATCATGCACGGTGGCAGGATGAAGCAGGAGGAGATAGCGCTGATAACGGCGCTCTGTGACCGCTATCAGGTCACCGCGCCAACCGCGAACATGCCCTGCTTTCAGCAGGATTTTGGTCTGTTCGAGATGCGCTGGGAGCGGCATAACGAATTTTCCGGTTACACCTTTATCCGTAAGGGCGCACGCGAGGGCAACCCGTTCGTTAATAATGCCGTCGACCTGATCCCGCAGCAGTGGCTGAGCCAGCTGCCGGGTCAGGTCGTGGCGGCCTTCCACTTGCTGCTCGAAGATGCCGTTAATGAGCCTGAGCCTGGGGTGGCGCAGGTTGCTAATTATTTTGAGAATCTGCGTTTGGTCGGTTCGCAGCCCGCCAATGGTAAGGCGTCGGTCTGGACTACGTTCCGGCTGCACAGTGATGGTTTTGGCCGTTTTGTGCTTTATGACCGAGGCCTGACCGAATCACAGCTGGGGCGCATGGCGCAGCGTTTTATCGAACTCGAAACCTATCGTCTGATGGCCACCCTGGGGTTGCCGCTGGCACGCGAAATCTCCCCCCAGTTGCATCAGCTGGATCTGCAGCTGCGGGATGTGACGCAATCGATCGCGCAGCTTGATAACGCCGCCGGGGAGCGTGATCTGCTGGATATCTTGTCGGCAATGGCCGCCAGAGTTGAGGCGTTCAGGGCGCGCAGTAATTACCGGTTTTCGGCCAGTACGGCCTACTATCAGGTGGTGCAGCAGCGGCTGGAGGTACTGCGTGAGCTTGAGCGGGAAGTCGCCGGCCATCTGACCCTGAATGAATTTCTGGTCCGCAGGCTGGCTCCTGCGGTACGCACCTGTGAGGTGACCGGGGCGCTGCTGGATGACCTGTCGACCCGGATCGATCGCGCCAGTCGGTTGTTGCGCACGCGGGTGCAGCTGACTTTGGAGGAGCAAAACCAGGATCTGATGACCTCGCTCAATCGGCGTAGCCAGATCCAGCTGCGGATGCAGCAAACGGTCGAAGGGCTGTCGGTGGTGGCGATCAGTTATTATCTGATCAGCATCTTCAAACTCGGTTTTGTAACCCTGTACGAGCTGGGGGTGCCGATCAATAAAGAGCTGGCAACCGCGGCATCGATCCCGGTGGTGATGCTGTCGATCTGGGCGGTGACCCGGCGTATCCATCATCATTTTAGTCGGCTTGAAAAATCGGATCAGAATCCGAAAAGTTAGACCGAAGCTATTTTTTACTTACCTTAATTGCAGACGGGGTGTGATTTTATGCAAGCGCTTATCGAACAGAAGCTCAAACAGGGTCTCAATATCATTCATCTGGTTATCGACAACGAAAGCCACCTCCACAGTGGTCCGGCCACCGATAGTCATTTTAAGGTGGCGCTGGTGTCCGATGACTTTATCGGTAAGCGCCCCGTGGCCCGGCATAAAATGGTCTACGCTTTGCTGGCGGATGAGATGGCCGGTGCGATTCATGCGCTGGTGATCCATCCCTATACCGCTGCAGAGTGGCAGCAGCGCAGTGGCGACGTACCGGTCTCTGCACCCTGTCGTGGCAGCGTTAAAAAATAGCCACCGTCATGGCTGGAAGGGGCGGGTGTTTTGCTGCGATAAAAGGCGCGCGCTGTTTGTTGTTAAACGGAATCTGCAGGCGTGATTTATTTTGTCTCAAGGGGTTTGACACCGGGCTCAAAACGCGTAGAATTCGTCGCTCCTGATTCAGGGCGTGTAGCTCAGCTGGGAGAGCGCCACCCTTACAAGGTGGATGTCGGCGGTTCGAACCCGTCCACGCCCACCAAGTTTCAGGAAGCACCAAAGAGTACAACGGAGCGGTAGTTCAGTTGGTTAGAA
>JBALTG010000093.1:0-18162 GCA_036964625.1 Motiliproteus sp.
TGCTGATTAAGCGGCCACTCCGGCACGCAGCCGTGCTTGACTACCCAGCAAGACACAGCCCTAACCCCGGCGCGTTACGGCCTGCTGATTAAGCGACCACTCCGGCACGCAGCCGTGCATGAGTATAGCGAGCCAGAGCCTGCATGCCGCGCTCACAGGAGCGGAACACACAGACCCCCTGATCCATCAGCTTCTCCGCCATCGGGTCGTACAAGCTTCCACCATCGACGATAGCGATGATCGGCTTGTGCTGCACGGCAACCAGCTGCGGCAACAGCTGCACCACACTCTGCTCATGGTGCAGATCAAAACCTGCCCGACTACAACTTGCCAGGGTACGCATCATCGGTGACAGCGGATCCAGCCCCACCACCACCGCATCGACATTGTCGGCCTCGGCAAAGGCGCGGCTACACTCGACATGCGCCTCGTCATCGGCCCCCGGGTTGATATCGATCGGGTTACGTACCTCCATCAGCGCATCGAGGCGCTTGGCGATTAGAATATCCTCCAAACGTTTTTTAGTGTCGGGCTCGATCGTGGCCATCTGCAGCGAGAATTGACCCGCCCCGATGCTGTCGGCCATCCCCACGGTTTCAAAACCGGCCCCACTGACACCGGCAACCCGGTTACCGCCGATGGTTTTATCGTGCAGGCAGCTGGCGATATAGAACAGGTCATCGAACTCGGTCAGGTCGTTGGCAACCAGGGCCCCCGCCTGAGTCAGAACCGATTCGCACAGGACGTAGTCACCCGCCTGGGATGCGGTATGCCCCAGAGCAGCGGCCTGCCCTGCCGCTGTGCGCCCGGCTTTGTACACGATCACCTGCTTGCCCTTGTCTACCGCACGGCGTACCGCGTCGGCAAAAGCCAGACCATCGAGATCATTGAAGCCTTCGATATAGACACCGATGGTATCGATGTCCGCATGGTCGACATAATAACTGAGCATATCGCCATGGCTGATATCGGACTGATTGCCCAATGCGGTCATATAGGCCGGATCGAGCCAGGGGTTTTTGCTCAGCCGGGTCACCATAAAAGCGCCACTCTGGCTGATCAGCGCGGAGTGGCGCTGCGCTTTTTTCTGTGGCTTGGGTAGCCGTTCCCGGGGGATAAACCAGGAATCGTACTGTCCGGGATGGGACACCACGCCGAGGCAGTTCCCGCCCACGAATACCGGCCCGCCATTCTCTTGCAGGTGGGCGGCATTGATCCGCTGCCGCATCGCTGCCGCCGCCTCCCGGCTGGCTGCCGTTTCACCCAGACCACCGGGCACCAGCATCACCGTTTCGGCGGCATCCAGGGCGATAATCTCATCCACCAGGTCGAATACCGCATCGGCCGCGATAGCAACAATAAACAGATCCAGTTTCTGCTCCAGCGCAGCCAGGCTCTCAACGCAGGCGACCCCCTCAATCTGGGTCTCGCCAGGGCGCACAATGGTCATCTTGGCGGGGTCGTAACCACTGCCGAGCAGATTCTTTAGAATGATCCGCCCAAAGTTCATCTTACTGGCCGACACCCCGATGATACCGATCGACTCGGGATGCAAGAGTTTGCCTATCTTGGCGATGGGGCGAGGACAGGGAGCGGCGATCGGCAGGCTAAAGCAGCAACACCCTTGCAACGGCAGCAGCAGTCCATCCATCAGGGTTAGCGGATTGATCTCCAACCGCTCGATCACATAGGGTGCCTGGGGGTTGGCTGGCGAGAACCGGTTGGCAAGCGCAATAAACGCGGCAAAACAGCTCTGCAATTGCGCATCAGAGACAGCTCCGCAGAGCTGCTTATAACAATAACTGCGGGCAAAGCGCGCAAAAAAAGCCTGCGCATCGGTCATTGCGGTGGCGGCACTGACAACCGCCTGGTCTTTAGCAAAATGGTTGTGCAACCTGTCCTGTTCGCCCCCCTCCAACCCGACACTGAGCACCATGCCGAACTCGCGGGTATTGCTAATCTCTATCGCCAGAGTCCGCCCTGGAACGGTTAACAAATGCTTATCCAGGGGTTGCAGCGACGGTAATCCGCAGCCATCGAGCAGCCGCGACAACTCATCGTCGGACAGCGAAAAACGCTGCGCGGATGATACCTGCGCAAAGAGTGCGTCAACCGCCTCAAAGTCGATCAACGCACCACTAGCCGTTACCGCTGAAGCTGTATTATTCATAGTTCCGTTCCGTTTGGGGGCCACATTTGAGGGCATGGATAAGAGAGATCAGTCCGCCGCGCCGGAGGATAAAGCGCAGTATTATTCATATAACGACCATGACGCCGACATACCGATCCCGTTTTATACTAAAAACCACACATATTATGAGTTATAGTGCATCAGACACAATTCAGAGTGCAAACCGATCCTCGTCGTACGTTCCGGCTACCGGAACACTTCAGACACTCTCACTGGCTTATGCAAAATTAGATTGAACAGAGATAGTTTGATATCAACCTAATTATTGTTATAGTCGAATAACTAACCACGCTGAGCAGAAATTTAAGCAAGCAACTAACGCCAATAACTACAGCTAATAACTACAGCCAGCATTAAGACGAACACTTAAAAATAACAACGACACAGGGGTTGAGATCATCATGGATATCAGACAGCGCGTTGAACGACTACTCAAGCGGATGCACCCCAGCCCCCAGTACCCAACCCAGGGTAAGGTTCTGTTTATAGATCTGGAGAAGCGCAGTTCGCAGAGCGCCTATCTGCCTCAGGAGGTTGTTGCCACCTTCCTAGCCGGTCGTGGCGGCAATATGTTTCTGCTCTACAACCTGCTGCAAGAAGAGAAGGATGCGCTGGACCCTGAAGTCCCGCTGATCTTCGGTGCCGGGGTACTGACCAGCACCATGCCCTCGGCCACCCGTGGCAATGTCACCAGCCGCTCGCCGGAAAGCCGCGCTATCCTCGACGCGAACGGCGGTGATTATTTCCCTTCATTCCTGAAGCGCCACGGTTACGATCATCTAGTGCTGTTCGGCCGCAATGTCCAGTGGACGATGCTCCGAATTGACCGTGAAAACATCGAGTACCTAGATGCAAGCCCCTATCTCGGCATGAACAATCTGGAGTTTAGCCACCGCATCGCCGATCAATACAACTACAAAGAACGCAAAGATATGGCCATGGCCCGGATCACCAGCGCCGGTGAAAACGGCGTGCTATCCAGTGGAATCATGGGCGGCGAGAAGGCGATCTGGGCGCGCGGCGGCGGCGGTGCCAAGATGGGCTCGCTCAATCTGAAAGCCATCATCATGCACGGTAAGGGTGATGAGGTGGCGGTCAGCCGCGACTACAAACTGCAGGGTGTCGCATTGTCGCGCAAGAACCTCGCCGCCAGCGTGATCAAAAACGCCATGAGCAAGGTCGGCACCCCGTTCCTGTACAAACCCACCCGGGTTCTGGGCGCCCTGGGCACTAAGAACAACCAGGAGACCGCCTGGGTCGATTCGCTGGACGCCGACAACTTTGACCCCTACCGCCCGGGTATGAGCAGCTGTTTCCGCTGCCCGGTCAAGTGCCGCGCCAACAATGACATGACCCCGGAAAGCGCCGGCGGCTACGGCGCTGGTGCTCTCAAGGGGCTGACCGGCAATGCCAGTTACGACAAGGCCCAGAGCGAGGTCGAACACCACAAAGCGCGCGACTACAACGGCATCAACAATGACGGCGTATTCGACAAGTACGACAAAGGCGAAGGCCCCGAATACGTTAACATCGGTAAGTTCGGCCCCAACATCGGCATCAAAAGCCCGGAGCAGGTGCTGCGCCTAAACAACATCTGCAACGATTTGGGCCTGGACGCATCCGGCACCGGCACCGCCTTCGGCTGGGCGATGGAACTGTACCAACGCGGCATTATTACCCAGGCCGACACCGGCGGGCTGGATCTAAGCTGGGGCAACTACCCTGACATCGAAAAACTGCTGCAACTGACCGCCCTGCGCCAAGGCTTTGGCGATACCATCGCCGACTCCACCCGTGCGGTTGAACGCGGAAAATACCCAGCCGAGGCGCTTGACTACCTGATGGCGGTTAAAGGACTGGGGCAATCCGATCCGCACGATTCACGTATCCTCAAAGCCTTTGCACTGGGACTGGCGGTGGCCACCCGGGGCATGGATCACCTACGCAACCGGGTGACCCTGGAGATCAACGCCCGGATTAACGATAACGCCGAGTTTAAGAAATCCCTGTACGGCGGCACCGTCGCACCCGAACCCAACAGTTACGAAGGCAAGGAGATCGCAGTGCGCCGCTGTGAAAACACCTTCGCCGTGGGCGATGCGGTGGGCCATTGCCGCTTCAACACCAAACTGTTTAACACCCCCTCCACCACCGGCCTGGACGACTTCGCGGAGCAACTCAACTGCCTCACCGGGATGAGCTTCGATGAGGACTCCTTGAACGAAGTGGGCCGCAACATCACCGGCCTGGAGCGGATGCTCAACTTCCGTATGGGCCTGCGCGGCAAAGATGACACCCTGCCCAAGCGCTGGTTCGAAGAACCGATCACGGTAGGTCCGTTCAAGGGTGAAAAGATTGATCGGGCCGAGTTCGAAGGGATGAAGTCGCGTTTCTACACCCTGACCGGCCTCAACACCGAAGGCACTCCGGCGCTGGACTGGCATACCCAGCTGTCCCAGGTCGCCACCGGCCAAGCGATCCGGGTCAACCTGTCTGAAGCGATGCCCGGCGCACCGGAGCAGGCGCTGATCATCGACGAACCGATCAGCAACGTCAGCGAACTGCGTCAAGCCTTGCGCCGTAAAATCCCCGAGGCGAGCAACCTGTTAGACAATGAAAACATCAACATCGCCATCGATGGCAATCTGGTACTCTCGGGCGAGCGGACCACCGCGGTGCCCAATGGTTGTGAAGTGACCCTGGTGCAGATTATCGCTGGCGGTTAAGCTGCGCCCGCTATCCGAGGAGGTGGTTATGAAGTCACTGCTCTGTACTCTGCTCTGCACTCTGCTGGCGCTGGTACTGCCGCTGCATGCCGCGGCTGATACCCTGCGCCTGGCCACCACCACCAGCACCTACAATTCGGGACTGCTTGATTACCTGCTGCCCGATTTCGAGCAGCGCCAGGGCGCCCAGGTACAGGTGATCGCGGTGGGCACCGGTAAAGCGCTGCGCATGGGCCAGAGCGGCGATGTCGATCTGGTGCTGGTGCACGCCCCCGCAGCGGAGCGGGAGTTTGTAAACCAGGGACACGGCGTTGATCGCATCGGCATCATGTACAACGACTTTGTGATCGTCGGCCCGCCGCAGGATCCGGCTGGGATAAAACACCTCAGCAACGCCGCCGAGGCGTTGCGCCTGATCGCCGTCAAGCAGGCACTATTCCTGTCGCGCGGGGATAATTCAGGCACCCATAAAAAGGAGCTTGAGCTCTGGCAACAGCACCAGCCAACGGCGCAGAGCAGCGGCTACCGCGAGGCTGGTCAGGGGATGGGCAAGGTACTCCAGATCAGCAACGAACTGAATGCTTACACCCTGGTCGACCGAGGCACCTGGCTGGCCTATAGAGATAAGCTCGATCTGCAACTGCTGGTCGAGGGCGATCCGGGTCTGCACAACCCCTACTCCCTGATCCGGGTGAACCCTGCACGCTATCCCGATCTTAATCATCGGGATGCCATTGCCTTTAGTCGCTGGTTGGCATCCGCCAGGGTGCAACAGAAAATCGCCGAATTCAGAGTCGCAGGCGAGCCCCTGTTCATCCCTTCTGCCGAATAGATTTCGCCCACGGAGCAGCCAACCATGCAAAACCCTGCCATCCAGGAGCCGTCCCGGGCATGGATAGCCTAAGCCAAACCACCCTGGACGCCCTGCTGTTGCTGGTAACCGGCGACGCCGAGCTGTGGTCGATCATCCGCGTCTCCTTCAGCACCACGCTTAAGGCGATGCTGCTGGTGACGCCACTGGCCTTTATGCTCAGCTTCACCCTCAGCATCGCCCGGTTCCGCGGCCGCTGGATACTGATCGCGTTTTTCAACACCCTGCTCGGGGTTCCGACCGTGGTGATCGGCCTGACCCTGTATCTGCTGCTGTCACGGAGCGGCCCGCTGGGGGATCTGCGCTTGCTGTTTACGGAACCTGCGATGATTATCGGGCAGATGCTGATCGCCTTTCCGCTGCTGGTGGCCATGGGGCTGGCCGCCTTTGCCAGCGCCGACCGGCGCGCCTGGGAGACCACCCGCACCCTCGGCGCCAGCCCGCTCAGGGCGATGCTGACGCTGATGGTCGAGGTTCGCTTCGGCCTGGCAGCGGCTGGCGCTGCGGCTTACGGCAGGATCATATCGGAGGTGGGTTGTTCGATGATGGTGGGCGGTAATATCCTCAACTATACCCGCACCATACCCACCGCCATCGCGCTGGAAACCAGCAAAGGCGAGTTCACCCAAGGGATCGCCCTGGGCATCGTACTGCTGCTACTGGCCTTGGCACTCAACTTCAGCGTCAGCCTGATGCAACGCAAACGAGACCGTTACTCATGACCGCCATGACTAAAGCCCCGCTGCTCGGGATTCGTTACCTGAAAAAACATTACGGGCCGAAGTTGATCCTGGATATCGGCCAACTCGACCTCTACGCCGGTGAAGCGGTACTGCTAAGAGGCCGCAACGGCGCGGGCAAGAGCACCCTGATGAAGATACTGGCGGGGTTAGAGTCCTATAGCCGGGGTTCACTGCTGTATAAAGAGGAACCGATCTCAGCACCGCGGTTCTGGTTCCAGCGCTCCCCCAGACAACTCAATAACCGGGTGATCTACCTGCATCAACAGCCGTTTCTGTTCGACAGCAGTGTCAGCGATAATCTGGCCTACGGCTTAAAATGCAGTCACGTCGCCAAAACCAAACAGGCACTGATCGTAGAGCAGGCGCTGCACTGGTCAGGACTCGAGCACCTGGCCGAGCGTAATGCCAAGACCCTGTCCGGTGGCGAGATGCAGCGCATCGCGCTGGCCCGCGCCTGGGTGCTGGAACCGGAGTTGCTGTTACTGGACGAGCCGATCGCCAATATGGATACCGAGTCCCGTGAACAGACCTCTTTTCTGATTCGGCGCCTGATCAGCCAGGGAACCGGGGTGGTGATCTGCTCGCATGAAACCAAACCCGACAATCGCCTGATCGACCGCGTGTTGCATCTCGAAGCGGGGCAACTTCATGATTCTAAAAACCCTCACCCCTCGGTAGCGGACAAGCCCGAACCGCCGCGTCTGGCCCCGTATAAACGGCTATTAAAGCGCCCCTCGCTCTAACCTTTAACGCATGATGGGCAGCGGTTTCAAAGCGGAAGGTTGAACGCCTTGAAACAGAGCGAAACGGCGAGTAGGCGTTCCGCTATAATACTGACTACGTTGGTAAATCATTTTTCATAGTGATAACGGCACGAAATGATAGTGAGTTGGTTATTATCAACCACGTGAACCAACCTATTGCTATCATCGATACGTCTTGACCAAAAACCTGATAGATTTTCTTTAAGGGGTTCTGGCTTACCCATACCTGCAAAAGGATGTCGCTGGGTATCAATTATGAGCTTATTGCTGCGCTTTAACGTTTTTTTGTCTTGGCTCTGCCAATAGACATAATCTGACCAAGCCTCTTTCGTCCATGCAAGCATGTCAGCCATCAACTAATCCATGTTGCTCCGTTTTAGCTGCACGGTACTGCCTGATAGATTTATCCAGGTGCGCCGCATTAGCGGGGCTCTTCAGCAGGTGCACAGTCTCCATTAGGCCGTTGAACTGATCTAAGGACATCACCACCGCATCGTCAGCATCACGCCTAGTGATGATGGTATAATCAGCATCGCTAACAACCTGATCTAAAACACTTTCAACTTATTTCTAGCATCTGATAAATTGATCACCCGCATCATAAAATCCTTACATGTACAGACTTTAGGACAAATATAACCTGTGCTATATATTGAGCAAGTATGGTGACAGCTATCCTGACACAGAGAGCCCTAATACTGTCGGACGCCAGCACTTGCTAATGCAGGCAAAAAAAAAAGCGGAACACCCTCGACAACAGTGTCCCGCCTTTTTTATTTCACTGCAAACGGTGCTAGCTGGGATTACTCGATAGGGCGCATCGGCAATATAGGGTGAGATGTCGATAAAATTCTGGCCGCTCCACCACAGCATGATCGAGGCGGCGAAGTTATCCCGCCGTTGAATAGTAAACACCAGCATCAGCCCGAGCGGCATCAGCACCTGAAACAGACTACCACCAAGGATCGACATAAAGCGTCCGAGCAGCGAGAACAACACATGGCCGAACTCATGAAATGGAAGATTGGCGTTATGCAGAAAGGAGCCGCCGATGGAGGGCCAGTCGATACCGCCGACGATAAACGAGCTGCCCCAGAGTAGGAACAGCCCATACAGCAGCGCCCGGCCCCAAAAGCTTAAACTATCGACCTGTTCGGGCACCTCGGTCAGCGTGACCAGCAGCCGCTTTGGCCAAGGAGGCTGGGGCACACAGGGTTCACAACTGAAGCCACTATCAATCGACCTCTCATGCTGTGGCTGCGAGGGGGACGGCTTACTCTGCTGAGCCGCTACCCACTTGCGGTATGCGATGCCACTGACCGGACAGGCCCCCGCCAGCACATCATCACCGGCGGCTAAGCGCACGTAATCACACTTAGAGAACCGCTGCTCATAAGTAAGCCACAACTAATTACTCGCAACCAGCTGCTGCCAGGCCACTGCCCGTGCCGCCGCAACCAGTGTCTGCTGCTCTGCGTTCAAACTAATCACGCCACCGACCGGCTCACCTATGCCGCCCATCAGCACGGCAAGCTCCCCGATCTGAGTCGGATTCAGGCTTAAGCCGCCGCTGAGCAGCTGTTCGATCTGGTTAGCCGGGTTGGAGTACCAGCCATCCACGATAATCAGATCAGTACTGGCCAGCAGGTAGATCTTCAGGTCGTTGCCCGACTGGACCAGCCAGAGATCTTCCGGAGCGGCACCACCGGCGATCTCCAGAACGTCACTATCGGCTACATCGCCACCATCACGAATCCTGTCGGCGCCATCACCGGGAACATAGTGATAACGATCGCTGCCCGGCCCGCCGCTAATCACATCACTGCCAGCACCGCCGCGTAACTGATCATCACTACTGGAGCCATAGAGCACATCGTTTCCCGCGTCACCATCGATCAAAGCGATGCCGATCAGCTCGGTGGCACGGAAGTCCAGCGTGTTGCTGCCGGTCGAACCCAGAATACGGTTCGTACCCGCGCCGCCGTCGATCTGCTCAACGCGGTAGTCGCCGCTGAAGTGGCTGATGCGAATATCATCGTCACCCTCGGTGCCTTCTAACCGATCGATGCCGTCGCCGCCGTGGTAACGGTCATAACCCGTATCCCCAGCACTGACTAGGAAGCGATCATCACCACCGTCGCCGTAGACGTAATCACTCCCCAGACCGCCAACCATCACGTCGGCATTAGCAGTGCCGTACAGCACATCGTTACCGGCTTCACCGTCGATCAGAGCGATGCCGATCAACTGAGTGGCACGGAAGTCCAGCGTGTTGCTACCGGTCGAGCCGAGGATGCGGTTAGTTCCCGCACCCGCATCGATCTGCTCGAGGGTGTAGTCACCCCTGAAGTGGCTGATGCGGATGTCATCGTCACCCTCGGTTCCTTCTAACCGATCCACGCCGTCGCCGCCGTGGTAACGGTCATAGCCCGTATCACCCGCACTGAACAGGAACCGATCATCACCACCATCACCGAATACGTAATCACTCCCCAGGCCGCCAATAATCACGTCGGCATTGGCAGTGCCATAGAGCACATCGTTCCCCGCGTCACCATCGATCAGGGCGATGCCGATCAACTCGGTGGCACGGAAGTCCAGCGTGTTGCTGCCGGTCGAGCCGAGGATGCGGTTAGTTCCCGCACCCGCATCGATTTGCTCGAGAGTGTAGTCACCCCTGAAGTGGCTGATGCGGATGTCATCGTCACCATCGGTTCCTTCTAACCGATCCACGCCGTCGCCGCCGTGGTAACGGTCATAGCCCGTATCACCCGCACTGAACAGGAACCGATCATCACCACCATCACCGAATACGTAATCACTACCCAGGCCGCCAATAATCACGTCGGCATTGGCAGTGCCATAGAGCACATCGTTCCCCGCGTCACCATCGATCAGGGCGATGCCGATCAACTGAGTGGCACGGAAGTCCAGCGTGTTGCTGCCGGTAGACCCGAGGATGCGGTTAGTTCCCGCACCCGCATCGATTTGCTCGAGGGTGTAGTCAGCGCTGAAGTGGCTGATGCGGATGTCATCATCACCCTCGGTTCCTTCTAACCGATCGATGCCGTCACCGCCGTGGTAACGGTCATAACCCGTATCTCCTGCACTGAACAGGAACCGATCATCACCACCGTCACCGAATATGTAATCACTACCCAGACCGCCGGAGATCACATCCGCCTCGGCGGATCCGTAGATCACATCGTTACCGGCGCCTCCATCAATCAACGCGATAGCCGTCAGGGTGGTCCCCCAAAAAGCCAGCGTATTGCTGCCACTCGATCCAATGATGCGGTTAGTACCCGCACCGCCGTCGATCAGTTCAAGGGTATAGTCGCCGCTGAAGTGACTGATGCGGATGTCATCGTCACCGTCGGTCCCTTCTAACCGATCGATACCATCACCGCCGTGGTAACGGTCATAACCCGTATCTCCTGCACTGAACAGGAACCGGTCATCACCACCGCCACCGTAAACGTAATCACTCCCCAGACCGCCAACAATCACGTCGGCATTGGCAGTGCCGTACAGCACATCGTTACCGGCTTCACCGTCGATCAGGGCGATACCGATCAGCTCGGTGGCACGGAAATCCAGCGTGTTGCTGCTGGTCGAGCCGACAATGCGGTTAACGCCCGTGCCGCCATCGATCTGTTCGAGGGTATAGGCGCCGCTGAAGTGGCTGATGCGGATGTCATCGTCACCATCGGTTCCTTCTAACCGATCGATACCATCACCGCCGTGGTAACGGTCATAACCTGTATCACCCGCACTGAACAGGAACCGGTCATCACCACCGCCACCGTAAACGTAATCACTCCCCAGACCGCCAACAATCACGTCGACATTGGCAGTGCCGTACAGCACATCGTTACCGGCTTCACCGTCGATCAGGGCGATACCGATCAGCTCGGTGGCACGGAAATCCAGCGTGTTGCTGCCGGTCGAGCCGACAATGCGGTTCGTGCCCGCGCCACCGTCGATCTGCTCCACGCGATAGTCGCCGCTGAAATGGCTGATGCGAATGTCATCGTCGCCATCACTGCCTTCCAGTCGGTCAAAACCGTCGCCACCGTGGTAACGGTCATAGCCGGTATCACCGGCGCTGAACAGGAACCGGTCGTCTCCGCCGTCACCGAATACGTAATCACTACCCAAACCGCCTACGATCAGATCGGCAGCACTGCTGCCGTAAATCACATCGTTACCCGCGCCACCGTCGATCTTGGCGATGCCGATCAGCTCGGTATCCCGAAAATCCAGCGTGTTGCTGCCCGTCGAGCCAACAATACGATTTATCCCACCGCCGCCATCGATCTGCTCAACCCGGTACACACCGCTAAAGTGGGCGATGCGGATGTCATCATCCAGTACCGTTCCTATCACCTGGTCGGTTCCGTCACCACCGTGATAGCGGTCAAAACCGGTATCGGCAGAACTCCGCATAAAGCGGTCATCACCGGCCCCGCCGTAGAGGTAGTCGCTGCCGTCGCCGCCAACGATCACGTCATTGCCAGGCGAGCCGGTCAGCACGTCATTCCCTGCCAGGCCATCGATCCGGTCGATGCGGATCAGTTCGGTCTCGCTGAAGTCCAGCGTGTTACTGCCGCTGGTGCCTTCGATCCGGTTAACCCCCAGCGAGCCATCGATGATCTCGACCCGGTTACTGCCGCTAAAGTTAGCGAAACGGAAGCTGTCGTCCTCGGTGCCACCCAATACCCGGTCGATGCCGTCTCCGCCATTAACTCGATCAGCGCCAGCATCGCTACCGTTGATAATAAAGAAGTCATCGCCGCCATTACCGTACAGGTAGTCCGAGCCGCTGTTGCCGATCAGAATATCGCTGCCAGCACTGCCGTAGAGCACATCGTTGCCGGCCAGCCCATCGATAAAGTCAATATTGACCAGTTCGACCTGGCTAAAATCGAGCGTATCGCTACCGTTGGTGCCATAAATTGCATTGTTGCCACCCAGGCCATCAATCTTTTCGACATCCTTGATCCTCGCCAGCCGGATCGCATCGTCACCGCTGCCACCCCGAATCACGTCGTAACCGCTACCGCCGTAGACCCGATCGGCATAAAAATCATCGCCGGAGATCAGGATCAGATCATCGCCGGCTTCGCCATAGAGGCTGTCACTGCCTGAACCACCTATCAGGGTATCGTTGCCCGCGCCACCGTAGAGACTGTCGTTACCGCCTTTACCCTCGATCACATCATCATCGGCACCGCCATGCAGGGTGTTGTTGCCTTCGTTACCCTCAAACACGGTCACCACAGGGCCCGGGGTGATCATCCAGTCGAGTCGACCGGTCTCGAGCGCCTGGCCTGCCGGATAACGCAGCACGAAGCTCTGTGGGCTGGCGACCGTCATGTCAGCCATAATCTCGCCGAAGCTCAACCCTCCGCCGCTGATCAGCTGTACCTGCGCATCAGGAATGTTCGAGGCGAGCAGGCTCAGCGAGGCGTCAGCGCTCTGCAGCGATTGGCCGCGATTGCTCAGTTGTGCCTGGTAGGCATAATCGACCAGTTCGGTGCCCACCACCGGCGCCTGGCTCAATAACTGGTAATGGCAGATAAACAGGGTCTGGCCCAACAGCTCGTTGTCACGATTGACCAGCGTCAGGCCGGTCGGCAGATAGCTGCTATAGGCGGCATCATCGCTGGCAACCGGCTGGAACATCAAGCTATACGATTGGTCACCGTCGATCTCACAGTCGTCGACCCCTTTGATCCTAATCGTCTGCGGCTGATCCCAGGTATCGGCGCTGAAGTAAAGCCACGCTGGGCCAACCAGTTGCGCCTCGCGGGTATCACTCAGAGCATAATTCAACGTCAAACTGGAACCGCTAAGCAGCGGCTGGTCCAAACTGACCTGCACCTCGACCCAGGCGGTACCGGTCTCATCGGTCTGCAGCGGCGATAGCGCGGTAATGCTGAGGCTCTTATCCTGGTACGGCACCCGGATCTCACAGCAGCCCTCGACCGACACCATCGTTTCCCCATCGAAAATATCGGCGCTGATGCGGTAGCTCCCCGGTGGCAACGCAGACGCATTCCAGCGGTATTGATCCGCTTCGGCGTCCAGATCTTCGCTCAGTTCCGCCACGATCAAGGTCCGCTCACCGCCCTCGGCAAGGTAATACAGATCGATACTGGCAGCACTGTCGGGATCGCTATCGGTCCATTGAATCACCAGCTCGGGAGTTGCAACGGTGACGGTCTGATCGGGCAGCACAAAGCTGAATACGGGCGGATCGTTATAGCCGTTCTCGTTAACCACAAAGCGATGCGTGGCGCTCCAATCACTGCTGCCGCCCTCGCTATCGAGTGCCTGGAAGCGCCAGAAATACTCGCTGTTATCATCCAGATCGAATCCCGGTGACCACTGCAGCGCCGTGTCCACACGGGTGGCGACGACGTTAGCCAGGGCATGATCGGCGTATAGTTCCATCCGGTATTGCAGTACAGTGGAGTCTGGATCTTGGGCGGGTGAGAGCTCAAAGGTCGGCTGCAGGGTCTCGACCACCGCATCCATCCCCGGATTGATCGCGGTTGGCATTGCCGGGGCATCGTTGTAGCTATTGACCAAAAACTCGGCCTGCACCCAGCCGCTATCAACGTCGCCGTCGCTGGCTTTGGCCCGCCAGTAGTAGCGGACGTTCTCGATCAGATCGCTCGGCGACCATTCGGTCTGGCCACCGCCACCTTCGGACTGTGCGCCCGAACTCAGTAGCGCGGCACTGTCGAAGGTGTTAACCCGATCCAGCTCGAAGTGATAACTCAGCGGCTGCCACTCGGGGTCTTGGGCATTCTCGACGCTTAGGGCAACACTGTTCTGCGCACCTAGCACGCTCACGTGCTGCAGATCGGCGGGCGAAGCAATCGCTGGCGTTGTCGGGGCATTATTGAGGGTGCTGACGATAAACGTTGACTCGACCGAGCGGCTGCGCTGTCCGTGCTCATCCTCGGCCCAGGCCTGCCACTGGTAGCCGCGGTCCTCTTCCAGCAGCGCGGGAACCTGCCACTGGGTGACTCCCTCGCTACCGGCTAACAGACCGGAGATGCTATAAAGCGGAGTCTGGGTATCGCTGCCGAGGTACAGATCAAAGCCGTAACTCAGGCTATCGCGATCCCTATCGCTGGCGTTGGTGACGGCCAATACCGGTTGCAGCTGGTCCACCACCGCCAGATCAGCAGGCTGGCTGATCTGAGGGTCACTGGGGGCATCATTGGTGCTGTTGATAAAGAAACGACTGCTGACCCACTCGCTGGCCAGCGCACCGGTTTCGGCACGGGCGCGCCAGTAATAGAGGCTGTTATCGACAAAGGCTTGCTCTTCGACCAGATCGGCAACAGCGCTGCTCCACGTAGTCGAGCCACCCGCTTCATCGACACGGGCGCTCGCCACCAGCGTGGTCAACGACGCATCACTATAGACTTCGAAACGGTACTGCACCGCCATGCTGTCGCTGTGAGCACCGTTAGTAACGCTCAGTACCGGCAACAACGGGGCGCTGGCACCTGCCAGCACCTCGGCATCAAAGATCGGACTATGGATCTGCGGCACACCGGGCGCCACCTCGGCGACCACCGGATTGGTATTTTGCTCAAACTCCTCCTGATCGGTTCGACCATCGGCATCCTGGTCACCGCTGCCATCACGGTCCAGGTTGCCGAAGTGCTCCAGCTCCCAGTCGTCTTTCAGGCCATCGCCGTCTTTATCGCTGGCCGGGTTGACCCGCACCGCGACACTCTGGGACGTTTCCAGCGCGCCGTCGCTGGCGCTAAAGGTCAGGCTGTAGCTGCCCGCCTGGCCGGTCTGCGGCGACCAACTGAACACCCCGGTACCCGAGCCTTGATCGGTAAAGCTGGCACCGGCAGGCAGCCGGTCGATACTAAAAGCGGGCACTGTATTGTTGGGGTCGGAGGACTGCAGCAAAAAACCCAGCTGACCGCCTTCGTAGGTGGTGCGGTCGCTGATCGGCTGCATCACCGGAGGCTGGGGCAGCTCGGAGCTCGCCGCAAACTGAAGGCGATAACTGCCGGTACTGTTTGCGTCGAACAGGTTGATAAAATAATCGAACTCCTGGCCATCCTCGGCGCGGGTCTTCGACAGCCAGACATTGGCTGCGGGTAATAACTTACCGTCTGAGCGCACCGCCCGCTGCAACACCTTGGCGCCCTGATAAGGGTCGGCGACCCGCACGTAGCTCAGTCCGGGCTCGGCGCTGAAGTTCAGTGGCCGATCGCTGCCGCTCAAAGCCCCCAGCACCGCAGCGGGCTGGTTGACCGGCGCACAGTCGTTGCACAGGGGCGTATTCAGGCCGGTGCGCTCGGACTCAAATACGTACAACGTCTGAGCCGTGTCATACGCCAGAAAATCGTTGACCGCGTCGCGACCAGCCAGATCGACCCGCACATCCTTGACCAGCAGTTGGGCGTTGGTGGCCTTGAGCAGCGAGGTCAGCGCACCGCCGAGTTCGTCGGCATGGCTGAAGTTAGCGCTGAAATCGGTAAAGGTGCCCGACAGGCTCGACTGCATGATCCAGCGACCGACCCGCACCTGCTGCGACGCAACCGTGCCAAAATTAATCAACAGGCTGGCGGTCGAGGGTTGATCGTCCAGATAGCTGCCGAGGATGCTGAAATCCACCGCCAGCTGTTGCTCGTTATCGACGATGGTCGGCTGGGCCGATTCGATCATGACGTTAGCGGCGCTGCCGTAGCCGCTGTTGCTGATCCGCAAGCCCAGCGTGTAGGGCTGCGGCGGTTCAAATTCCGGGGTGAAAGCATCGTCGGCGATCACCTCCTCGGTCAGGAAGTAGTCCAGGGTCAGCTGTGGCTGCGGCTTGACCACAATCGAATCGGGGGCGACCTGTACCGTCTCGACCTTGCCGCCGTAGCTGTACGTGAGCGTGGCACCGACCATAAACAACTTGCCGTCCGGGCTCTGCCCGGCTGACTCGGCGGTGGGAATGATCAGCCAGCGGATCACGCCGACCTCCTTGGGACTGATGCTACCGTGGGTGACCGCGCCGTTGGCGCCGCTCTGCAGCTGGGTCACACCCTGAGAATCATCGACATCAATAAAGAACGCGGCGCCACTGGCGCTGGGGTCGGAGCTGGCGATCACCCGGTTACCGGCGGCATCGGCAAAACTGACCGTGACCGACACATCCTCCAGCGCGAAGCTGTCGAGGCTATTGGTGATCCGCATCGACGCCTCGAAGCCCTGGCGCTCCAAGGTGAGCTGCTGCAAGATCTCGATCTTGACCTCGGCACACAGCTGCTCAGCGGCCGCTACCGAAGCACTGATTAGCATCGCGGCTAGCAACAGCATCGCCGCCATCGCTCCCTGACTCAGTCGTTGAACTCCCATCTTTTTCCCCTTCCAACGCGGCATCGCCTTGTTGTTTGTCCATGAAAAAACTATCTTCAAAACACTATGTTCTGCTATTCGTCTGCACCCTTAATAGGGCCAGACGCCATTGCAACCTTGGGCTTACGCCACCCCGCGCTCCGCTAATGGGGTCAGATTCCAAACCGGATCACCGCTCCAGCCAGCTAACGCCTTGGGTGACTTTGGAGCCTGACCCCATTAAAAACAACAAGCTATCTTCAGTTGGGCCTGACCCCATTGCAAACTCCGCACTCCGACAATGGGGTCAGATTCCAAACCGAAGTACCACGCCACCCAACAAACACCTTGAGTGACTTTGGAGTCTGACCCCATTAAAAACAACAATCTATCTTCAATAGTGCCCAAACCGAAGTACCACGCCATCCAACAAACACCTAGAGTGACTTTGGAGTCTGATTCCATTAAAAACAACTACCTATCTTCAATAGTGCCCAAATGGGGTCAGACTCCATTGCGACCCTCGGTTTACGCTGCCAACCTTGTTACGCCATGAATGGAATCTGACCCCATTGCAAACTCCGCGCTCCGACAATGGGGGCAGATTCCAAACCGAAGTACCACGCCACCCAACAAACACCTTGAGTGACTTTGGAGTCTGACCCATTGCTCGTCTGCAAACTCCGCACTCCGACAATGGGGTCAGATTCCAAACCGAAGTACCACGCCATCCAACAAACACCTTGAGTGACTTTGGAGTCTGACCCCATTAAAAACAACAATCTATCTTCAATAGGGTCTGACCCCATTGCTCCCATTGCAAACTCCGCACTACGACAATGGGGTCAGATTCCAAACCGAAGTACCACGCCATCCAACAAACACCTTGGTGTGACTTTGGAGTCTGACCCGAATGGCACTAACTTAAGCCGCTCCAGCGCGGTCTCTACCCCGGTGAGGTGTCTCTCTCATAACCGGTCGTGGAGCCGTCATCAGCTGAAAGGGTTTTGGCCTTCGTTTGACGCAGCGCGGCTCGCTACGCCCTGGTCGTTCGCACAGTCTAGAGCCGGCGATAGTTTCGTAAAGCAATGACATTAGCCGTCGTCGCTCCGACGAATTTAGATCCGATTTATCAAGCAGAGGCTGCCATTGTCTCAATGCCTGAATGCTGCCTTTAACGCTAATCCTTCTTGGTGCTATGCCCTGCTGACTGGCCGCTTCCAGCATTAACCAACGGATGCTGTTGTAGGCAATGAAATGCATCAGGATCTCTTTCTTCACCATTGCGGGCGACTTGCATCGCAGGATATCCATACCCAATGTGGTCTTGATGTCGCGGAAGAAAAGCTCCACATCCCAGCGCTGGTAATAGAGATCCGCCAGTGCTTCAGCTGAATAGCGTTTGACGTCAGTCAGCGTGGTCACGATGTAAAACTCCTTGACCCTAAAGCCAGGGGTATTGACGGTTACTTTGACCTGATCGGCTTACGCTCCGACAGGT
>JBALTG010000094.1:0-17821 GCA_036964625.1 Motiliproteus sp.
ATGGAGCAATTATTGGCTAAGACATCAGGCTTCATGTATTAACGCTTTTGCGCAGCAAGTTGATACATGATGTCTAGGGAAGTGAGATTTGTTGTAGCCTATGCTGTAACCATAGAGGGATCACGGATTGAAACCATCGCTTGGCCAGAAGCTGGGTGAGGCCCTTATATCGATGCTGTAATGTCAGAAAGTTGATCCGAGAGGTTAGGCCCTGTTCGCAGCGACGTTGCAGACATGCAGGGTGAGGCTAGACCAGCGTCAAACGCAGCCCTGAGCGAGAAACAAGGGGGGGGGTTAACGCAAAGCCTTGCCGAACCGGCCTGATCGCAAAAGCGGACACTCTTGGCTCAGTAAAAAGCTCAGGAAATGGCAAGAGTCGACGCTAAGAAGTTGCTCATCTCCTGCAACAAAATGCAAAATGCTACTTTGCTAGACCCTCTAGCTCCCCATCGCATTTCGGCAGCCGGATTAGAAAAATGTCTCCTGCTATGTTTTTCTTAGATTCCTTTCGAATAACCGTGCGCTCACATACTTCTATCGAGCACTTGAATTTATCCGACAATTCACTGATATATTTTTTGCTATGCGCATAGCGGCCTGTTTTTTGAAGTATGAAGCCATCTTCTTCACAGCTTTCTGTCGAAAAAACTAAATATGAATCGGGTGCTGATTTTTTAATGATCGTGCTAAATAATTCTTCAAGACCACCCAGGTATATAAACACATCGGTGGCAATATAGAGATCATAGATACCCTCATTTGATCCGAGTGCTTTTGAGATTTCGCCCTTGTATAGTTTGCTATAGCATTCTCTATTTTTTGCTTCGTTTAGCATTTTTTCGGACAGGTCGATACCGATCAGTTGCGATGTATGTGGTTGGTATAAGGGCCCGTTAAGTCCTGTGCCGCAACCAAGATCGACGATGCTAGGGAAATAGAAATCAGAGCCAAAATAATTACTTAAAACATTGTAAGCCTTGTTGGGCAGGTCATAGCCCAGCTGATTAACTAGTTTGTTGTCGAATGTTTTTGCAAATCCATCAAACTCGTTCTGAATATACCCGTGTTTTATTCTTGAATCTGGCTCCTCTCCTTTAGCAATACAGAGGAAATAATCTATCTCTATATCATCCGGGATGTGTTCTTTTGCAAGCGTCAGGTTTTCAACAGCCATAATTCTATTGTCTATCTTTAGATACAAGATACCAATGTTCTTATATAAATATTTTAGTTTTGGATTAAACTGCAGAGCCGAATTAAAATATTCAATAGCGTCTGGATCGTTTTCTTTGGCTAGCAAATTCCCGATACACAGGTGGCCTTCAGACATGCGCGGCTCGATACTAATCGCCTTTTGATAGTATTCCATAGCAACATTAGGGTCTTCCTTTAGCGCTTCCAGCGTAGTCCCGAGCCCTAAGTTTGCTTCGGCTAAATTGCTATTAATCAAGAGGGCTTTTTTAAAATATTTTTTTGCTAGCGAGTGATTGCCTTTCAGCTTGTGGATGTTGGCAATATTGGTCGCTATACGTTCTGACTTTGGCTCAATCTTCAGCGCAATATTTAAAAAATGCTCAGCTTCACTAAACATTTTTCGCTCGGCGTATAACGTTCCGAGCAAATAGTTTGCATCCAAATGCCTGGGGTTTATTTTCAATAACTTTTTATATATTTTCTGAGCTTCCATATATTTTTTTTGTTTTACTTTAGAAAGCGCATTTTTTATTTTCATTTCCATATGAACTGACCGTTGTTATTGTGAATTTTAAATTCTCCGTTAAATATTTCGCCTAATAAACTTCGGGGCGTTTAACGTATTGGACGACAATGGGAAGCAGAGGTCAAGCTTGGCTCGTGAAGATCGTTCGTCGATAGCGTGCCGTACTCCCCTGAACCACTTGGCCTTCATGTATCAAGGCACTCGGCTTGTCGCTCGCTATCAGTTTAATAATCCGTTCAGCGGTAGCCTTGGGGTCGTTTCCAATCACAAATAGTGCTGATTCAGTTGCCAGAGCATGGTGGGATTCTGCTACGCTCACCTGTACCTAAAAATCACCCTGCTCGGTGTAGATGACCTCATCTATTTCGCCGATGATCTGATCCTCATGCATTAATGAGGCTCCATTTTTTTCAGTCCGTCCACAGCCTCATAGCGAATCTTAAAGTTCAGATCTTGCTCTATACACCCGGACAGGAACAATACTATTAAGGTAAGCCATAATTTACCCTGGATTTACATAGGCTTTTTAGGTTCTTCTCCGCTTTGTTGTGTGTATTAAACACTCAAATAAAACATCGTTACTGCAGCGGCAGCTGCATATGGATGGTTGAACCGCTGGCCAGATCGGAGGTCACGGCCATGTGCCCTTGATGCTGCTCGGTAATAATGTAGTAGGAAAATGAGAGGTGATTTCCGGCATCAAAATCTTCTGCGCGGGGTTGATCGCTAAAAAACGGTTCAAACAGACTTACCTGTTCTGCATCGGTCAAGCCCACCCCATTGTGCTGGATTTTTATCCACAGATTGCCATAAGACTCAGACAGCGTGACTGTTATCCTGGGAACATAATTGTCCCTGCCGGCGTCCTGCATTGCGGCATGGCAGGCATAACAAGCATGCCGGAACAGGCTTAGAAAAACCTGCTGCAACTCGGTAATATGACAAGGCAGCAACGGCAGGTTTCTTTCAAACCTTCGTTTAATAGAAACATTCTTAAAAGACAGCCCCTCAGACACCGCGATCACATCATTTGCGAGCCGAATCGTGTTGTTCATCACCTCGGCTATATGGGTCATCTGCTTATCATCTTTGCGGCTGCGGGCAAAGGCCAGCAGATTACTGATAATGGTCGAAACCTGCTCCCCCTTGGCGGACATATCACGAATAACCGTATCCATTTTCTGCGTCCGCCGATCATCCACAGGCTGCTGCGCTGCGCTGATATTGCTATCCAACAGCATGATCTGAAAACGTTTCAAATCGATCATGATCGCTTGCAATGGCGCATTGATATCATGTGCCATGGTCGATGCCAACTCACCCATAAATGACATTTTATCGTTATGGATCAGCATATTCTCCGCTGCGGTCTGTTTACTGACATCATCGACAAGAATAACTACGCCGGCTTCTTCCTGATCTTGCAGCGGGTAGATCGTAATATCAAAGTGAGACAAGCCACTCAGATGCTGTTTAAGGTGAATTGGTTTATTGAATTCAATTGCTTGCTGAATATGCTCGGGAACCACGGTCATCGTTGGATAAGCTTCCCAGAGTGTCTTACCCATGGCTTGCTCTGCCTGGACCCCCGAGAGTTCTTCAACCTGTTTATTCCATTGCGTTATCCGACCCTCTTTATCCAAGCCGACCAGCATCAGCGGCATCGAGGTCAAAATATCTTTGATATAGGATTCAGATGAGCGCAGCTGATCCGTGGTGAGCACATGCCGGGCAACCTCTTTTTCCAACAACTGGTTACTGTCCTGAAGGAGTTTATTGGCGTTATCCAGGGTTGCGGTTCGCTCCTGAACGCGATCTTCAAGCTCGCGTCGAACCTGATCTAATTCACGGTTGGCACGATGTGCACGACGCCTGGCAAGAAACAGATAAACCGAAACAACCGACAACAAGATGATCAGCGTGGCACTGCTCCAGTTAGCCAAATGCTGCCAATTGGTTCTGCCATTCTCGTCTTTAAAAAGTGTGGTAATGGTGGCTAGCGCCCAAGAGCTCTGAACATAGAGGAGCAAAAAAAGCAGTGTATTCTTCATAGAATCAATAAAACCAAATCATCAATGGATTAAACGTCAGGGCGCGCTCTGGACTTCCTATTAACCCGGCGGGTTTATAGCTGAATCTGTCGCTGTCACGTCCCGGGATGGCTGGACAGACGGCGCTAGCTCTAACTTTAGCACCCAGAATCGCCTAGGAGTCTGTTGGACTTGGCCGATCGTAGCGAGGGCCTTTTGATTTAGGCCAAAGTCGATTTGAGGCAGATTTTTCGATCGTCCGAGGCGAATAGCGAGCTATTTAACGAGGGTGATCGTGAAAATATGACCAAATTCGGGTTTTCCGCAGTAGATCAGTGTTAAGTCCGACAGACTCCTAGCAACCTGTCGCTTATCAACCCGCCCAAACAAGGGCCGATAATAACACAGCATGCCGTTATAGAGCAGGCGCCAGCGCGGTTCGCATCATCCACTCAATCCTCGGCACTCCAGGGTCTGAAATCACCTGAAGGGCCTCGTCAGGCGCCGATTCAGCCATCCTGCAGCGGTAAAGCCTGAATCTGAGCCTTCTGTAAAATTGTTGTAAAACCTACATAACCAGCAACCATCAACCATTCGGCGTTGTCATACACAGTAGAAAGCGGTTTGTGGGTGTGCATAGCAGTGACGTCAACGACTAAGCTTAACGTCAACTGCAACCTTAACCATAACCACTACATAGCTATAGGATCTATTCCATGTAACAGGTCGCCCTGAGCACCAACGCGCAAAGCGGCAGACTAACGAATGAAAGGTACGTAACATGAATATATTTACCAATTTCAAAACCCGTTACGAAGCCACCCAAGAAGAGGAGATGTCGCTGCAGGAGTACCTCGAACTCTGCAAAAAAGACCTCACCGCCTACGCCAGCGCTTCGGAACGCTTACTCAAGGCGATCGGCGAACCGGAGCTGGTTGATACCGGTCGCGACCAGCGCCTAAGCCGGATCTTCTCCAACAAACTGATCAAACGTTACCCCTCATTCAGCGAGGAGTTTTATGGCATGGAGGAAGCGATCGAGCAGATCGTCTCCTACTTCAAGCACGCCGCTCAGGGGCTGGAGGAAAGGAAGCAGATCCTGTACCTGCTCGGACCCGTCGGTGGCGGCAAGTCATCACTGGCGGAACGCCTCAAGGAGCTGATGCAGCGCGTGCCGTTTTACGCCGTCAAGGGCTCGCCGATCAACGAATCACCACTGGGGCTGTTCAACCCAGCCGAAGACGGCGCCATCCTCGAAGAGGAATACGGTATCCCGCGCCGCTACCTTAAGGGTGCGATGTCGCCCTGGGCGGTTAAGCGGTTACGCGAATACGGCGGCGACCCCACCAAGTTTAAAGTGGTCAAACTGTACCCCTCGATCCACAGCCAGATCGCTATCTCCAAGACCGAGCCCGGTGATGAGAACAATCAGGATATCTCATCCTTAGTCGGCAAGGTCGATATCCGCATGCTGGAGGAGTTTGCCCAACACGATCCCGATGCTTACAGCTTCTCCGGCGGCCTGTGCAAAGCCAACCAGGGCATCATGGAGTTTGTGGAGATGTTCAAGGCACCGATCAAGGTGCTGCATCCGCTGCTGACCGCGACTCAGGAGGGCAACTATAACGGCACCGAAGGAATGGGGTCGATCCCGTTTGAAGGCATTATTCTGGCCCACTCCAACGAGTCGGAATGGCAGGCGTTCAAGAACAGCAAGACCAACGAAGCGTTTATAGACCGGGTCTATATCGTCAAGGTGCCTTACTGCACCCGGGTCTCAGAAGAGATTCACATCTACGAGAAACTGTTGGAAAACAGCTCGTTGAACAAATCCCCCTGCGCCCCGGACACACTCAAGATGCTGGCCCAGTTTACCGTATTGTCACGCATCATCGTGCCGGAAAACTCCAATGTATTTTCCAAAATGCGGGTCTACGACGGCGAGAACCTCAAGGATACTGATCCCAAGGCCAAATCGATTCAGGAGTACCACGATAATGCGGGCGTGAATGAAGGCATGGATGGTCTATCAACCCGATTTGCGTTTAAGATTTTGTCCAAGGTATTCAACTTCGACTCGAGCGAGGTTGCAGCCAACCCCGTACATCTTCTATATGTACTTGAAAAAGAAGTAGAACAGCAGCAGTTCCCACAGGAGACCCAGGAACGCTACATCGGGTATATCAAGGAGTTCCTGGCACCCAAATATATCGAGTCGCTGGGCAAAGAGATCCAAACTGCCTATCTCGAATCCTACTCCGAATATGGGCAGAACATCTTTGATCGGTACGTGACCTACGCCGATTTCTGGATTCAGGATCAGGAGTACCGTGATCCTGAGACCGGCGATATTCTCAACCGCGAGGCGATCAACGAAGAACTGGAAAAGATCGAGAAACCTGCGGGGATCAGCAACCCCAAAGATTTCCGGCATGAGATTGTCAATTTCGTACTCCGCGCCAGAGCCAGCAACAAGGGCAAGAATCCCAGCTGGCTCAGCTACGAGAAGATGCGCGCCGTGATCGAGAAGAAGATGTTCAGTAACACCGAGGATCTGCTGCCGGTCATCTCCTTCAACGCCAAAGCCTCATCCGATGACCACAACAAGCATGCAGAGTTCGTTAAACGGATGATCGATCGCGGTTATACCGAGAAACAGGTACGACTGCTCTCGGAGTGGTATATCCGCGTCCGCAAATCGCAATAGCCGCCAGCGCAGCTAAGGAGTGGTATGAGTTATATCATCGACCGACGCCTGAACGGCAAAAACAAAAGTTCGGTAAACCGGCAACGGTTCCTGCGCCGCTACCAAAAACATATCCGCAAAGCGGTGACGGATTCGGTCAAGCAGCGCTCGATCACCGACCTGGATAGCGGTTCCGAGATCAACATCCCCAAAGGGGATATCTCTGAGCCGGTGTTTCACCACGGTCAGGGCGGGATCAACACCCGGGTATTCCCCGGTAATAAAGAGTTTATCCCCGGCGATCAGATCCAGCGCCCTCAGGGCGGTGGCGCTGGCAGCGGAGGCAGCGGTGCCAGCGACTCCGGCGAGGGGGACGATGAGTTTAGCTTCCATATTAGCCGCGACGAGTTTCTGGAGTATCTGTTCGAAGATCTTGAACTCCCCAACATGGTCAAGAAACAGCTTCACGACAGCGGTGATTACAAGCTGACTCAGGCGGGCTTCACCAACCAGGGTAATCCCGAGCGGCTCAACATCGTGCGTTCGCTACGCAGTGCCCATGCCCGCCGCATCGCCCTCTCAGGTAGCAGCCGGCGGCTGATCCGCGAGCTGCTTAAAGAGCAGGCATTACTGTTAAACGACCCGGTATCGGATGGCCGCGATCTGCGCCTGGCTGAAATTGAACAGGAACTGATCCACCTGCGAGCAAAGGTTAGCAAACTGCCCTTTCTGGACACCTTCGACCTGAAATATAACAATCTGATTCGTACCCCGATCCCAAGTTCCAAGGCGGTGATGTTTTGCGTTATGGATGTTTCCGGGTCGATGACCCAGTCGGTCAAAGATGTCGCCAAACGTTTCTTTTTGCTTCTATATCTGTTTCTTAAGCGATCCTATAAACAGATCGATGTGGTCTTTATCCGTCACCACACCCAGGCCAAGGAAGTTGATGAAGAGGAGTTTTTCTACTCCCGGGAAACCGGCGGTACTATCGTGTCCAGCGCAATAAACATGACTGCGGATGTGATCGCAGATCGTTATCCACCCGCGCAATGGAATATCTACGTGGCTCAGGCATCGGACGGAGATAATTGGGACGGTGATTCAGACACCTGTCGCGAACTCCTGATCAACAGAATTATGCCGATGGTACAGTATTTTGCTTACGTCGAGATCACCACCGGCGATCACCAGAATCTGTGGTTCCAGTATGAAAAAATACGCGAGGCTTATCCCGATTTCTTTGCGTTGGAAAAGATCGAAAATGCCGCTGATATTTACCCGGTTTTTCGACAGCTGTTTGCACGCCGTGAGGTATAAATGATCTGTTTCCTGCGTTTTTTGCTGACACCCCTGATGGTCCTGTTGCTGTTGTCCGGCTGTAACCATACGCTACAGCCGGGGCAGCAAACAACAGCTCCGAAGCAGCCAGCGCAATGCCCGCAACCCCGACCTGAAACCGGCCAACAGGTTGCCTGTCCGATGAACTATCTACCCGTTTGCGCGATTCACGCGGATGCCACTCGAAGCACACACGCCAATGCCTGTAGCGCCTGCGCTAACCCGGAGATAATCGGCTATACCGATGAAGCCTGCCCCTGATCAATGTCGTTAATCAACGCCCCTAATCAACCTAAAGCGAGAGGCCGATATGAACCCTAAAAAACCTATATCGACCGGTTCAGAATGGACCTTCGAATTGCTCCAGCAATACGACAAGGAGATCGCCAAGTCGGCACACAAATTTGGCCTGGACACCTACCCCAATCAGATTGAGGTGATCTCCTCCGAGCAGATGATGGATGCCTATGCCTCGGTCGGCATGCCGCTCAATTACAACCACTGGTCGTTCGGCAAACAGTTCCTGTCAACTCAGCAGAACTACCAACGCGGGCACATGGGGCTGGCCTACGAGATCGTTATCAACTCATCACCCGCCATCGCCTACCTGATGGAAGAGAACACCATTACCATGCAAGCCCTGGTCATCGCCCACGCCTGCTACGGCCACAACTCATTCTTCAAAGGCAACTATCTGTTCCGTACCTGGACCAACGCCACCGCCATTATCGACTACCTGTTATTTGCAAAGCGTTACATCGCCGAATGTGAGGAGCGCCATGGTATCGAAGAGGTAGAGACGCTGCTCGACTCCTGCCACGCATTGATGAACTACGGGGTTAACCGCTACAAACGCCCCAGTCCGATCTCCGCCGAGGAGGAGAATAAACGTCAGAAAACCCGCTCGGATATTCTCCAGCAGCAGGTTAATAAACTCTGGGACACCATTCCGAAACAAGCAGAAGACGAAGAGAACACGCTTAAGCGCAGTCGATTCCCCAAGGATCCGGAAGAAAACATCCTCTATTTTTTAGAGAAAAATGCCCCGCTGCTAGAATCCTGGCAGCGAGAGATCATTCGCATCGTGCGCAAGATAGCTCAGTATTTTTATCCGCAAAAGCAGACCCAGGTGATGAACGAAGGTTGGGCCTGCTTCTGGCATTACACCCTGCTGCATGATCTGTACGATCAAGGACTGGTCAGCGACGGCTTTATGATGGAGTTTCTTCACTCCCACTCCAGCGTGGTCTATCAACCGCCCTACGACAGCCCCCATTTCAGCGGCATCAACCTCTACACGCTGGGCTACAACATGATGCAGGATATCCGTCGCATCTGCGAACAGCCGACCGCCGAAGATCGCGAGTGGTTTCCGGATATTGCTGGCTCTGACTGGAAACTGACCCTCGACGATGCGATGCGTAACTACAAGGATGAGAGCTTTATCCAGCAGTTTCTGTCGCCCAAGCTGATGCGAGACCTGCACCTGTTCAGCATCGTTGATGACGAAACAAGCAAGAACCTGCTGGTATCAGCGATTCACGATCAAAACGGTTATCACCAGATTCGCCGTAACCTGGCCGAGCAATATAACCTCGGTACTCGGGAACCCAACATCCAGGTCTGGGATGTCAACGTCCGCGGTGATCGCTCCCTGACCCTGCGCCACTTTCAACACAATCAACGCCCGCTTGGCGACAGTACCCAGGAGATGCTCAAGCATCTGCACCGGCTGTGGCGCTTTGATGTGCACCTGGAATCGATCCGCAACGATGAGGTCATTAAGACCGAGCACTGTCCACCGCCGCTTAGCGAAACCGATGCAGCCTAAAACCGCTCTGCACTCAAATTAAGCTTCAAATCTGGACTCTACAACAGCAACGATTGCGCGTATCATCGGCGTTTTTTTGCATGCTATGTAAGGTGGCTGTATTTCAGACATTAATCCGATGCTCGTCACCTTATCGTTCGCTCAACGCTTTGCAGAACTCAACCAGTTACTGACCGAACTGCGATCGTTGTGGCAACTGCGTAGTTTCGAGCAACTGAATCTGCCTTGGCCTGATACACCCTTACAATCCTGGCTGGCTGCATTACCCGAACCGCAGCGGCAAAGATTACTCGATGATGACACTCTTCGCGCCGAAGCCTTGAGTCCATTTATTCCCCAGGCGCAACGACTCCGGCAACTGTGCCAACTGGATCGGGTTGCCAGACCAGAGACGGCCTCGCCCCCGAACCGCTTCAGCAACCATATTCCCGGGCGTAAGTGGTCACAGATCAAAGCGTTCGACCAGGCACTGATCAACCCTGAGCTGCCCTTTGTTGAATGGTGCGCGGGCAAGGGCCACCTCGGACGCTTGCTGGCATTTCGGCATCGGCAGCCGGTGCTCAGCCTGGAGCTACAACCGCAACTTTGCCTGTCAGGGCAACAGCTAACCGATAAGCTGGATCTACCCTGCCGCCATCACCAGGCCGACGTCATGTCCGACGCGACACTGACTCTGCTCCAGCCGCCACAGCATGTGGTGGCCCTGCACGCCTGTGGCAAACTTCATGTGCAGTTACTCCAAGCGGGCACCGCGCGCGGTGTCAGGCGCTTCAGCCTGGCACCCTGCTGCTACCACCTGATCGATCAAGCGCAGTATTCCCCCCTGAGCCACGCAGGCGCAGCCAGCGAACTGCGACTGAGTCGTTATGATCTAAAATTAGCCGCCCAAGAAACGGTTACTGCGGGTCACCGCGAGCGCCGCTTGAGCCAGCGCGAGCTCAGCTGGCGGCTGGGGTTTGATCTGCTGCAACGGCAACTGCGCGGGATCGACCGCTATCTCAATTGCCCGACCGTGCCCCACTCCCGTTTAGCAGGCTCGTTCACGGACTACTGTGGCTGGATGGCCGAGCACAAACAACTCAAACTGCCAGACCGACTCGATTACGCCGCTTTCGAGCATCGAGGGCGGCAACGAATCAATCAAATCGAACAGATTGAATTGGTACGGTTACTGTTCAGGCGACCCCTGGAGTTATGGCTGGTACTAGACCGCGCGCTATTTCTGCAACAGCAGGGTTATCAGGTACAGCTGCAACAGTTTTGTGAGCGCCAACTAACCCCACGCAACTTGCTGCTTCAGGCACAGAAAGTCCCTGCTTAAGATCCCGCGTTATTATCAGCCTTTGGGTTCAACGTTATCCGATCACCCATGAACCTATGGAGCAGACCCGCAAGGCTATAACCCAGCGCCACGCCAACGCCGTTTGCGGCCATATCTAACCACTCTGCGTAGCGATTGACGTAAGGCTGGATCAACTCGATCGCGCCACTCCAACCGATGCACAGCAGACCCAGCAATAATCCATATTTGGGTTTAGCCAGCGCCGCTGGAAACATCAGCAACGCATAGGCGATCAAGTGGTGGGTCTTGTCGCTGCCGGGGGCATCTGGCAGATACTCGACAGGCCAGAGTGACAACGTGGTGATCGCCAGCAGATTGAGCAGAGTGATGGCGAGCCAATGGGTTCTAACCAGTATCAGAAGCTTGGGCATGCGGTCTCTACGTGTAAAGGGCTGTTATCGCGGGCAAACAAAAACGCCCGCGCTGAATCCAGCGCGGGCGTTACAGGATCCAACTAAAGCAATCGTTTACAACACCAAACGGCGTACATCACTCAACAGTTTACCCAGGGTGGTCATGAACATACCCGCATCAACACCGTTGATCGCCCGGTGATCGTATGACAGCGCCAAGGGCAGCATCTTCCGCGGTACGAACTCTTTGCCATTCCAGACCGGTTTGATGTCGGCACGAGAGACCCCCAGGATCGCCACTTCGGGTGCAGAAACGATCGGCGTAAAGCCGGTGCCGCCGATATTACCCAGGCTGGAGATGGTAAAGCAGCCACCCTGCATCTCTGCGGGCGTCAACTTCCGCGCCTTCGCTTTAGCACCCAACGCAGCCGCTTCCGCCGCCAGCTGGTAGATCGACTTCTTGTCGACATCACGAATCACCGGCACCATCAGACCCGCTGGCGTGTCCATCGCCACACCGATATGAATGTATTTCTTGTGAACGATATGCTCACCGTCAGCGTGCATCGAGACGTTGAAGTTTGGATGCGCCTTGAGTGCGGCCGCCGCAGCCTTGAGCAGGAACGGCAGAGGGGTCACTTTTACCCCCGCCTTCTCCGCATCGGCCTTGATATCCGCACGAAACTTCTCCAACTCGGTGATATCGATATCATCGAACTGGGTCACATGGGGAATATTGAGCCAGCAGCGGGTCATATTGGCCGCCGTTAGCTTCTTGATCTTGGACATCTTCTCCAGTTCGATCTCGCCGAACTTGGTGAAATCAACCGCGGGGATCGCCGGAATACCGGAACCCGCCGTGACCGCAGCCGCCGCTTTAGGCTTAGCCGCATCGGCCAGCGCCTGTTTAACGTACGCCTGAACGTCCTCTTTGAGGATCCGCCCTTTGGGACCGCTGCCTTTGACCTGCGTCAGATCCACGCCGAACTCGCGCGCCACGGCTCGCACAGCAGGACCTGCATGTACCGCTTTGTTGGCCTGATCGAGTTTAGCCAGATCCGCACTGGCAGCCGGGGCCTTGTCTGCAGAAGCACTCGCCGCTGGCGCACTGGCAGCAGCTGTCGGAGCACTCGCCGCCGCAGGAGCCGCCACAGCAGGAGCCGAGGCAACCGCACCACCGGCGACCTCCAGCTCAAGGATCAGATCGCCTTCGCTGACGGTGTCACCCTCTTTAATCTTGACCGACTTCACTACGCCGCCCTTGGGCGCAGGCACCTCCATCGACGCTTTATCGGTCTCAAGCACGATCAGCGAGTCACCTTCGGCGATGGTATCGCCCGCTTTGACGCAGACTTCGATCACGTCAACGTTTTCACTGCCACCGATGTCCGGCACTTGAACAGGCTCGACACCGCCCGCGGCGGGGGCCGCAACAGGCGCGGCGGTTGCAACCGGCGCAGCCACAGCAACAGGCGCCACGGCAGATGCAACAGCACCGGCAGCCGCGATCTCAGCAAACTGCTGACCTTCGCTGATAGTATCGCCTTCCTTGATGGTCAATGCAGTGATCACCCCGCCGAAGGGGGCCGGTACTTCCATCGATGCTTTATCGGTTTCGAGCACGATCAGTGAATCGCCCTCAGCCACGCTGTCGCCGACCTTGACGCAGACTTCGATCACATCGACGTTTTCATGGCCGCCGATATCTGGAACAACCACGGGCTGAGCCGCAGCAGGTGCCGCAGCGGCAGCTACGGGCGCTGGCGCTGCTGCAACGGCAGCTGCAGCTACGGGCGCAGCAGCAGGTGCGGGTGCAGCCGCGCCGATCTGCAGTTCGGCAATCAGATCGCCCTCTTTGCAGGTATCGCCTTCTTTGATCAACAATTTAGTAATCACTCCGCCCTCAGGCGCAGGGACTTCCATCGAAGCCTTGTCAGTTTCCAATACGATCAATGAATCACCTTCGTTGATCGTGTCCCCAACCTTTACACAAACCTCAATAATATCAACAGCATCATGGCCACCAATATCCGGAACAGTAATGTTTATAACGCTCACTGTATTATTCCTCTCGTCATCTCGCGTTCAATCGCTGACCGTTAAACGGTAGTTGGATTCGGCTTGTCAGGATTGATATTAAACTTCTTGATCGCGGCAGTGACTTCAGCGGGCTTAATTGTGCCCTCATCGGCCAGCGCTTTAAGCGCGGCAACCACGACGTAGTAGCGATTCACCTCGAAGAACTCACGGAGCTTGGCGCGGGTATCACTGCGCCCAAAGCCATCGGTGCCCAGGACTACGTACTGTGCAGGTACAAACTCACGGATCTGATCGGCAAACGCCTTCATATAATCGGTCGCGGCGATAACCGGTCCCTTGCGCTCAGCCAAGCTCTGGGTCACGTAACAAACACGTGGCTCAGCTTCCGGATGGAGCATGTTCCAGCGTGAGCAATCCAGCGCTTCCCGCCGCAGCTCGTTAAAGCTGGTTGCACTCCAGATATCAGACTCAACGCCATAATCGGCCCGCAGGATATCTGCCGCTGCGCGGACTTCGCGCAAGATGGTGCCGCTGCCCATCAGCTGGACTTTCTTCTTGGCGCTCTTCTTGCCCTCTTCCAGCAGGTACAGCCCTTTGATGATGCCCTCTTCGACGCCCACAGGTATGGCTGGCTGAGGGTAGTTCTCGTTCATCACCGTGAGGTAATAGAACACGTTCTCCTTGTCGACAAACATCCGCTGCAAACCATTGTGGATGATCACGGTCAGCTCGTAGCCGTAGGTCGGATCGTAAGAGATACAGTTGGGGACCATCGCGGCTAACAGCTGACTATGGCCGTCCTCGTGTTGCAGACCTTCACCATTCAAGGTGGTGCGACCCGCTGTTGCACCAATTAGAAAACCACGTGCCTGAATGTCACCCGCCGCCCAAACCAGATCCATGGTGCGCTGCAGGCCAAACATCGAATAACAGATATAGAACGGAATCAATGGGCAGTTATGGTTAGAGTATGCCGTAGCAGCCGCGATCCAGGCCGACATAGAACCGGCCTCGTTAATCCCCTCTTCCAGAATCTGTCCCTGCTTGGATTCCTTGTACCACATCATCTGATCGCGATCGTGAGGGATGTAACGCTGCCCCTCTGAGGTGTAGATACCCAGTTGACGGAACATCCCTTCCATACCGAAGGTTCGCGCTTCGTCTGGAACGATCGGGACCACGCGAGCACCGATATTTTTGTCTTTGGCCAGCGTCGACAGAGTACGGACAAAGGACATCGTGGTAGATAGCTCGCGCTTGCCGCTGTCTTTGAGCTGACCACCCAGATCCTCCAGACTGGGGATCGCCAGGGCATCGAAATCGTTGCGACGCTGGGGATAGAAGCCACCCAGCTTTTGCCGCCGACCCAGCATGTACTTCAGTTCAGGGCTCTCTGGAGAAGGGCGATAGTAAGGCGTGGTCTTAAGTTGATCATCGTCCAACGGGATATTGAAGCGGTCACGGAAGTCGATCAGGTCGTCCATCGCCACCTTCTTCATCGAGTGGCTAGAGTTCTTCGCCTGACCCGACTGGCCGGTGCCGTAGCCTTTAACAGTTTGCGCCAGAATGACGGTCGGCTGACCTTTATGGTTAACCGCCTTATGGTAGGCCGCATAAACCTTGTACGGATCATGACCACCGCGGTTCAGGTTCAGGATATCATCGTCGGACATATCCTTAACTAGCTCCAGCAACTCAGGGCTGCTGCCGAAGAAGTGCTCGCGGGTGTAGGCGCCACCGTTGGCCTTACAGTTTTGCAACTCACCATCGCAGACTTCGTTCATCCGCTTGATCAGCAAGCCTTTAGTATCTTTTTCGAACAACGGATCCCAATGCCGACCCCAGAGCACCTTGATCACGTTCCAACCGGCACCACGGAATTCGCCTTCAAGCTCCTGGACAATCTTACTGTTGCCGCGTACCGGCCCATCCAGGCGCTGCAGGTTACAGTTGATCACGAAGATCAGATTTTCCAGTTTTTCACGGCCAGCCAGAGCGATAGCACCCAGAGATTCCGGCTCATCACACTCACCATCACCCAGGAACGCCCACACCTTACGATCACCGCGATCAATCATCTCGCGCGCAGACAGGTAGCGCATCACATGCGCCTGGTAGATCGCCTGAATCGGACCCAGACCCATAGAGACTGTTGGGAACTGCCAAAAATCGGGCATCAGCCAAGGATGCGGGTAGGAGGAGAGACCTTTACCATCGACTTCACGACGATAATTATCCATCTGCTCTTCGGTCAGACGACCCTCGAGGTAGGCACGGGCGTAGATACCGGGGGCGATATGACCCTGGAAAAACACCAGATCACCTTCCTGATCACCATCAGGACCACGGAAGAAATTATTAAAACCGATATCGTACAGGGTTGCAGAAGATGAAAAGCTGGCGATATGACCGCCCAGACCATCATCGTTGTCGTTGGCGCGCATCACCATCGCCATCGCATTCCAGCGAATCAACGAACGGATCCGTCGCTCCATAAACAGATCGCCCGGCAACGATTGCTCGTCTTTAGGCGCGATGCTGTTGCAGTACGGTGTAGTAATCGAACTCTCGACCTCAGCGCCTAGGGCACGGGATTTTTCGCCTAACTTTGCCAGTAAATATCTCGCTCGCTCGGAGCCCTCCGCAGTAGCCACCGACTCAAGGGCATCGAGCCACTCCTGCGTTTCAATAGGATCGATATCTTCGACATTGTCATTCTGCACCATCGTGAGCTCCATAAAGCGCCTTCTGTTTACACTTAACGAGTTGGTAGATCGTTAAGCCTAGATAAATACTGAGTAGCATTCACGCCGCATTGCAGCATTAATACCCTCGAAAAAAAGTGTAGCTATACTACAAAATAGGCCTCGCACTGTCTACAAAACAATCAATAATCACTATGACAAAGCCGCAAAGGTAGTAAAACTACATAGAATCACTTATTCAATTCTGAACGCCTGTGCGAGCGCTCCTTTCGCGCCGCCTCCTTGCCGTAGTCAGAAACGACCTCTTCGACATAGGCCAGATGGGTATGCGCAGCCTGACGCGCAAGCTCCGGATTACCGTCGAAAATAGCCTCCATCAGCACCTTATGCTGACCGTGGATCTTGGAACGATGGCCGCGCTGCGGATAAATGGACTCAAGATTGTTCATGACGTTTTTTTCAACCAACCCCAACAGTGCGCGCATGGTATGCAGCAACACCACATTGTGCGAAGCCTCTGCTATACGCAGATGAAACTCCACATCCGCCCGCACCTCCTCTACAAATGATTTCGACTCATGGTGCAACGCCAGCTCATCGTAAATTTTACGAATTGATTTTCGATCGGCCTCGGTGCTGCGCAATGCGGCGTAGTAGGCAGCAACGCCTTCCAGGGCATGGCGAAACTCCAGCAGATCAGACTGGGCCTCGGGGTGCGATGAAAACAGGGTCAATAACGGATCGGCATAGCCCGCATCCAACGTCTCTGAGACATAGGTTCCGCCCCCCTGACGACTCGTGAGCAGTCCCTTAGCCACCAACTTCTGCACCGCTTCGCGCAATGAGGGGCGCGAGACATCGAACTGCAGTGCAAGCGCGCGCTCAGAAAGCAACTTTTGCCCCGGTTTTAAACTACCCTCAAGGATCATGCTCTCCAACTCATCCATGATGACATCGGAGATCTTGGGTTGCTTAACGCGTTTGTAGTTCATTGTAACGACCTTATCATTGGTATTACCAATTCCTTAATCGGGACAGTTATACCATACAAAAAAAATTGCGCAAATCAGAGCCATGCTAATAACGGGCATCAGCGGAGTTAAATTGATTGTTTTTCACACAACCCACCAACCAAGAAACCTCGTTTTAAATCAGACACTTAATTATACGCATAGACTAAAGGCTAAGCAATGGCAGCAGAATTTACTTGACACAATAAGGACTGATATTTAGGGTAATAGACCAATCGTCAAATGGTATTACCAATTTACCAACTGCCGATCATGACTTATAACAACAATGAATACCCGAGGACTCATCATGAGAAAGTTTGCTCGCACTGCCGTGACCGCTGCAGCCCTGACCGCTGCTGTTTCGGCAACCTTACCCGCAAGCGCCGCCGAAAAAACCCTGCTCAAAACCCCGATCGCCTTCGGCTCGCACCTGCCTGCACTGGGCACTCCGATCAAGTGGGTCTCCGAGCAGTTGCCGATCATGAGCAACAACAAGCTGAAGATGAAAATCTACGAGCCGAACAAACTGGTTGCACCTCCCGAGATCCTGGGTGCCGTCTCCAGCGGCAAGGTTAACTCCGGTTATGCCACCGCCGGTTACTGGCAGGGCAAGATGCCTGCAGCAGCGCTGTTCTCTGCCGTCCCCTTCGGTCCAGAAGCAGGTGAATACCTGGCGTGGATGTACTACGGCAACGGCCTGAAGCTGTATCAAGAGATGTACGACAACGGCGGCTACAACGTTAAGGTACTGCCTTGCGCG
>JBALTG010000095.1:0-17808 GCA_036964625.1 Motiliproteus sp.
AGACAGGCCCGAGGTGGTATCGGACTCACCACACTTAGTGGCTACCCATAGATCACTGATCGGGCACTCTTCACGCGTCAGTGCCGTTGCAAAGTGGACATACTCCTTGGCTTTGCGGGATGCGGTACAGACGGTATTGATATCACCATTCTGTTCGATGGAGAAGCCTGCAACCGGCTTACCGGTTGCAGCGATACCATCAACGACACGCTGGGTCCAGTCTGGCTCGATACCGATGACTACGACGGCAGCGACATTTGGGTTGGCGCCAGTACCGATGATGGTACGGAAGTGCAGATCCAAGTCAGCGCCAAACTGCAGGCGGCCGTATGAATGCGGGATAACCGTAGTGCCTTTAATGTTGTTGGCCACGGATTCACAGGCCGCATTGGAGATATCGTCCAAAGGCAAGATCAAAACATGGTTGCGAATACCCACTCGGCCGTTTTCGCGGCGGTAACCCATAAAAGTCTTATCAGTCATTTCTTGTTCTCCCGTTACGCCGGCTACCAGCGCTAGGTTTTAAGGTTGTGTCGGTGCAAGTGCTATCAGTTATTGTTTAATAACCGAGGTCACAACTGCCTACCAGCGCTTGGTCTTGATGTTGTGTACGTGGGCGTGATCGCCTTTCTTGATCGGCGCCACCACCTTTCCCATGTCCTGGTCGTACTTGATAATGGTGTCGCCCACGGCTAAATCGTTCAGCGCGATCTTGTGGCCCAAAGGAATGTCGCTCAGCGCGGTGAATGACACCTCTTCATCGGTATCCATCTTGTAGCCGATCACTTCCATACCCGCCTTGACGGTCTCAACCACGACTACGCCAACGGAGTCGTCTTTGTCGTGTACCAAAAAATGCGTTTCGCTCATTTTCTTCGTCCTCTTGTTTTTGGGATCGTTCAACTTGGATCCAGCTTACACAAACTCTTATGTCTTTTACAAGACCTTTCTTGTTTTTTATTTTATATCTTATATAAGAGTGGTTTTTCAAGTATGCTACTCCTAACTTGAAGCTCAGCTAACGTTGAAGGTGGCCCGGCCATGACTGCACAGAGCAAGAACCCAAACTTCCAACCGCTCTATGCCCAGGTGAAGGCGTTGATGATCCGCCGCTTAGTGGACAACGACTGGACCGCTGGCATGGCTCTGCCCAGCGAGAATCAGCTGGCAGCAGAGTTCAAAGTCAGCCAAGGGACGGTGCGTAAAGCGCTGGATGAGATGACGGCAGAGAACCTGCTGGTACGCCGCCAGGGGCGCGGTACCTTTGTGGCCGAACACACCCAGCACCGCGCTCTGTTCCATTTTTGGCATCTGGTGGATGGGAACGACAGTCGCCAATTGCCGCAGAGTCAGTTGATCTCGGTTGAAACGGTACCGGCCGACGACCTGGCACTGCAGCAACTGGAGCTCGATAGTCATGAGCAGATGATACGAATCGAGCGGGTTCGACTTCTAAGAGAACAGCCGGTTATCTGCGAAACGATTATCATCCCTTACGCGCTGTTCCCCGAGCTGGGACAGCAGGACGGCATCATCCCCAACTCGCTCTACTCGCTGTATGAACGCCAGTACGGTATCTCGGTCACCCGGGCGGTCGAACGGTTGTCGGCCGAAAGCGCTCAGGGAGAGATAGCCCGACGGTTGGCGCTGATTCCTGGCACGCCGCTACTCAGCATCCAACGCACCGCCTACAGCCTCAACTCACGTCCGGTGGAACTGCGGATCAGCCGCTGCAATACCCAACATCATCACTACCTGTCGGAGCTCACTTAACCATCTGTAAGGATGGTACGGGGCAACTTCTCACCGGACTCAGGAGCGACCATGACAACTAAACACACATCCACCCCAGGCACAGCCCCTAAGTCGGTATTTGACTGGAACCGTTTTTTCCCTTTCCTTTCATGGCTGTGTACCCTGGACCGCCAATCCATTCGCGGGGACTTCTTTGCCGGCCTGACCGGCGCGGTGATTGTGCTGCCACAGGGGGTGGCGTATGCGATGATCGCCGGGCTCCCGCCGGAGTACGGCCTGTATGCGGCCATCGTTCCGGCCATCATCGCCGCGCTGTTTGGCAGCTCGCATCATCTGATTTCCGGCCCCACAGCGGCACTGTCGATCGTGGTTTTTACCACCTTGAGTCCGCTGGCCGAGCCAGGCAGTGCTGAATTTATCCAACTGGCACTCACCCTCACGCTGATGGCAGGGTTGTTTCAGATGCTGCTGGCGCTGGCCAAGATGGGCAGCCTGGTTAATTTTGTCTCCCACTCGGTGGTGATCGGTTTCACCGCCGGTGCTGCGGTGGTGATCGCGACCAGTCAGGTGAAGAATGTCCTGGGTATCGAGATCGCCTCGACTGGGTCGTTTATTCAAACCTGGCTGGCCATCTTCCACCACCTGACTAACATCAATCCCTATGCGTTGACGGTGGCGCTAGCGACCTTCGCCACCAGCCTGCTCTTTAAACGCTACCTGCCCCGCTGGCCGGGGATGCTGATAGCGATGGTGGTCGGCAGCTTGACGGCGGTCGGTCTGGGCGCGGAAGCGCATGGTATCGGTCTGGTGGGTGCCATCCCGGCTCAACTGCCCAATTTCGTCTTACCCGCGTTTTCTGAAGACCTGCTGCGTGGTCTAGGCCCAGGAGCCCTTGCTCTGGCACTACTGGGGCTGGTCGAAGCGGTCTCCATCGCCCGCGCCGTAGCTACCCGGTCCCATCAGCGGATCAACGGTAATCAGGAATTCTTTGGCCAGGCCCTATCGAACATTTTTGGATCCTTCTTCTCCTGCTACGCCTCATCGGGCTCGTTCACCCGCACCGGCGTCAACTACAGCTCCGGCGCCAAAACCCCGTTGGCCGCGGTTTTTGCCGCGCTAGCTCTAGCCGCAATTTTGCTGCTATTTTCCGATCTAACGGCTTACGTGCCGATTCCAAGCATGGCCGGTATTCTGTTGCTGGTCGCCTATAACCTGATCGACTTTCACCACATCCGCTCCATCTTCAAGACTAGCCGTTCCGAAGCGCTGGTACTCGGCGTGACCTTTGTCGCCACGCTACTGATGGCGATGGAGTTCGCGATCTATATCGGAGTGATGTTGTCACTGATGCTCTACCTTAAGCGAACCTCCAAGCCGTCGCTGATCACCCTGGCGCCAAACCCGGAGAAACCTGCTAGAACCTGGACCAATATTGCGCTCAAGCCACTCCCCGAATGCCCGCAACTAAAGATTCTTCGCATCGATGGGTCCCTGTTCTTTGGCGCGGTCAACTACCTGCAGGAGCAACTCCATCAGATTCCAGAGGCCAATGTGCTGATCGTCAGCAGCGGTATCAATTTTATCGATATCGCCGGCGCAGAAATGCTGGCCCATGAAGCTAACCGCCGTCGCAAAGAAGGCGGACGGCTGTACTTCTACAAGATGAAGCTCCAGCCGAAACAGATGCTGGAGGCGAGCGAACATATCGAAGCCATCGGCAGGGATGCATTTTTTGCCAGCAAAGTAGAAGCACTGCAACAGATACAGAAAGCCTTGCCACAAAGTCAGTGTCAACGCTGTACAAAACGTATTTTTTCGGAGTGCCAGAACCGTTACGGCCATGCGCCAGCTTCCCTTAAAAACAGCCACCCGGCACCAGCGGACGGTAAATCCGTCGCTACTAGCCCCCCCGTCTAGATAGCCCATGCAGATCAGCATTAATGCCTTGCTACCGATCGTCATGCTCATTTTGCTAGGTTATGGGCTGCGCCGAGGCCGTTGCTTTACCGATGAGTTCTGGTACGGGATAGAAAAACTGGCCTACTACGTACTGACCCCAGCCCTGCTGATTCACGTACTGACCGCCAACCCCCTAGACGGGCTGCCTTGGAAAGGCCTACTGCTAACCCTGGACATCACAATACTGATCTGCGCCCTGTTGATGGTAGCCTGGCAACGCTGGGTACGGCCGCTGGAGGCAGGATCTTTTACATCATTGTTTCAAGGCGGCATCCGCTTCAACACCTTTATCGCGCTAGCGCTGGCTGATGCGCTCTTTGGTGAGCAAGGGCTGCTTTACGGCGCCCTTGCTTCGGTAGCTATGATCATCCTCATCAACGTCCTCTGCGTGGCCGCCTTCTCGGTTTCGGTGCCCCGGGTTCGACTCTCCCTGAGCGGCTTGCTGCGCCAACTGGCCACCAATCCATTAATCCTGGGCTGCGTGGTCGGACTTAGCCTGAATCTGTCAGGCATTAACCTGCCAGGAGCCGCCAAAGAGACCTTCGCTCTGGTGGGACGCGCCGCCTTCCCCATCGGCCTGCTGGCGGTTGGTGCCGGACTGGAGATGCGCAGGCTCACCCAGGATTGGGAGCTAGCGTTAACGGCATCAGTGGTGCAGTTCCTGGTCAAGCCGCTGCTGGCGATCAGCCTCTCTCAGGCCTTTGGCCTCAACGGCCTGCCAGCGATTATTGTGGTCCTTTTTCTATCGGTACCCACCGCGCCCTCGTCCTATATCCTGTCCCGTCAACTGGGCGGCAACTACCAGGCAATGGCGGCGGTCATCACCTTCCAGACCTTGGCAGCGTTTGTCACCCTGCCAGTAACGCTGTGGTTGCTGGGTGTCAAATAGACTCCCATTGCGCACAGCTGTGTACCTACCTGCTGTCAACAATAGAGAGGCAGCAAGAGAAAGTGCGTGAGCGGAACGAGTGTGTCGCCTGGAGCTGCTTCGGCAACCCCAGGCAAAAAAAAACAGGCCTAAAGGCCTGTTCGATAAATACCAGCTGCAGAGGCTAGTGACTCAATTGCTTAACTTACCAACAAATAAGGTTACGCACATGCACTACGTTTATCCAGTGCACGCATACACATGCCGTAGTTCGCGCTGCTGTAGAGAGGGCCAAATGCGGGTACTTTACTATTGAAAAAACCTTTCAAAAAAGCCACTACGGCCATCAATTGCTCAGCCTGCATCTTTGCACGCAGGGCGGTGGCTACTTGGTATTCATCGTAGTAGTACTGGGCGTGTTGCATCTTGTTACCTATTAAATATATTTCACCCTACCGAAAGCGGTAGGGTTACCTGTAGATACCAGATCTAAAATCGCTCAAGGATCATGCCCCAAAGGGAGACAGATCATATTAAAACGCATTTTAGATTTAAAACGGATAGGCTAAAAGTGATTAATTCTACACCTATAGGTTAGTTTTTCTCACCTCTCCTTGAGGTAAATGTTACTTCCCAATGGCTGAGTTTAAAAGCGGAGCTACTACCACTATGAGACTGCAAGATCGTATGCCCTTACACACAAGAATGGCTACCAAGGTTATAGAAAGGATCTGATCTGGTGAGTCGCCTGCCGCTGATGAGGTCCGCTTTACGGTAAAGGGCTTAGATACTTCGGGCGGGTACCTCCTCTGAAATGTCGGCAATGGGCGCATTAAGGGACGAGTAACATCACTGCAAGGAGGTACGAGCCTGCTCTGGTTCGGAATAACTTAGCTTGGCACGGTGTCATGCAGCTTCGTCCAGGCGTCGAACTGGCTCAAAAAAACGTGGCCCGACAGCTCGTCGAGGAAATGGCTTCGCTTAAGTTGGTCCATAACCGGACCCTTAACCTCTGACAGGTGCAGCCTGACCCCGCTATCTGACAGACGCCTATTGATGGTTTCCAGGCTTTCGAGTGCGGAAGCATCAATCAGGTTAACTGCCGGGCACATTAACACCACATGCCGTGCTTGTTGATTCTGCATTATCAGGTCATAGACCCGGTCCTCCAGATAGCGGGCGTTAGCAAAATACAGACTTTCATCGACACGTAGGGTGATGATGCCAGCATCGGTTTCTACGTCATGACGATCCACATTTCTGAAATGTTCCGTACCCGGCACTCGGCCAACCAGCGCACTGTGTGGCCTGCTGGTACGGTACAGATGCAGCATGATCGATAGGGTGACACCCGCCGTAATACCCAACTCGACCCCAGCAAGAAGCGTCAGCACGATAGTGACGAACATTGCCGCAAAATCACTCTTGGAGTAATTCCAGGTACGCCTGATAACACCAAGATTGACCAGTGACAACACGGCCACAACAATAGTCGCGGCCAGCGTCGCCTGCGGAAGAAAGAAGATAAGTGGGGTTAAAAACAGGGCGGCGAGGGCGATGCCCACCGCAGTGAAGGCGCCGGCCGCCGGTGTTTCTGCGCCGGCCTCAAAGTTAACCACAGAGCGGGAGAAACCTCCGGTGACGGGAAACCCACCGGAAACAGATGCGGCAATGTTGGCTGTGCCTAGCCCGATCAACTCCTGGTTCGGTGTGATCCGTTGACGGCGTTTGGCAGCCAACGTCTGGGCAACCGAAACCGATTCCACAAAACCGACGATGCTGATAAGCAGAGCGGATGTCAGGAGCTGCTGCCACAGATCGAGATCCCAGGCAGGCAGGCTCAGGCCAGGCAAGCCTGTAGGTACCTCCCCGACAACCTCGACTCCGACCAAGACCAAGTCAAAACCCCAGGTTACCAGGATCGTGATCATAACGGCCAGGATAGGCCCTGTTTTGGCAACGATATCCGCCAGGTATGCGCTCATACCGTAACCTTGAAGCATTGGCTTGAGCTGGCTTCTTACCCAGAACAGAAACGCCGTGGTTGTCACCCCCAAGGCCAACGTAATAAGGTTTGTTGTCTCCCTTTGTAGCCAAAGTGAGTGGGCTATATCGACTAAATTAGTTCCGCGGGCCTCAACGCCGAGAATATGTTTCAGCTGGCTGGCTGCAATAAGGATCCCAGAAGCCGTAATAAATCCCGAGATGACGGGATGGCTGAGAAAGTTCGCGCACAGACCCAGGCGAAAAACCCCCATCAGAATCAGCATCATCCCGGATAGAAAAGCCAAAGTGACGGCGGCGGCAAGGTACTCGGCGCTAGTTTGTAAGGCAAGGTTACCTAAGGCTGCGGCAGTCATCAGGGAGATCACGGCGACCGGGCCGACCGCCAGGGTGCGACTGGTACCGAAGAGCGTATAAGCCACTAGCGGCAGTATACTGGCATACAGCCCCACTTCCGCTGGCAGTCCGGCTAACAGCGCATAGGCGAGGGACTGTGGAATCAACATGATCGTAACAATGACTGCAGCGACGAGATCGCTTGTCAGAGTGTTACGGTTATAGGCCCCCATCCAGTCTAAAAAGGGAAGGTATCGCTTGAGCATGGGTAAGGCCCCCTGTTTCTTGCTGCTCACCAACGCTCGAGTAACGGGCGAGGCCTATCGTTGCAGTAAATAACCGCTAATAACTATAAGCCATAAGCTTATTCCGTTTAATTATATGCTTGAGTTGGAGGAATATCAAGGGGGACAATAAAGCCACTTTTCGGCCTTGAAAGTGCAGAACGATAGCGAATCCGGTGATTGATCTGTACCGGTACCTTCATTTCTGGACACCTAACTTAGTGAGTAAAGCCTGCCAGCAAAGCATCTATTCTGGGTGGTGCTCACGACTAAGCGGCCCCTCGCAACCAGACAACCACTGCCCCCTGTCGCTAAGTGTTCTCAGTTATCAGCCCGCAGCAGCGGGCCTGGGGGGCTCAATGATTCAGCGGGCGGGTGTCAAAGAAAACTCGAGGAAGGAAACCGCGGGGCTCGAAACTCGGGGTTGCGATGCTTGCCAGGCCATGGAGATTAGGACGCGGCGCACCTTAGTTGGTGCTATGGCTGTAGGGCTTTCGGCGTGGGTCTGGGGGTCACCGAAGCGAATAAACAGGTGATTATCGTAAGTTCGATCACCTAACGAAGACCTACAAACCGTCTCGCTATGGGTTTTCTCAGGGCCGGCTCTTGATCCGCTATTCGCGGATGCAAACATTGACGACCGAGGATGCTCAACTCAGGTCCTGTCATATTCAACCAACTTCCATGCTTAGCCGTATGGTGAATATCCAGTCGCTTACGAAGACGGCTAGCTTTGGGCGGATCAAATGCCTTGTAGAGCAACGATGCCGCATGAGTATTAAGGTTATCCACTACCAGTGTAATCTTGTCCGCTGCCGGATGGTAAACAGCCTGAAGGGCGTTTCCAGTAGGCGGCTAAAGCAACTCCACCCAGAACTTGTGCAAACCGCTTATCTAAAAAACGCGCTATGGAGCCCCAGCTACTACGCTGGGAGTGTGGGCGGCGCACCACTATCCGTAGTCAGGCAGTACATTGAGCAGCAATCCCGCCCCCACTAGGGAGGCTATGCCTCCCGCGCTATCCTTCCCCGCACTAAAAGTACCGGGCTTGCCGCGCATTCTGGTCAGGATTAAATGGATTAAGTACTAGTACCCGATCAATGAACTCCATCGGCCTTGGGTAACCTGAAACCATTGAACCTAAAGGCAGACTGCATCAATAGAATGAATGTAATCAAAACTTACACTCTGCCTGAGTTACGAGAGAAGCACCCCATCCATGGGGCGCCTTTCAACGGTTGTACTACTCTACTGCCTCGGCGGTCAACGCACGTTCACTTTCATATTTCTTCTCTTTTAGATGGGATTTGATCAAGAAGAACAGCGTCATAGCCGTCAGCCCCCAGAAAGACCAAGTGATAGGACCCCTGAACAGAATCCCAATGTCACCACCCGAGACCAGCATCGACTGCCTGAAGTTATCTTCTAGCAACGGCCCTAAAATAAAGGCGATCAGAAACGGCGCTGCTGGCAGATCGCTGCGCATTAAGAAATAACCAAACCAACCCAATGCAAACATCACCATGACATCAAACAGCGAATTGTTCACCGCAAAACAACCGAACACGCAGAGAACCAGCACCGAAGGCAACAGAATTGATTTGGGAATATCGGCAATATGTTTGAAAACTTTGATGGCAAAGCCACCGATAAACAATAAAAACACAGAGCTTAGAATAAGCCCCATAAAGAGCGCATAGACGAGATCGCCATTCTCCTGAAACAGCAAGGGACCCGGCTGAAGGCCGTGCATCATAAAGGCCCCAATGATAATTGCCGTTATCACGTCACCAGGGATGCCCAGCGCAAGCAGCGGTATCAGGGTAGAGCCGCAAACACCATTATTGCCCGCCTCCGACGCCGCCACGCCTTCGATCTCTCCTTTACCGAAGTTAGCTTTATTGGGTGAATTTCGACGTGCTTCACTGTATGACAGGAATGCAGCAGGCGCAGCACCAATGCCCGGGATCGATCCCAGAATAGCGCCTATAACCCCACCACGACATATCGACTTGAAACAACGTTTGTACTCGCCAAAGGTGACGGCATCATTCCCAAGACCCCGCACTCTACCGTGCTCATCCGAAGGCTGCCTTGCGTAGGCGATAATTTCTGGAATTGCGAATAGCCCGATAAGGACAACAATAAAGTTAAATCCTCCCATCAAATCAGGATTACCCATAATAAACCGGTCGGTACCGTAGACAAGGTCAAGCCCGACGGTTGCCAACAATAGCCCAAGGGTCGCGGAGAAAATGCCGAGCAACATCTTATCGCCCGATATGCCAGCAATTATCATCAGAGCAAAGACGATCAGGGTGAAAAATTCCGGCGGTCCAAAATTCATTGCAAAGGATGCAAGCCATCCTGCGAAAAGGATAAGCGCCAGATTAGAGATCACATCGGCGGTACATGAGGCGTAGAGCGCCATGCCCAACGCCTTGCCGGCTTGACCTCGCTCAGCCATGGGATAGCCGTCTATGATGGTCGCACTCGACGCGGGGGTTCCCGGTGTTTTAATCAATATAGCAGGGATAGATCCCCCAAAAATACCCCCTTTGTAGACCCCCAAGAGCAATAGAATCCCAACGACGGGTTCCAAGGCAAACGTGAAAGGGAGTGTCAATGCCACAGCCATAGTCGCAGACATCCCCGGGATAGCCCCGCAGAAAACGCCAATTAATACGCCTAATCCCAACGCGAGTATGCTGCCCGACTGAGAAACCAGTGCGAATGCACTATAAAGTGTATCTAGAAAACTCATGGCAACCTCATATAATTGCTTTGAGGGATATCGACTCCCGCCCCATGGTAAAAGAAAGCGTATAGCGCCAAAGGCAACAAGATGCCGACGATAACCGCCGTAACTCGGTAACGTGAATCAGCGATCACGATCGAGAATACAATAAATGCCAGCGACGAAGCCCAAACCATTCCCAGTAAAGGAATAAGCGCGTAGTACCCTGCCATAAACGCCATAAATTTAAATAGGCGTATAAAATAAACTCGCGAAGGAATCCCTTTCGCTGCTTTTTTTGATTTATCTTTATTTAGGAATTGCTGCGCAACAATACCTATACCAATTGCCAGCATCATCCAGGCAATAACGTTCGGCCAAAAATCGGGCGCTAAAACCGCATTAGCAACATTCCTCGGTGACACGACGAGCTGAGGAATGATGTAGAGAATTAAAGCCATGGAAAACAGAACAACCCCTATTCCCAGACTGTATTCATTTCTTTTCGCAAGCATAGGAACAACCTCTAAGCTTTAACCTTGCAGCATATAATCTAGAACCCGGGGCTGACAGCGGCAACGCAGTCCGGTGCTACTTTCCTGTAGCGACGGCCTGTTACGCACTTTGCCTATAAGGACGTAGGTATGCCGTTGTCGTCGGGAACGAACAACGGCCTAGTGCGTGGCTTATCCCACTGCCACCCTCTCTCTATGAACGGTATATTATTGCCGGTTTAATATATGGATATTAGCGAACGCCTGCCGAGCAGGCGTTCGGCTGCTGCTTAAGGTTAGAGAACTCGCATATTGAGTTTGTCTACCAATTTACGGAAGGTCGCGTACTGATTCTCTACGAACTCTTTCGACTGCTCCGGATCCATATCCACAATGACGGAACCGAGCTTCGCCATCTGATTGACAAATTCAGGATTGTGGGTTGCCGTTTTCAGCCAGGTACTCCAAGATTTCACGACTTCGTTAGAAAGTGTTTTGGGTCCGGCAATCCCTGTCCAACCAACCAGCTGTTCCAGTTCCGGATGGCCCAATTCGGTTACCGAAGGTGCATCCACTCCCGGTAATCGCTCCTTGGTGGTGACCAGAAGCGGAACCATCTGCTTGTTCTTAATAAAGCCGGCCAGCGACGAAGAGTTGGTACAGATAAAGGTGGCAGTCCCGTTAAGAACCGCGGTTGCCGCCGCACCACCGCCCCGCATGGGCAGATGTACAGCAGTTTTCAAAGGGTTTTCCACACCAAAGGCATCCAGCACCATGGCGCCGGCAAGCTGATTCATGGAACCAACGCCTGAGGAGCTGTAGCTAACCTTACCCGGCTCCGAATTCACCTTTAAGACAAGTTCTGCCATGCTTTTAATTCCCGTGTCTGTACCGGTAGCGCAGACAACGGGATTGATTTCGTAAACACCAACAAACTTGAAATCATCCAGCACATAGGGAAGATTGTTTTTCATTGCAGGGCTGACCGTATGAGAGCCCACTCGCGCAGCCAACATGGTGTAGCCGTTACCCTTTGCGTGGGAGACGCTTGCCGACCCGGTTGCTCCCCCGGCACCGGTTCGATTGACCAGCACGAGGGGTTTAGACACTTCAGTCGAAAGGCTTTTAGCAAGCGCCCGCGCCGAGATATCGGTGGCTCCACCCGTGCCATAAGGGATGACCAGAGAAATGGGGCGTCTGGGGTAATCAGCCAACGCGGAGGCTGACATGACAGCTCCTGCAACCCCGATTAATAGTGTGTTTAAGCAACGCTTTTTGGTTGCGTTAGAAAGCATGTCGTGGAATTTCATTATCATTCTCCGTATGACATTAGTATTATTTTTATTGTGTTTCCTCGGTGACTCTATGCCAGGCATAGTGTGATAGGCAGCGCACTAAAGTAAGGGCTTATTACCTTGCCTGACTCACCTGAAACTAACTTAGCATCCTTTAACCTAATATTGGTCTCCATTTATTTAAGGCGTTCTTAAGTTTTTATGAATACCATTGATACCTCTCGCAAGCAGCCATTAACTGATTAAAACAGCTGCTCAGGTCTGGGCAGAATATTCTCATGGCTGACGTTTTTACATTGAGAAGCGGATTTCGCTTCGTCAAATCCCGAACCCAGTAACTTACGCTGCCACATATCGACTTCTTCGGCTCGCTTAAAGTCGAAGCAGTGCAGTACGAGTCGATTATGGACCGAGGAACGATGCGGCAAGCCTGAAGGGCGATTCCAGTAGGCGGCTAAAGCAACTCCACCCAGAAATTGTGCAAGCCGCTTTGAAAAACGCGCTATGGAGCTCCAGCTACTACGCTGGGAGTGTGGGCGGCGCACCACTATCCGTAGTCAGGCAGCACATTGAGCAGCAATCCCGCCCCCACTAGGGAGGCTATGCCTCCCGCGCTATCCTTCCCCGCACTAAAAGTACGGGGCTTGCCGCGCATTCTGGTCAGTTTCAATCGTTTACCTGATTACCCATGATCCTCAGCCATCACAGCGATGCACAGCCTGCTAGCAAGTCCCTTGCGCCTCTAAAGTCCCAGAAGAGGGGCTTCTGTGGGTTGGGCTTCAGCCCGACAATGCGACCAGGTGGCGACTATGTCGGGCTGAAGCCCAACCCACATATAGACGGCAGCATCATGGCTGAGCTTTGTACGTAATAAGGAAATGTCTCCTGATTACCCATAACCTTCAGCCATCACAGCGATAAGATATCCCGCAAACTAGCCCTGAAGGGAGGGCTATGGGTCGGCGCACCCCGCTCCCGACGGGCCTACAGCACGTCCCTGTGGGTCGGAATTTTTTCCTACAATTCAACCAGGTGGCGGCTATGTCGGGCTGAAGCCCAACCCACAAATTGACGCCAGCATCATGGCTGAGCTTTGTGGGTAATCAGGATCGTTTATATATCGCGCGAGCTCATGCAGGCACGCCCATTTTCTTCAATGCCTCAACGCGGCGTTTTGCAGTGGTCTCTTTGACCTTGTCATAAAGACTGGCCTTGTGACTATCCATGGCGACCAACAGCGGTCCGAAATCCTTAATCTTGAATTGCCAGAGGCTTTCCGGGTTGAGGTCATCCATATCAATGTCGGTGATCTGCTTAATCCAAGTCGTCTCAAGGGCTGCCGTGCCGCCAACGATAGCCAGATAAACACCGCCAAGTTCATTAAAAGCGACGCGTGACTCTTCGCCAAGACCACCCTTACCGATGATCATTCGCACCCCTTCGCGCTCCATCAAAGGTTTCGTAAAGCGCTCCATGCGCATGGACGTGGTGGTGCCGATGCATACGCTCTCATAGCCAGTCGGACAGGCGTTTGAGACCGGGACTTTTTTAACGTTCGGTGCCGTGTGAATAACCGCATGGCCCTTCAAATCGAGGCTCGTTTTCCGATCATGATCAAACATATGAATTTGCGTGGCATCGCGGATGCCATAAAGCCAATCTTGCAAAGTTACCGTGTCACCGGCCTTCAATTGGCGGATATCGTCTTCCGTGCAGGGCATGCTGATTTCATAATGTGCCATAATTTTTGCTCCCTAAAACCCAAATTCAACGCCACTGGGCGTAAACGTCGCCCGGGCACGCCTTGCCGAATTACACATGATATTAATAGCCACCGGGTTCATGGTGATATGGGTTGCCGCGGTCTCAACATGCACCGCGAAAGCCGTGCTATCACCACCCAGGCCTTGCGCCCCAATACCCAGACTATTCACTGCTTCGGAAAGCTCGCGCTCCAGGGCCGCGCCATCAGGGTCATCGCAGACCGAACCCAAAGGCCTGGTCGAAGCGACCTTCGCGATCTTCATACACAGATCAGATGTCCCCCCAATACCGACCCCGACGATGGTCGGCGGACAAACCTTGCCACCGGCTTCCAACACCATATCGATGACAAAGGCTTTGACGCCGTTAATACCATCCGCAGGGATACACATTTTCAGAAATGAGCCGTTCTCTGAGCCCGATCCCTTCGGCACCATATCGATCAGTAATTCCTCATCGCGATCAGAAAAATCAATACCAATAACCGGCACCCGTCGACCACCTGAGGTGTGTTCGTTCTCGCGCGTGATGGGGTGCACCACCGACGAGCGCAAGGGGTGTTCTTGCGTGGCCCTTTTGCAGCCGCGTCGGATGGCGTCCTTCATGGCATTGCCGTCCACCTCAATACCGCGCCCGATGGTGACGTTATAAATGGGGATTCCCGTGTCCTGACAGAGCAGGTTATTGGTGTCCTCTGCAACTTGAATATTTTGCATCATGGTTCCCAGGATGCTTTTACCGGTCGGGTCCGTTTCTTTGGCATCTAAGACCTTAAAGCCTTCTTTGATATCGTCGGGCAACACTTTCAAAGCTCGAATATAAAGCTGCTTTGCCACCTCTTCGACAGTATCCAAATCCAATTTCATTCATTTCTCCTCAAATAACTAACGTCAAACCGGAAACGGCCAACATGGCAAGAACCAGACGTCGGAAAAGTTGTTCATTAAGCCGTCGATAGAGGGCGATCCCTACGACGGTGCCGATGATAATCGCCGGCGCGCCCCACAAAAAGCGAACGCCGGTTTCCCAAGTCACCAATCCGGCCCAGGCCATGGCCCCTAGTGAAAGGAAATGCATCACCAAAATATATGGCTGGGCGACGCCTCGTGCCTGTTCTTTGGGCCAGCTGCGCATACCGCACCAGACGGCAGGGATGGCACCTGACAAAACCACCGAGCCCCCCTCAGACTCCCCTTGCAAGTGCACCCAGAGACTTCCCCCCGGCTTTAACCACAGAAGTTTGTCATCACCAACAGTCCAGCGCCGTAAATCAGCAACAGCAGAGCCACTGAAAGACGAAACGGCTCCGCCTCAACATGGGATAAAATCCAAGTGCCATTCAGCACGCCGATCGCCCCAAGCCCCAAAAAGTATAGGAAAGACAAGACGGCAGGCAAAACGAGAGGATAGATCAGGCTGAATCCAGGTCACTACATCCAGTACAGTTTGGCTCTCCTTTGCAGGTACTTCGTAGGTTTGAAGACTGCTATTTGAGTCACTACCGCGTCTAAGCTGTACCTTGATGATTTAACCTTCTTTTGCCACTTAAAATCCTCCAAACTAGGCAAGACTTAACTTGCTTTTGTTTATGATGTTAATAGCTTAAATTAATCACAGTTACTTAATCAAACGAATATAATTGCACTGCATGTTAAGATTTTCTTAATCAAAGCACAGAAGGTATAAAGACCCTATCCACAGATTTGCCGACAGCGAATACCAAAACAAGCGCCGCCAGACCCGCAAAGAGCAGTTTCTAGAACGGATGGAAACGCGAGCTCCCTGGAAACGGATAACGTCAGTTATTCTGATCGTACGGCACATTAAAATACCCAGTGCAGTGAACCCCTATGATCCGGTCGATATCGTGGCATAGCTAAAAATGACAGCAAACTGGCCATGCTGCTTGCTCTGGCAAATATCGTCAGTGTGAGTCAGATGGCCAAAACATAGGTTCAGTGCGTCTGGATGCCGTAAAATAGGCATCCAGACGCACTGAAAACTGAACAGTAATTGGGTGATTACCCGGTAAATAGACCTTAACGGGTCGATATGGTTATCGACCCGGCGGGTTAATAGGAGACGCAAGGATGCGTCAATATTGGTCGAAGACCACTGCGAGCCCCTGGAAACCAAGCAGTTTCACGCAGCTGCGCCAGCCTTTTTGTAGGTAAGAGCAGGGGCGATGGATAAATAGGAATGGACCTATTTGTCCACCAGGTTAATAAAAAGCGGGACTTAATCGTATGCTCCCTATCCCTCACTCCTTAAAAGCCAGTCAGAACCGTCAGTCTGGTACAAAGCTTAGTTTTCAAAGGCTCTCGCTCTGGTCTTGCTTCGGTTCTTCATTAATTGCTCGCTGAAATCCTTTACTTTTTTTCACCGCAGGCATCGATCGCGTTACAGGTAAAAATCAGATTTGAATTCAGCAGGCGCCTTATGACAACGCCCAGAGTGACAGCTCGGGCACAAAGGCCAGCAGCAGCACCGTTGCCAGCATCGACAGCACGTAGGGCAGCGCATATTTCGCCACTTCCAATACCGGGGTACCGCTGACACCCGACACCACGAACAGGTTGAGCCCCAACGGCGGGGTAATAAAGCCGACCCCCAGAGCGGAAACCATCACGATGCAGAAGTGGATATCATCCATGCCGATAGAGCGTGCCAGCGGCAGCAGGATCGGTGACAGCACCACGATATTGGGCGTCGTCTCCATCACACAGCCGGCCAGGATCAGGATGCCGATAATGATCAACAACAGCATGGTTGGATCGTCGGTCAACTCGGTCATCACCGCCACGAAAGTTTGCGGAATTTCCAATACGGCCAGCGTTTGCGCCAACGGTAACGACATCGCGATAATCGGCAGGATCATGCCGTTGATCTTGGCCGAGCTGAGCAACATCTTGGGAAAGTCGCGCCAGCTGATGGTCTTCTGCATAAAGCCGATACCCAAGCCGACGATCACCGCCACACCCGCCGCTTCGGTCGGGGTAAACATGCCCGAATAGATACCACCCAAGATGATGAATGGAATCATCAGTGCATAACGCCCGTCCCAGAGCGCTGTGAGCCAACGTTTCATGGAGAACCCTGTCTTGGAATCTTCATAACCGTTGATCGCATTGAGCACCACGTTGGTCAGCATGATGGTGGCCATGATCAGCAACCCGGGGATAGCCGCCGCCAGAAACAGCGTCGATGCGGAGATACCCAGGATCAGACCAATGATGATGTAGGCGATTGATGGCGGGATCAGGATACCGGTACACGAACCCGCCGCCACCAATGCACAGGCGTACCCTTTGGGGTAACCCCGCTCCACCAGTCGATGGATGGTCATCCGCCCCACGGCTGCAGCGCCTGCCGCGTCGGAGCCGGAGATACAAGCAAAGAAGCCACACCCCAGCACTGTAGACGTACCCAGTCCCGACTTGGCACTGCCGGCCGTCGCTTCGGCCACATCCAGTAGCTTGTTAGACAGCCCGGTGCGTACCAACACATCGCCGGTCAGAATAAACAACGGAATCGCGATCAACGCGAAGGCATCGATGCCATCGAACAGCGCCTCACCGAACAGCGACAGCGGTAACACCTCGGTCAGCGCCAGCATCCCTAAAGCACCCATCCCCAATACCACCCAGATCGGTACCGCCGCGATAATCATCGCGATCATCGCCAGCACAGGGATATAAATAGCCGGTCCGTAGGAGACATCGGCGGCTTGTTCAAGCATATAATTGTACATCTGTGTATCTCCTAATCGACCAGGCTATTGCCGGCAAACACCGCCCGGCCAGCACTCATGTCCTGGATATCCCGCCACATCGACTGCAGCAGTCGCACCGTGATCAAGGTGAAACCCAACGGCACCGCGATCAGGAACCAGGCTTTACTGATGCGCAAGCCATCGGTCACCGAACCGAATTCGACAGAGGTCATCACCGGCTCGATCGAGACCCAAAGCGCCACCACGGCCAACAGCAGCGAGACCAGGTCGCCAAACAGATAGAGCGCCGCTTTGCTACGTCGACCCAGTGCGTTTAACAGCACATCGATCCGAATATGCGAGCGGTTTTTAACCGCCAACGCCGCACCAAACCAAGCCAGATAGATAAAGGAGTAACGCGCAATCTCCTCACCCCAGATGGAGGAATAACTGAGCCCGAAGCGACGAAGCACCTCCGACACGAGGGTCAACACGATCATCGTATAGAACATCAGGCACAGCCAGCGTTCGCATTCCTGATCGAGCTTAGAAATAAATGCCTTCATAACACACCTCACGTACAAAGCCGTGTAGTTGTGA
>JBALTG010000096.1:0-17796 GCA_036964625.1 Motiliproteus sp.
TTGGTCTTTTTTCAGACCAAGGTGCTGCATGCGTCGGGTTGAAACCCGACCCACAAAAGAAGCAGGCGCATCGCTTGTCGCTGTGATGGCTGAAGATCATGGGTAATCAGGTAAACCTATGCTCTAAGAAACAGACGATTACACTTCCCGAGCGAAGCGATGCCCTAATGGATACCCACGGGGTTAGGTTCATGGAAAAACAATACGATCTCACCAGACCGAGCATGGTCTGCCATCACCCAGAGCGGCCAAGGATCAGGACTTGAGCGCTTTAGCGACCCGTTCACACGCCTGCTGCCAGGAACCAAAACTGTCTTGCGCCTGCAGCAGATCCAACCCCAGCTTGGTAAACGTGCCTTCGGTGGCGATCGAATCGCTAATAACCCCTAGAGCTAACTCGGGGCGAGCCAGCGCCAGCCCGGTCGCCCCGCTGACAGAATGCAACACCAGCTCCCGGGCCCGGGTGCTTTCTATCCCCTGACCCACATACCAGTCGGTCAGCTGCTCAAAAAATGCGTACATCCAACCATTCATGCAAGCAGCGACGCTCGCCACTTCATAGCTATCTTCATCCTCAAAAGGGATCACACAGCCCATTTGCGCCATTAACTGCCGTACCTCCGGATGATCAGGAAAAAGAGCAATAGCCCCCTCCCCGACCTCGGCACAGGCCAGCGGCATGGCCCGAATAACCCGGGCCGGGGATACCAATGGAGCGATCTCCGATAACGACATGCCCGCCACACACGAAATCAGCAGATGCTCCGAAGTGAAGGTCAGGTTTTGCAACAGCTCGTTAACCTGCTCAGGACGGACCGACAGCAGAATCAGCCGGGTACGATCCACGACCATCTCGTTGTCGACAGCCACTTCACAGCCATGTTCTACCGCGAGCGACAGCGCACGCTCCCGGTTACGTGGTGACAGCAGTACTGGCCGGGAATCCCCCGCATTTCTCAACCCCGCCAGGGTGTAGCTGGCCAGATGACCCACCCCCAACACTCCAAGTTGCTCGGACATACACTCTCTCCCGTAGGCTGCTAACCCCTGTCTAAGTTTGATTGACCTGACAGATCTAACTGCCAGCCTTGTCATTAACAACCTGTCTATAAGCCGCATTCAGAGATAAGGACTTGCGAGGTTGAGGTATTTTCACTCCATATCGCCCATTGGCCCAGATCTCCGGTCCAGGCCCACAATGCCAACAGCGGCTCATCCAGTGTTCGCATGGCATGTGCTTGATTGGAAGTATGGATAAAATATTCCCCCGGCTTTCGGGTCTGCCAGGGCTCGCCCTCCCTCTGCCATTGCGCCGTTCCAGCCAGCACGGTATACATCTCTACGGCGGGATGTTGGTGGGCCGGATAAAGACGGTTTGGACCCAGCAAAAAAAGCCCGATCATCACCTCCTCGCTGTGCAGCAAGAACGGATTAGGCTGGGTGTCACTTGTCAGGCCCACCAGATTACAGCAGTAATTTTCCAGGTCCTGCGCGGCAGACGCATTCTCATACACCGAATTGGGGTACCAATGCAGCAGCGGGCCTGCATTCTTTAGCGCCATTTTGAACGGCTCTAATGAGACGCTGCTGCTATCCATCGCCCCTAAACGCTGCAGCAAACGATCGACCGCCTCGGTACAGCTTGGCAAACCGGGTTCAGCGGTATCAATATGGTGTAGCGCATGGATCAATAACTGCAGCTGATCGTTACCCTCGGTTGCCGTTTCCGCTATCTCCTCCCAAAGCTGTAGTAGAGCAGAAGATAAATCGATCTGATCCATGTTCAAGTTTTATTGTCTCCGCCCAATCCCATAACCGTCGGAAATACTCCTGCTTATATAACCGTTGAGCCGCGCAATAAGTTCAGCGGGCACCCGCACCCCCTGTTCGGACTGCCGTATCGCCTCCGCACGTTTAGCGCCAGGCACTCGCCCGCCGTAGTCGTGCGTGAAGCGATCCATATAGGCCGATATTCGTGCTTCAAACCCATCCCCGAAAACCACGGCCGGGTTGATAGCGATGATGAACAAGCCCACATCGGGGCAGCGGTTTCCCGCGACAAAGGATGGTGCATCGCAGGACCAGTTCGCCCCTGTCAGACCCGCAGACAGCATCTCCACCAGCAGGGCGATGTTGCTGCCTTTATAACCACCAAACGCCAGCAGGGCGCCGGTCAAAGCGGCCTTTGGGTCCGTGGTGGGCTGCCCCTGCGCGTCTACCGCCCAGCCGTCAGGAAGTCGTTCGCCGCGTTCTCCTGCCGCGCGGATGTTGACCAGCGCCGTGGCGCTGCAGGACTGGTCGATGATCAAGGCCGGTCCGTCGCTACCGGGCACCGCAAACGCCAGTGGATTGGTACCAAAAACCGGCTTATCGCCGCCGGCAGCGGCAACGGCGGGTGGCCCCGCATTGGTCGTCGCTTGGGCTACCAGCCCAGCGCTGGCGAGTCGGCTGACGAAATAGCCCAAGGCACCGCAGGTATAGCTATTACGCAGCGAAAAAATGGCCACGCCAAACTGTTTCGCTGCTGCCACCAGGTCTTCGTAGACGATATCGAAACCGGGATGAGCCAGTCCGGAATGCACGTCAACCTGAAACACCATCGGCGTCGGCTTAGTCACGGTCGGGCGAACGTTGCCGTCGATTCGCCCCACTCGCAGCCCCTCACAATAATCCGCAAGGTGGGCCAGGCCGACATTAGTCAGACCTTCCGCCTCCGCTGCCGCAATGGACATGGCTAACGATAGTGCATTGTCACAACACGCACCGCAAGCTTCGGCCGCCCGCTGCGACAGGTCCTGAATCTCCTCCAGAGTCAGCCACAGGTCTGCCGTCGCCGCGCTTTCCGCACCGTTTGCCCCGCCTCCATTCGTCGCCTGTTGACCTTTTTTCACAAGGCCATCCCCAGCTTGCGACCTTCATAAAAGGCGTAGGGCGCCTGGCGCGGAGCGACACAGTCGCCGATAGAGTGAATGTCCGGGCCATCCTCGTCACCAGATAGTTCAGATCCAGAGAGTTCAGATCCAGAGAGCTCACGCGTAAGCCAGTCTTCCGCGCGGTTGGTGGTTGCAAGAACCAGCGAATCGGCAGCGATCATCTGCTCCGAACCATCCAGCAAAGAAAGTATTCTGGCGCCCTGGCCCGTCCACTCCATAATCCCCGATTCAACCACAAAGTTCACACCCGCCGCCTTCAGCGATTTACGCAGAGGGTAATCCGCCGTGGTACGCGCCAGCTCCTTGCCGACCAGAGGATCGGGGGTCACGATGGTGAGTTGATAGCCCTGCTCCACGAGATACAAGGCCGTACCACCGCCGCGCCAGTTACCCCCTTCATCCAGCAGGATGACATGCTCGCCCAGTCGAGCTGAGAGTGACATCACCTCTTCCACCGACCAGACACCGCCCTTGTCTATCCCAGGCAGCGTCTCAAGCTGTGGCAGCGCTTTCTGGAAGCCGCTGCCTGCCGGTTGCGATCCGGTCGCCAAGATCACCGCATCCGCACCAAAAGCCCGTATCTCCTCGGCATCCAGCGGGGTGTGATAACGCAAATCGACCTTCAGCTTCCCCAACTGCAGCGCATACCACCCCATCAAGTCCAGTATTTGAGCCCTGCGGGGCTGCTTCCCGGCTAACCGAAACTGACCGCCCAGTTCGCCGGATGCCTCGCATAAGGTCACGCGATGGCCTCGTTCCGCCGCCACCCGCGCGCACTCCAGACCGGCAGGTCCGGCGCCGACAATCAAAATGTTGCGCGGCGCGTCGGTTTTGACCAAGCGGTCTCCCCCCCATTCGAATTCCCGCCCCGCTGACGGATTGATCAAACAGGAGATCCAATAGTCACGTGAGCGCCGTCCCCAACACATCTGATTGCAGGATAAACAGCTGCGGATATCCTCAGAGCGTCCGTCACGCGCTTTATTGGCCAGATGCGGATCGGCAATCTGCCCACGGACGATGGACACCAGGTCCGCTTGGCCGGATGCCAGCACATAGTCGGCATTTTCCGGTGTACGGATATGGCTTTCCGCCTGTATGCGCGCAAAGCTGACCGCTGATTTCAATACCTGCGAGAGATCCGCGCCCATGTTCTCAGGATAAAACACCGTCGGCATCAGTTTGTAAAAATCCAGATAACTGCCGGTGCCGCAGGTCACATAATCCACCAGTTCATCACGATCATGACGGGCGATCACCTCGGCCAGTGCTTCACGCCCCAGGGTGACATCGAAATCGGGTTCGTCATTGACCGCCAGCCCGATGATAAAATCATCGCCGCAAGCCCTGCGGATACCGGCACAGATCTCGCGCGACAGCCGGGTGCGGTTTTCCAGCGATCCCCCCCATTTGTCGTCACGTCGGTTTGACCAAGGGGTCCAGAACTGATCCAGTAGCGCGTGATACGCCGCCCACAACTCCACCCCGTCAAAGCCCGCTTGTTGGCACCGCACCGCCGCCTGAATAAAACCCCGGATAAGTTCTTCGATCTCGATGCCGGTCATGGCATGGCTACCATCGGAATCATGGTAGGACGGCATACCCGATGCCGACCAATTAGGCGTATAGGAGTTGTCAGCATCACCATGTTGGCCGACGTGATAAAGCTGCTGGATCATCACGCTGCCCTGATCCTGACAGGCTTCGGTGATACGTCTAAAGTGGGGAATAACGGCATCATCATCGTGGCGGAAATTGCCACGGGTCAGCACCCCGGTGCGGTGCACCGGCATGGGCTCAACCACAATCATCGCCGCCCCACCCATGGCACGCTCCAGGTAATACCCCAGGTGTCGATCCCCGGGCAGCCCCGCTTCGGCCATATTGGCGGTGTGGGCGCCAAAGGTAATACGGTTGCGAAGCGTCTTATGCCGCAACGACATGGGGGTAAAAAGATGTGAAAACACGGTTGTCATGCCCTCTTCCTCTGTCTGAATTAAAGCGTAAAGGACCGCCATAACGATCGGTCGGTCCTTTATTAATTCAACGCCTTAGATATCCTTTACCAGTCTCAATGCGTCATAGATCGCGGCATGGGTATTACGCGAGGAGACCGCATCACCGATCCGGAATAGCTGGAACGAACCGTCGGGATTATCCGCCCGCAACTGTGGCCGGCCGGCGATAAGGGCGGCTTGATCCACGGCACCCAGATTGAACGACTCGGGCTTCAGTTCAAAGTACAGCTCGTCCATCGGCAGAGTACCGTGGTTGACAACGATCTGGTCAAAGCGGCGCTCGACACGCAGATCGCTGTAATCGGTTCCGATGCTGGCACACAACGCGTCACCGTCACGGGTGACGCCCATCAATCGATAGGTCACGGTAAAGGTCGTGTCTTTATCCTGCAGAGCACGCATGTAGGGGACGAGGTTCATGGCCATCACATCCGGGGCAAAACTTCGATCAGGCGTCATGACCTCGACCTTGGCACCGGTTGCCGCAATTTTTTCAGCGGCTTGAAGACCCACATGGTCTCCGGCGTCGTCGTAAACCAGCACGTTTTTGCCGGGTTTAACGTCGCCCGAGATAATATCCCAACCCGAAACAACAAGGTCGTTGCCGACCTCCAGAACGTCGGTATCGGGCAAACCGCCAGTGGCAATAATGACCACGTCGGGCTTGAGCGCCTTAACGTCCTCAGCTTCAGCCCAGGCATTAAAACGGAACTCCACCTCCAAGGCGGCACATTGGGACATACGCCAGTCGATAATCGAAATCATCTCGCGCCGCCGCTCGCTTTGAGCGGCGAGACGGACCTGGCCACCGGGGTCAGGAGCCGCTTCGAAGACGGTGACCGAATGTCCCCGTTCGGCCGCGACGCGAGCGGCTTCCAAGCCACCGGGACCGGCTCCGACAACCACCACTTTCTTTTGGGTCTCGGCAGGCGGGATATCATGCGGCATGGTCAGCTCGCGCCCGGTGGCCGCATTGTGAATGCACAGCGCGTCACCGCCCTGATAAATTCGGTCGAGGCAGTAGGTGGCGCCAACACAGGGACGAATGTCGTCTTCGCGCCCTTCGATAATTTTACGCACGATATGCGGGTCGGCCATATGGGCGCGGGTCATGCCGACCATATCGATAAGACCTTCAGCCACCGCATGACGGGCGGTAGCCACATCGGTGATGCGTGCCGCATGGAAGGTCGGCATGCCGGTGGCCTTACGCACTTCTCCGGCAAAATCCAGGTGTGGGGCGCTACGCATCCCTTGCACCGGAATCACATCCGTCAGCCCCGCATCGGTATCGATATGGCCGCGAATAACATTGAGAAAATCGACCTGACCGGTATCACGCAATATTTTTGAAATTTCGATACCTTCCGTTGGCGAGATGCCGCCCTTGAGTGCCTCATCGGCGGTGTAACGCACACCGACGATAAACTCAGAGCCGACACGCTTGCGAATCGCCTGCAACACATCGGTAGTAAAGCGCAGTCGATTTTCCAACGAGCCCCCGTAGGGACCCACCAGCGTATTGGTGAGCGGAGACCAGAATTGATCCATCAAATGCCCATAGGCCTGCAGCTCAATACCGTCGAGACCCGCGGCATACATCCGCTCTGCGGCATCGGCATAGTCCACGATGATACGCTCGATATCCCAGCCTTCCATCTGCTTCGGAAAGGCACGATGGGAGGCTTCACGACGATGGGAAGGCGAGACCACGGGCAACCAGTCACCCTTGCTCCAGCCGGTACGCCGGCCGAGATGGGTGAGCTGAATCATCACCGCACAGTCATGTTCATGGCAGGCATCAGCGACCCGTTTCATCCACGGGACCACTTCATCCTTATACGCCAGAATATTATTGAAAACAGGCGGACTGTCCCTGGAAACCGCCGCAGAGCCCGCCGTCATGGTCAGGGCCACGCCGGCTTTGGCGCGCACTTCATGATAAGCACGATAGCGGTCTTTGGGCATGCCATCCTCTGGATAGGCGGGCTCATGACTGGTGGTCATGATGCGATTTTTTAGCGTCAGGTGTTTCAATTGATAGGGTTGCAACAACGGATCGTTCGACATAACGGCCTCTGCGAATCTGGGCTGGAATCTGGGTTGGAATCAGTACGTGAATCAGTACCAGGCATCTGCCATGGATGATTTACGCTGCGCGATAAAGTCCTTCAGCGCCGCATCAATAGCCGCGTCCAGCGGAGGTGCCTGGTAGTCTGCCAGCACCTTTTTCCATTGATGGTTAGCACGCACCATCGCATCTTTCTCGCCCTGTTCGGACCAGGTCTCGAACGACTGATCATCATTAAGGCCACTGTCCCAATAGGCGGTTTCATAATGCGCCATGGTATGCGGCGTACCGAACAGATGCTCCCCCGGCCCACCCACACGCAAGGCGTCAATGCCAAGCGTGTCTTCGTTGACCTCAAAGCCTTTGAGGTAGGTGTGAAGCGCGCCGCACAGGTCGGTATCCATCATGAATTTCTCATAAGACATCGACAGCAAGCCATCAAGAAAACCCGCTGAGTGGAGAATAAAATTCCCGCCGCACTGGATCGCGGACATCATCGACATTACCCCCTGAGCCATGGCCTGCCCATCGGGCCTCTTGGAGGTTGAAAAGTTACCGGCACAACGCAATGGCAGCTTAAGGCGACGTGCAAACTGCCCCATCACAAGACTACCAAGAGCCGGTTCAGGGGTCCCGAATGTGGGGCTACCACTGCGCATCGACATGGACGAAATGAAGGATCCCATCACCGTTGGCGCGCCCGGTCGAACCAGCTGAGTCAGTGCACAGCCAACGGTGGTCTCGGCCAGATTCTGGGCGATAGCCCCCGGCAGAGTAACCGGACAAACAGCGCCCCCCATCAGGAAAGGCAGGTGAATCGAGCCCTGGCCCGCCGCGGCATAGGTGCGGATGCCCTGGGTGCTAACCCCGTCCCAAACCAGCGGCGAGGTGGAGTTGAAATTACCCATAATGACGCAGTTATTTTCAACAAAATCGGCGCCAAACAGGATACGGCACATTTCGATACTGTCGGCCGCCCGTTCCGGCGCCGTGATAGAACCGAGAAAGGGACGATCCGAATAGCGGATGTGGGCGTAGAGCATATCCAGATGGCGCTTATTCACCGCCACATCGGTCGGCTCACAGACCGTGCCACCGGAATGGTGCAACCAAGGGCTGGACTGTGCGAGTTTTACAAAACTCTCAAAATCCGCAATCGTGCCATAGCGGCGCCCTTGGTCCATGTCCATCACAAAAGGTGAACCATAGGACGGGGCAAACACCATCGCTTTGCCACCGATATCGACCGAATTATCGGGGTTGCGGGCGTGCTGAGTAAAACGCTCCGGGGCGGTTTTGAGAATATCCCGGATCATTCCCGGTTCGAACTTAATATTCCATGAAGAACCAGACACCGCCGTTACCTGGCCGCCGGCGTTGCGAAACAGCTCCACGGTTTCGGGGTCTTCCCGAAACTCGATACCGATCTCAGCGAGGATGGTGTCAGCAGCCTGCTCGATCTTGTCCAGGCTGTCCTCGCTCAGCAGGTCGTAGGTTGGGATATTGCGGGTAATGTAGGGGACTTCAAGGTGCTTATTCGGCTGCGCTCTAGCGCTACGAGACGCGCGCCCGGATGCGCGCCCCCGTCTTTTAAGCGTAGGTTTATCTGACGGTGTTGCGGCACGATCCAGAAGCTGTGTCATAAGCGTTAAGCCCTCATTTTATTGTTGTAATAGGGGCGACATTAGCAAATTCGACACAGGTGTCAACCCTATGGACACACGTGTCTTGTTTGCTAGACTGTTGGAAACTCAGCACCCGCGTTGAAACACTTCAAATCATTCATCAATAAACCCTGTAAAATGGCGGATAGCACAGGCTTTAAACCCCTCTGCAGACTCATTTGTGAATTGAAAAACACCGCGGTAAAGTGAAAAAAAGATGAAAAAAGTTGTCGCAACAAAACAGAGCGGCTGGCGGGGATCGGTAGACCTCTGGCTTGATGAGGCCTACAAGATGCTGGTCGAATCCGGTGTCGAGTCGGTGAAGGTCATGCCTCTGGCCAAAGCTCTGAACATGTCGCGCACCAGCTTTTACTGGCACTTCGAAGACCGCGAGGCGCTGCTCGATGCCCTGATTCGACGCTGGCAGAAGCAGAACACAGGCAATCTGATCGTACAGACCGAGGTCTATGCGGAAACCGTCACGGAGGCCGTGTTAAACCTGTTCGACTGCTGGCTGAACCCCGCGCTCTTTGATGCCCGGATGGACTTTGCGATCCGCAACTGGGCGCAACAGTCGGCCGCGCTAAAAAAACGCTTGGAGCAGACAGATCAGGAAAGAATCACGGCTATCCGTGGCATGTTTTCGCGCTTCGGCTTTGATGAGGAGCAGGCTGACACCCGTGCCCACACGGTCTATTACACCCAAGTCGGGTATATCTCGATGATGGTGGATGAGCCGGTCTCGGACCGTCTGCGACGGGTGCCGACTTATGTGGAGAGCTTTGCTGGTAGCTATCCGACAGAATCTGAAATCGCCCGTTTCATCGCGCGCCACCAACACCACCTACGGGGCTAGGAGGCGGGGTTCCGCCGCCGGAACGCCACCGTTAACGCCCTTTAATCCGAGCAGATAACACCATGAGTAAACACGTAGAACCCGATCAGGTTCTGTTGAAGATGCCGTCACTCAGGGCGGTCAAGTCCTTTGTCGCTGCGGCCAAGTACCAGAGCTTTACCCGAGCCGCCGAAGCGCTCTGCGTCACTCAGGCGGCAATCAGCAGGCAGGTACGGGAGCTCGAATCCCATCTGGGAGTGGAGCTGTTCAACCGCAAAGGAAGATCCGTTGAATTGACGGAGGCGGGTAGCGTATTCTACGATGCGGCCTACCTTTCCTTTGTCAATATCGCTCAGTCCGCCGACCGGGTACAGGGCAAAAATCAACTAAAACGCACACTGACCATCTGCGCCTCACCGGCCTTCTCTGGCCTCTGGCTAACACCGCGCCTGCCGGATTTCTTCAGCCAGCATCCGGATATCAATATCAACGTGATTTCAACGGACAACGTCCTGTCGATGGAGCCCAACGTCCGGCCAGACATCTTCATCATCAAAAACAGCGTCACCCTGAAAGGCTACCAGGCTATCCCGCTGTTCTATGATCGAATCTACCCTGTCTGCTCGCCTCAGTACCTGGAGCAGCACGGCCCGATCGACAGTCTGGAGCAGATGGCAGAAAAGCATACGCTTCTGAACCTGAGCCCTTACGGTCGTTCACAGGTGGCGGAGCATATCGACTGGGAGGTCTGGTTCAATTTTCATGGTATCAACTTGGAAAGTATCGCCCAGCACCAGCATCGCTTCAATGCCAATGACTACAACATGCTGATCAAGATGGCCCTAAGCCACCAGGGCATCACGCTGGGCTGGCACCACCTGGTCACGCCGTTGATCGAAGAGGGAGCGTTGTTACGGCCGGTAGCAGATGAGTTAATCCTTAAGAGCGTCAAACACTACTTAAGCTATAAGAACGAGCTGCAGAGCGTCCCCGAGTTCCAGCTGCTCAAGCAGTGGCTACTTGAGCAGCTCACTGAAGAAGAGCACTCTGGCGCGGAAGAACAGAAGGGCTGAAGGCTAACAATGCGAGACCCGCAGGACGCGGGGTCTCACCCAGGTCGGCCCGAAGGCCTATACTGCGCCTGATATCTGCATCGTTTAACGGCAAGTCCCCGACCAAGACTGTCCCTGATCAAGACTGTCCCTGATCAAGGCTGTCCCGATCAAGACTTAGAGTTCTATCCCCGCCCGCCACTCTTTCCAACGCAGGGTCATATTCGCCCCCACTGAAAGGAAGGGTTCGGGAGGCAACCGTTTCGGTGCATCGTAGGCCAGGTATTCGCTAACCATCGGTGTTTTACCCTCAACCGCCATCTCCGCGGCCAACATGCCCGACAGCGTCCCCTTCACCGCCCCCAGCCCATTCTGGCACGCCGCACTGTAGATCCCCTGTTCCAGCTCGCCGAACACGGGCACCGAGTTCAGCGACAGACAAAGGCGACCTCCCCAGCGATGCTCCATCGCTACGCCCGATAGCATCGGGAATCGAGCGTTAAACGCCTGATCATGATCCTTGATCACGCGCTGGAGTTCCGCCGGGCTCACCTCCATCGATTGATTCAGGGTAAAGCGGTTACGCACGGTCAGTCGATCACCGCTCCCCCTGTAATCGGATACCCGACGCACGGTGGTTCCCATCGGATCCGCAGGCAGGACCCCCCAGTTGGGTTTTCCTCCCAACCGTTTAACCTCATGTGCGCTGAGCGCTCGCGTCATCGAGGCATAGGTAAACAGATGCATCAATCGTTTCGGCAAAAAACCGAATGACTGAATATGCCCGTTGACCGCAAGGATAATTTTGGGCGCCTCAACCTGCCCCTTGGGCGTCGAGATACGGTGCACAGGACCGGTGTTAATTTCGATCACCGGCGAGTTTTCAAAGATCGCGACCTGCTTGCTCAAGCCCGCCGCTATCTCGCGTACAAAAGCCGCTGGCTGAATCATCGCCGCCCCGGCGGTAAACAGTCCTCGACGGTAATACTCAATACCGGTTAACGCCTGCATCGCCTCGGCGTCAAGCAACTCGTAAGATTCCTGCAAGCCATCGAGATGGGAGCAATAACTCTGGATATGCTTTTCGCCTTTGGCCGTTGCCGCTCCGGTCACCCGGCCATGACGTCCGAACACCATCGAGCCGAGCCCGAACTCCTCAGCCATCTCACCGGCAAAGTCGATTGCCGCACGATTAAGGCGAATCTGCTTCAGATCCTCTTCCTGCCCGCCAGCATAGGTTTCCGAATTGAGTTCATGCGGCAAGTCGATCATAAATCCACTGTTGCGCCCTGAAGGCCCCTGCGCCAACTGTGCAGCCTCCAGTAACACAATCTTATCGCCACCGCGCAACTGGCTAAGGCGCCTTGCCGCCGCGAGGCCAGCAAACCCCGCGCCTATCACCACCCAATCTGCACGAATAGTATTATCAAGTTCCGGAAAAGACCGCCCCGGGCGAAGAATCGCGTCCCAGCCAGCGGGACCGGTGTCTTTCGGCAACTTTTTGACCCGAATAGCGTTGCTCACTATCAGCCTCCTTTGCGAGAGACGCCAAACCCACGCACATCAACTCCGTGAAGAAGCGATGCGGTGGCGATCAGCGGTTCCCGAAAGTGTTAATGATCAGTCCAAAGCCTCATCGACAGCATTGTCGCTGAGATCAAGCCAGATAGTTTTCAGCTCCGTGTACTGATCATGAGCATGGATGGACTTGTCGCGACCACCAAACCCAGACTGCTTATAGCCACCGAAAGGCGTGCTGACATCTCCCTCGCCGAAGCAGTTCACCGTCACGGTTCCGGCACGTATCGCCTGCGCGGTACGAATCGCCTGTTTGGCGTTGGCAGTAAATACACTGGCGGCCAGGCCATAGTCGGTGTCGTTGGCCACGGCGATCGCCTCCTCAACGCTCCGGACCGTGATCACCGAGAGGATCGGCCCGAAGATCTCCTCCTGTGCCAGACGATCACCGTTGTTGACGCCATCAATCACCGTCGGTAGCACGTAGACACCGTCACGGGTATCACCTCCCAGCAGCAACGACTTACCGGGTTCGCTGGCCAGCTCCAGATAAGCAACCACCTTGTTAAAGTGGTTCTGATCGATCAGTGCACCCAGGTTGTTGGCTGGATCCAGTGGATCACCGGTTCGCCATTGCTTGGCGTGCTCCTGGATCCGCTCCAGCAGTTGCGTCTTGATCTTCTCGTGGACGATCAGGCGCGAGGCCGCCGAGCAGTTTTCACCCATATTCCAGAAAGCACCGCTTACTACTTGACTGGCCACCAGATCGAGGTTCTCGGCATCGTCGAGGACGATACAGGGATTTTTACCGCCACACTCCAGCACGACCTTCTTCAGGTTGGAGTCCGCCGAGTAGCGTAAAAAACGCCTGCCGGTGACGGTAGATCCGGTAAAACTGACCATATCCACATCCATATGTAGACCCAGAGGCTCGCCGACTTCAGGGCCGGTTCCGGTGACGATGTTCAGAACCCCGCGAGGCAGGCCAGCATCCATCGCCAATTCAGCGATTCGCAGTGCGGTCAACGAGGTCTGTTCTGCAGGTTTAACCACCACAGAACATCCAACAGCAAGGGCCGGACCGATCTTCCACGCCAGCATCAGCAGCGGGAAGTTCCAGGGTAAGACCGCTCCCACCACGCCGATCGGCTCGCGCACCACCATGGAGATCGCATCAGGCCCGACCGGGGCCGTCTGGTCGTAGATCTTGTCGACCGCTTCCGCGTGCCACTTGATGGTGTTCACAAGCTCAGGAATATCGATGGTCTCGCAGTCCACGATCGGCTTGCCCGAGTCCAGGCTTTCCAGCACCGCCAATTCGCGGCTATTACGCTTAATCAGTTTGCACAGTCGGATCAACACCTCCTTGCGTTCATTGGGATGCAGAGCACTCCAGCGCCCGTCCTCAAAAGCCTGCCGCGCCTTCTGCACCGCCAGATCAACATCCGCAGCGCCGCAGGCGGCGATCTCGGCGATGGTTTCCCCGGTAGCGGGATTGGTGGTTTTGAGCGTTTGACCTGATTGGGCGGGCTGAAACTTACCGTCGATAAACGCCATTGTCGGTGGACTCAGCTCACCTGCGATGGCGCGGTACTCTTCGTGCGTCAACAGTTCGGACATTTTTTAATCCCCTTGGGCGAGCTGATAGACGTTGCTGTCAGCAGCATGATCGCTTTCCGCTTCAATCGCGGCGATCGTGGTTTTCAGAGTACGGATCACTTTTTCCAGCGAGCGCTTCTCATCCTTGTTCAGACCGCGCAGCGGCTTGCGGGTAGTACCGGCGAAGTTTCCATCCAGCGTGACCCCATGCTTTACCGCCTGGATAAACTTGCCACCCTGCTCCAGCACGCGCATCAGCGGCATCATCGCCGACATGATGCGACGCCCCTTGTTGAAATCCCCTTCAATCACACAAGCCCGGTACAGCGCCAAGTGCTCGGTGGGTAGGAAATTGGAACCGGCGCAAACCCAGCCTTTGGCCCCCCAGGCGAAAAACTCCAACGCCTGATCATCCATACCGCAGCAGAGTTGGATATGCGGATAATCTCGAGCCAGCAGGTGCAGACGGTTGATATCCCCGGAGCTCTCCTTGATCGCCATAAAATTGGCCGAGCGACCGACACGGTCCAAAAACTCCTCACCCATCATGGTACCCATGCGATCCGGGTAGTTGTAGAGCATGATAGGCAGGTTGGCGGCACGATCCACCGCCAGTGCGTGTAGCGCGACCTCACGCTCGGTAGGCAGCGAATAGGGCGGCGTGGCAACCAGAATCGCCTCGACTTCCGCCTTAGCAGCAGCTTCTGCCAGTCGAATCGACTCATCCGGATCGATAGAGCCGGTGCCGAACACCAGTGGAATGCGTCCGGCGATACGCTCCTGGGCGATCTCCATCAACTTCACGCGTTCCTCATGACTCTCTACGTAGTATTCCCCGGTGGTTCCGCCGACGATCAGCCCCTGCACGCCAGCATCGACCAGATACTCGGTCATCGCGCCAAAGGCGTCATAGTCGATCGAATAATCGTCACGAAAGGGTGTGATGATCGGTGTAAAAATCCCATCAAAGTGCATTGGATTTACCTGCTTTTTATCGGTTTTATGGTGGGCATCCAGTCACCCGTTTTCCTGTACCAGATTAGCGATCAGCACACTGGACGCACAATCAACATTTCTTTCGGGTAAAACATAACGCTGGGTTATCGATCGGCATTCACGGCCAGGGGATCCCATTCCCCCCACACCACGCACCTCTGAGTGAGCGGCACCAACAAGCGTGTATTCAGCCGCTCAGGCAGGTGAGGAGGTGAACTACTCGATCGATGCGGTGATCCGGCCGAAGGGAATAACCCGAGACGGCTCAGGGAGCGCTCTCCGCCGGTCACGAGAGGAGAGTACCGAGCCCTTAATGGGTTTCATTCAACGCATCAGCGGTAGGAATCTCGCGCTCCCGACGGGCGATAAAGTCCAGCAGCTCGTCATTCTTGGCGTCATCCAGCTTGGGCTCCTGATATTCGCTGAGCAGCTTCTTCGCGTAGATCAGGGCGCGCTCGGTGATCTCCTTGGAGCCGTCGGCTTGCCATTGCTCGATGGAGTTATTGTCGAACAGCTTGGGCATGTAGAAAGCGCGCTGGAAGTTGGCCATGGTGTGCGCATGCCCGAGATAGTGACCCGCAGGACCTACGTCACGAATCGCCGCGATGCCCTCCTCGAAGTCATCCCACCGAGGGCCTTCAGCCATGCGGTAGCCCATGGCGCACATATCCGCATCGACGACAAATTTCGCCATCGAGCAGTGCATGCCCGCCTCGTTCCAGCCTGCAGAATGCCAGATATAGTTAGCACCCGACATCAGGACCGCGTTCATGGTCATGGCACTTTCGTAGCCCGCCTGGGCATCAAAGGTCTTGGCGCCACCGAGGTTATTGGAGCTACGCCAGGGCACATCGTAATGGCGTGCCATCTGACCAATCATGAAATTCATCAAACTGATCTCGGGAGTGCCCGCCATCGGAGAGCCGGACGCCATGGAGACGCTGGATAGGTAGTGGCCGTAAATCGCAGGCGTGCCTTTGCGTACCAACTGGGTGTAGGCCAAGCCAGATAACGCTTCCGCGTTCAGCTGTACCACGGCGGGCACCACCGATGCCGGGGTGTTAGCCCCGCCTAGAACGAACGGCGAACAAAGCACCGGTTGATTGTACTTAGCGAACGCGCGCATGGCGCCCAGCATGGTCTCATCCCACACCAGCGGCGAGTTGCCGTTGATGTTTCCGGTGGTCACCGGATGAGTCTGCATGAACTCCTCACCAAACAGAATGGCACACATCCGCATCACGTCCTCGGCGTTCTTGCCGGAGGAGGTCATGCCCATGAAGGTCTTATCCGAATGCTTCATCGAGGAGTAGGTGATGCGCAGATGGCGGTGGGAAACCGCATGATCCATCGGCTCAACAATATGATGGGCGGTAGAGTGTAGGGCCGGTAGCATATGTGCCAACTTGTGGAAATCGCCCAGGTCATTAAGCGTCGGCAGGCGCCGCTTATCCTCCAGATCCCGCATAAACGGCGCACCGGTCATCGGCACAAAGATCGACTGTTTGCCACCAAGATCCACATTGTTCTGCGGATTTCGCGCATGGTAAGTCAGCTTACTGGGGATCGACGCTATCAGCTCACGAATCATTCCCCGGTCGATCCTGACCAGTTCACCGTCAACCTGCGCACCTGCTTCACGCCACTGCTCCAGAGCGATGGGGTCGCGGAACATCACCCCCACCTCTTCAAGCACCCGCATTGACTCATGATCGATTCTTTTGATCTGATCTTCGTCCAAGGGCTCAGTCAGTGGCAGCCCCCGCTTCAGTCCGGGTAGCATCTGCTCTACATTTTTAGAACGTAGATCTCGGAGGGAGCTTCTACCGCCGCGACGACGTGTTGTTGTTTTTGTTGTGGTGGTGGTGGTGCTCATGGCTGAATATCCTCTCAAGCTCAACATCATATTGAAGAGAAAACTTTACAATCACGCACGGCTACCAGTAAATTGAATTATTCAGCCAGTAGCTATGAGAATTACATATGGCAGGCATCATCAACATGGATATCGCTGCGCTACGCAGCTTTGTCATGGCGGAAAATCTGGGATCCTTCTCTGCCGCCGCGCAAGCGCTGCATTGCTCGCAGTCAGCCCTGTCTCTACGCATCAAAAAGCTGGAGGAACAGCTGCAGAGCACGCTGTTCTACCGCAACTATCACAACCTAAAGCTAAGTCCCAGCGGCCGGTTACTGCTGACCGAGGCGGTCTCGATCCTGCACGCCCACGACAAAATGGTCGCCGCTGCGAAGCAATCCGAGACCCTGGGGGTTATCCGGCTTGGCTTACCTGAGGATCTGACCAACCGTTTCTTCCAGTATTTTCTGGCCAACCAGACCCAATTTGCGGACCAGATAGAGCTGACCATGGATCTCTGCCGAAATCTGATCAGGCTGATCTGCGAGGACAAACTGGATATCGCCATCGTCAACGCGATGCCCGACTATCAGGGGGGAGAAACCATCGCGTGTAGGGACCTGAAGTGGGTGTGCGCCCCCACCTTCGACTACCAGGCTGAACAACCGCTCCCGCTCGCTCTGCATCCAGAGGGCTGCATCTACCGGGAGCACACGTTCAAAGTGCTAAACACTCTGGGCCGCCCTTACCGAATCGTGTTCTCCGCCCAGGGTTCGATCAGTGTCCAGGCAGCGGTCAGGTCTGGCATGGGGCTGAGCATCATTGCAGAGGGCAGTATTCCGGATGATCTAATCGTGGCGCCCGATCACTGGAATCTGCCGATGCTGGGGCAAACAGAGATTCGTATTTTCCAAAAAGGTGACGATTCCCCCGCGATGAATAGCTTCGTGCGCCAGTTAAGACGAAAGCTGCCCATCGTGTTATAAAAAACATAGCAGTCTGTCGGACTTGACCGGTCGTAGCGAGGGGAAGTCCGATTTGAGACAGTTTTTAAACTATTTCGAGGCGATAAACTGGCAGGACAGCCGGTTTACACAGCAATAGCTGCCCGTAGGCAAGCTATAGGGACGTAGCTTGTGATAAATCGACAGGACAGTCGATTTACACAGCGAAGCTGCCGGCTCTGTTTTACTTAACAGTTGTTAAACCCAATGCCCCGCGATGCGTTCCATAAATATCTTATCTGTTAGTGCGT
>JBALTG010000097.1:0-17707 GCA_036964625.1 Motiliproteus sp.
GGTTCTATTTGCCAAAAATGAGCGTCAAATCTGGCCTAAATACGGGTTTCGCAGTAGGTCAGTCTATTCTCGGTCAGGCTCCTAGGTCAATCTCCGGACACGTTAGCGGGTGGAAAATGATAATTAGCGCTAGTCGTCGAACAGATATCCCCGCTTTTTATACTCCCTGGTTCATGCATAGAATTAGGGAGCAATTCTTATTGGCTAGAAATCCATTCAATGCGAACCAAATAAGAAATGTATCTTTGCATCCCGATGATGTGGATGTAATCGTGTTTTGGACCAGGAATCCTAATAAGCTAATGCGTTATTTGCCAGAGTTAGATGAGCTTGGTCATAAATACTATTTCCAATACACCATCACTGGTTACCCCCGCGCGATCGAGGCAGCTGTGCCGAAACCTCAGGTCGCCATTAAAACCTTTGTAGCGCTAAGTGACATGATCGGAGCTGACAAAATCGTTTGGCGTTATGATCCTGTATTGCTCTCTAATCAAGTTCCGATTAATGAGCATAAACGCTTGTTTTCAAAAATAGCCTCTCACCTTTCCGGAAAAACGAAAAGAGTGGTCATTAGCTTTTCTGACTTCTACCAAAAAACGGAAAGAAACCTAAATAACGTAGAAGGGCTTAACTATTCTGACATAACTCAAGATCACGAGAAACTCCTGGAACTTTCTACGTATATGGCAGACGTCGCATCTAAATATGGTATGGATATTAAAAGTTGTGCTGAGGATGTGGACACAGCCAGTGTTGGAATAGAGCATGGCAAGTGTATTGATGAAACCTTAATTAAAGATGTTTTTGGGGTTTCACTCAGTGGAAAAAAAGATAAAGGACAGAGGGATGGCTGCGGGTGTATTAAAAGTGTGGATATTGGCATGTACAACACCTGCCTGCACGAGTGCTCATATTGTTATGCTACTTTTAATAAAAAGTCAGTTATAAATAACATGAGGAAACATGATATCAACAGCCCGTTTCTTATCGGTGGTATTGAAGGCGTTGATTTAGAGCTTCTGACGTCAAATGACGCGCAGGGTAACCTTTTTTAACGCATAAGCAACGATTAGGATAGAGTACGCGTAGCCTCGTTCTTATCCAGTTATTGAACGAGCCCGTCGGGGCCGCCAGCCATAGGGGCTATTAACCCGGCGGGTTAATAGGTGACGCAAGGATGCATCAATATTGGTCGAAGACCAATGCATCCATTTAAAATCAAGTAGTTATACGAAGCTTCAGCAGATTTTAGGGGCGATGGTCAAATAGGTATGGAACCTATTTGTACATCAGGTTAATAGTTTCTTCTTTTTACCTTTTGCTTTAGATTAACGAGCTGGGTAGGGGTTGATATTATGCGGGGCAAAAGGTGAGAACTGACCCTGTTGTCGTTCCGACGTGTGACGACCGTGGGTTAAGAACGGAATAGGGATGACTCGAAAATGACCAAAGCGCAACAACGTCCGCTACTGGGTATTGGCCTGATGGTACTGGGTATGCTGCTGGTGCCGTTGCTGGATGCTTGCGCTAAAGTGCTTAGCCGAGACTACCCGGTTCTGGAGATTGCCTGGGCTCGTTTTATGTTCCATTTCCTCTGGCTGCTCCCCGTGGTGCACTGGCAGCGTCTGCCCTGGTGGAAAATGCCACCTACGCCCGGTACTCAAGTGGTCCGCAGTTTGTTTTTGACTTCAGCCACGCTGTTGTTCTTCTTGGCGATCAGCGATAACCCTATTCCCAATGCGCTGGCGCTGCTTTTTATCTCGCCTTTAGTGGTCACGTTGGCAGCTCCCTTGGTGCTGGGTGAGCGATTCGATCGAAAGCGGGCCGGCGCTGCGGTAGTGGGCTTTATCGGTGTGTTAGTGGTCTTGCGTCCTACCTCTGAGGCGTTCCAACCCAGCGTGCTGTTCGCTCTGGCTGCGGGTATTTGCTACGCGTGTTATCTCATGGCAACCCGAAAACTCGCAAACCGCACTGCGCCCTTGTTGACGCTGTTTTACACCGCCATCGCCGGCCTGTTGCTGCTATCGGTCATGGTGCCGTTGGTCTGGGTCACTCCCGATGCCAAGGGGTGGGCGTTGATGGCGTTGATGGGCCTTTTTGCCGCTCTAGGTCATTACATGATCATCCGTGCCTGCGAGTATGCCTCGGCCTCTCTGCTTTCACCCTTCAACTACACTGAGATCATCGGCGCCACTACCGTGAGCTACCTGCTGTTTGGCTACTTTCCGGATGTTATGGTCTGGGTGGGCATCGCCATTATTTCCCTGAGCGGCATTTACGTTTCCATGCTCGAATATCGCAATAGCCACAAGAAGCTGGAGCACGTGGACCTGTAAAAAACCAGCAATGGCTGGGTACGACCTGCACAACGTTGGTTCCCAAGCCACGCTTACAGGTTACGTGCAAACGCTGATTCCTAATGGGACCCAATGTTGCGAGGATTTCGGCTGATTAGCCGCGTTGCCGCTGAGCTTTTATTTCGCCCCCTCGGGCGGTTTCATCTCTTTGTACGTGGTTAAGAAACGGCAGCGAGGCCTCTCTTGGCCATTTATGGCCTCCGCTCGCCCTCGATGCCATCTGCTCAGGCTAGCAGCTCCTCAGGCTAACAGTCCCTCAGGTTTTTCCTCCACGGACGCTGTCCGAGCGTGCAGCGGTTCGGCAATCGTCCCGACTGATGCTCAATCGAGGTGATAGTTAAGGTCATAGTTGAGGGGATCGTTGCGCGTCTAAGCCACTTAAGTACACCGACTAATGCTCTTGTTTGATTATTTACTATCGTTAAAACATGGTGTTAGAAGTTGTTTGTACCCTGGCTGTATCGCTCCCCGGAAACTGGTTCTACTCCGAAATACCCCTGAGAAATAACCTAGTTAGCAAGTTACCGCTGCTGTGCTTCTACCAAGACCTGTAGCGGGTAACCCATAACTGAGACGCTTGCGGCCAAGGTAACCCCCACCCGCCGCGGCTTATACCTCAACTGCTTCTGATAAAAATTAAAACTGGAGTAGCGCTATGCTGATCGGAGTCCCAAAAGAGATTAAAAACCACGAGTACCGCGTCGGTATGGTGCCTGCCAGTGTGCAGGAGCTGACCAGTCGCGGGCATCAGGTGGTTGTAGAAACCAGCGCCGGTAACGGTATCGGCTTTACCGATGCAGACTACCGTGAGGCGGGTGCCTCAATTGCCACCACGGCTGCCGAGATTTTCGCTCAGGCGGAGATGATCATTAAGGTGAAAGAGCCACAAGCCGTTGAGCGCAAGATGCTGCGCCCGGGTCAGTTGTTGTTTACTTACCTGCACCTGGCTCCAGACCCCGAGCAGACCAACGATCTGATCGCGAGCGGCGCAACCTGTATCGCCTACGAGACGGTAACATCCGAGCGTGGCGGCCTGCCGCTGCTGGCGCCGATGTCTGAAGTGGCCGGTCGTATGTCGATCCAAGCCGGTGCTGCCTGCCTGGAGAAATCCAAACAGGGTCGTGGCATGTTGCTGGGCGGCGTGCCTGGTGTTGAGGCGGCTAAGGTGGTGATCATCGGCGGTGGTGTGGTTGGTAGTAACGCGGCACGCATGGCGATCGGTATGGGTGCCCAGGTGGTGATCCTGGACCGTTCTGTCGACGTACTGCGGCGTTTGGTGTCTGAGTTCGGCACCGCGATTCAAACCGTTTACTCCAGCAAAGCCTCACTGGAAGAGCATGTATTGAGCGCTGACCTGGTCATCGGCGGGGTACTGATCCCTGGCGCTGCGGCACCCAAACTGGTGACTGCCGACATGGTTAGCCGGATGAAGCCCGGCTCTGCCGTGGTGGACGTGGCGATCGATCAGGGCGGCTGCTTCGAAACATCGCATGCAACCACGCATCAGGATCCCACCTACATCGTTGACGGAGTGGTGCACTACTGCGTTGCCAACATGCCGGGTGCGGTCGCACGTACGTCTACCTTGGCGCTGAACAACGCCACTCTTCCGCACATCGTAGCGCTGGCTGATCTGGGTTGGGAAGAGGCGATCCGTCGCGATCCGCATCTGGGTAACGGTCTCAATGTTCATGCTGGCGAGATCACCAGCCCCGAGGTCGCTGAAGCCTTGGGCAGAAATTTTGTCGAGTACAAACTGAGCGCCTAAGGGCTGTCCGATTCACAGGCCGGGCGTTATCCGGCCTGCTAATAAGAAGGAATAAATCATGGCACGTATGACTCCGAGTGAAGCCTTTGTCGAAACGATGGTCGCCAACGACGTGACCGTCGCCTTTGGCATCATGGGCTCGGCCTTTATGGATGCGATGGATATCTTTACCCCCGCTGGTATCCGTCTGATCCCTGTCGTTCATGAGCAGGGCGCCGGCCACATGGCCGATGGTTATGCCCGTGTTTCCGGTCGTCACGGCGTTTGTATCGCCCAGAACGGCCCCGGTATCACCAACTTTGTGACCGCGATTGCGGCCGCGTACTGGGCCCACAGCCCAGTGGTCTGCATCACCCCTGAGACTGGCGCGATCTCCAACGGTCTGGGTGGATTCCAGGAAGCGCAGCAGCTACCGTTCTTCGAAACCATCACTAAGTACCAGGCACATGTGCCGCGTCCTGAGCGGATGGCTGAGCTGACCGGTCGCGCCTTCGATCGCGCTATTCAAGAGAATGGCCCGACTCAGCTGAACATCCCGCGTGACTTCTTCTACGGCGATATCGACGTTGAGATCCCGCAGCCGATCGTGATCGAGCGTGGCGCAGGTGGTGAGAACGCATTGAACGAGGCCGCTGATCTGCTGGCCAGTGCCAAGAATCCGGTGATCGTGTCCGGTGGCGGTGTGGTGATGTCCGAAGGTGTTGAGCAGTGTATCGCACTGGCCGAGTACCTGGGTGCGCCGGTCTGTAACACCTACCTGCACAACGATTCTTTCCCTGCCAGCCATGAGCTGTGGGCCGGTCCTCTGGGCTACCAGGGTTCCAAAGCCGCCATGCGGATGATCTCCAAGGCTGACGTAGTACTCGCACTGGGTACCCGTCTTGGACCGTTCGGTACTCTGCCACAGCACGGCATGGACTACTGGCCCAAGGATGCCAAGATCATCCAGGTTGACTGCAACAACAAGATGCTGGGTCTGGTGAAAAAGATCTCTGTCGGTATCTGTGGTGATGCCAAGGCTGCTGCCAAGGTTCTGCTGGCCGGTCTACAAGTACGTGATGTGGCCTGTCTGGCGACCAAAGAAGAGCGGGCACAGAACATCGCTGCCGAGAAAGCCTCTTGGGAGAAAGAGCTGGACGAGTGGATCCATGAGAAGGACGAGTACTCGCTGGATATGATCAACGAGCAGGCTAGCGAAGAGGGTAGCTACCTACACCCACGTCAGGTGCTGCGCGAGCTGGAAAAAGCGATGCCTGAAGATGCGATGGTCTCGACCGACATCGGTAACATCAACTCAGTCGCCAACAGCTACCTGCGGTTCGAGAAGCCACGCAGCTTCTTCGCCCCGATGAGCTTCGGTAACTGCGGTTACGCACTGCCAACCATCATCGGTGCTAAGGTCGCTGCGCCCGAGCGTCCCGCGATCTCTTATGCCGGTGACGGTGCATGGGCCATGTCTATGGTCGAGATCCTGACCTGTGTCCGTGAGCAGATCCCTGTGACCTCGATCGTATTCCACAACCGTCAGTGGGGCGCCGAGAAGAAGAACCAGGTGGATTTCTACAGCCGTCGCTTCGTTGCCGGTGAGCTGGAGAACCCAAGCTTTGCCGAGATCGCTCGCTCCATGGGCGCTCAGGGCATCACCATCGACAAGCTCGAAGATGTCGGTCCAGCACTCAAGCAAGCCTGTGATGCGCAGAAAGATGGTGTTACCACGGTGATCGAGATCATGTGTACCCGTGAGCTGGGCGATCCCTTCCGTCGTGATGCACTGTCCAAGCCTGTTCGTCACCTGGAGAAGTACAAAGACTTCCAGTAAGTCGTCCGTAGGCGGGCGGATCCTACGGATTCGCTCGCACTTTTTCGCAACCAACCGGTCGGTCCTCGACCGGTTTATTCACCTGCCAAACTGTGACCCAAGCCTGTGGATGCCTAGGGAACCTGCGAATAAGTCCCTTGCGACTCTGGCTTTCAGAGCGATTGGATATCAAGGCAGCGATTACAGGCATACTGGTTGTCTGTCGAAAATCGCTAACACCGAGATCCAGTCGCTCTGAAAGCCCCGCAGAGAACACTCCGGACTTATTCGCAGGTTACCTCGCTATCGCGACAATGTTTCTCAGCTAATACAAAACATCAAACCAGAATAATGATAAAAGGTGTGTGATGAAGGCGCTTAACAATATATTTCAGCGGGCCGTACAAGCGCCCAAGCGTGTGGTGCTCGCGGAGGGTGAAGACCCCCGTATTCTGGAAGCTGCAACCATAGCCTCAGCGCGAGGTATTGCCGAGGTTACCTTGCTGGGTAATACCGATAAAATACGCTCTGTGGCAGCGGAAAACGGTTTTGATATTGGCGCCGTCAACCTGACTAATCCTGCCCAATCGGGCGAGCGGGAACGCTACGCAAACGCCTTGTACCAGCTGCGCCAAGCCAAGGGTATGACACCCGAGCAGGCCGATGATTTGGTCCAAGATTCTCTTTACTATGCCCAGATGATGGTTCATCTGGGGGATGCAGACGGCTCGGTCGCTGGTGCCGTCTACACTACCGGCGCTGTGGTTCGATCGGCGATTCAGATCATCGGCATGGCGCCCGGTGCCAATATGGTCTCCAGCTTCTTTCTGATGATGCTGTGCGAGCCCTTTCATGAACTCAAGGGCGGGGTGATCTTCTCCGATTGCGGCTTGGTGATCGATCCAGATGCTCAGCAGCTGGCGCAGATCGCCATGTCCGCCGCCTCTAGTGCCAAAACACTGCTAAACGAAGAACCTCGCGTGGCGATGCTGTCGTTCTCGACCAGCGGCAGCGCCAAGCACTCCGCGGTAGATAAAGTGGTGGAAGCCACCGCGCTGGTCAAGCAGCAGTACCCCGATCTATGCATCGATGGAGATGTGCAGCTGGATGCGGCCATTGTGGCGGAGATCGCCGAGCGCAAGGTCGATCAGTCCGAAACCAAAGGCAAGGCCAACGTACTGGTGTTCCCGAACCTGGAAGCGGGCAATATCGCCTATAAGGTGGCTGAGCGGATCGGCAAGGCCGACGCCATCGGCCCAATTCTGCAGGGGCTGGCCAAGCCGGCCAACGACCTGTCCCGTGGCTGCAGTGCCAATGATGTAGTGAATGTGATCGCCATCACCGTGGTGCAATCGCAGACACTCTGAGCGATAGTGAAGGACCGCTGTCCGTACATAGCTGGCCAGCAGATTTCAACACTAATCAGATAGTGGTAAGACAATGATGATCGCTGGATTGGAATGGCCATTGTTGCTGGTCTGCCTGCTGGTGGTGTTTTTCGCCGCCCTGGTGCGCGGTTACTCCGGGTTCGGGTTTTCGGCGCTGAGTATCGCCAGCCTGTCGATCCTGATTCCGCCGGCGCAGATTGTACCGGTTATTTTGTTAGTTGAGATCTGCGCCGGAATCGGCTTATTGCCATCAATCTGGCGTCATATCGACTGGCGCCAACTGCGCTGGATCGGTGCCGGTGCTGTGATCGCCACACCGCTGGGGCTGGCCCTGCTGGCGGGGTTGTCGAGCCAGGCGATGCGGATTCTGATCTCGCTGCTGATTCTGAGCGCCGCCGCCCTGATCTGGATGGGACTGCAACTTCGTAGCGGGCATAAAGCCGGCACCATCTTCAGTGCGGGGTTGGTGTCGGGGCTGATGAACGGTGCGGCGGGTGTCGGTGGTTTGCCGCTGGTGGTGTTCTTTCTGTCCAAGGCCGAGGGGGCCGTCACCGCACGCGCCACCCTGATCGCGTTCTTGATTACGTTGGATATCTACACCTGCACCCTGGCTGCAGGGGAGGGGATGATCACCTGGGAGGTGGTGGAGCTGGCCGCCGCCTTTATGGTTCCGGTTAGCCTGGGAACCTTTCTGGGTAACCGCCATTTTCTGCGCAGCCCGCCCGAATCGTTTCGTCGTATCGCGTTGGCGATGCTGATGTTGATCTCCGGCGGCGGTTTGATGCGATCATTGACCAGCCTTTGATCCGTCGCCACCTTGGTACGCTGATGAGCGTGTCATCTGTTCCATATCGTCCAGAGCGCGATCAACCAGATGCATGCGCTGGGTAACCCGATGCCGCATATGGCCATTCTGTCCGGGACCGGAGAGGTGACGCGCAGCATGCAGTCCAGCGTCGATGCTGCCGAACTGACCAAACTGGCCAAGATGGGAGCCCTGCGCGGCGCTATCGTTGACGGACCGCTGGTGTTCGATAACGCGGCATCATTGGAGGCCGCCAACATCAAAGGGATCATCAGTCCGGTGGCGGGTAACGCCGATATCTTGCTGGTACCGAACCTGGAGTCGGACAACTTTCTGTTCAAGCAGATGGTCTACTTTATGAGCCGCCATTGCGGCGGGGATTATCATGGGCGCCAAAGTGCCGATCATCCTCACCTCGCGGGCCGATCCGGCCAAGCCCGACAGGCTCCTAGAGCGCGCTCAGCCAGCCACGGTGATGCCGCTTACCCGGCAGTTCAAAATCATCGTCAACGCGCCACGTTTTTTCTTCCGTTAGCCATATAAAAACGATTACATTGGTATTTCAGGCGCTTGGTGACCAGCGCCCTCATTAACACGAAGATATGTGCAGCGAGGCCGCTAAGGATTGTGCCATGGAAGAAGTCGTTGAAGGTGCGTTTAAAGTTGTTCTGCGCCTTTTCAGCCTGATCGTCAGAGTACTTGTCTGGCTGGTCTGGGAAATGTGCTATGAAATTATTGCCTGGTATGTCGGCTGGCCTGTGATCAGGTTCCTGACCTTTGGCCAGTACCCGAAAGAAAAGATCAACGAGCATGAGCAAGCCAGTAATCTTACTGTCTTTGTCGTCGGAACAATCGGCTTGGTGTTTCTAATCGCATTGGGCACGGTGTTAGCGACGCTTATGCAGGCCGTGAGCTCATGAGCATAGAGGGTGCAGATCATAAATACAGGCAGAGGGACGGGCGTTTCATTCGTACCTCGTTTCATGCCCCCTGCTGAAAGCGTTTTCTATGACTAAAGGGCTGTAACAAATATGACTGACTTTTCAAAAGGCGCAGCCTATATCGATGGGGGAATTGTGCCTATTTCTGAAGCAAAGATTTCGATACTCGATTGGGGGTTTCTTCATTCCGACGCAACATATGATGTTGTACATGTTTGGGAGGGTAAGTTTTTTCGGCTTGACGATCACTTGGATCGTTTCTTTTCTGGCATGGAAAAGCTACGCATGTCTATTCCTTACACCCGCGATGAGTTGCATTCAGTTTTAAGTAACTGTGTTAAGGCGAGTGGGTTGCGTGAAGCTTATGTCGAAATAATCACAACGCGCGGCTTTCCAAAACCCGGCTCACGCGATCCAAGAACCTGTACTAATCAGTTTTTCGCCTTTGCCATTCCGTTCGTGTGGATCACGAAACCACACAATGGCCTTCATCTGGTTGTAAGCCACACACAACGGATACCCGCCGAGTCCGTTGATCCTGTGATTAAAAATTATCATTGGCTGGATTTAGTGATGGGGCAGTTTGAAGCGTACGATCGAGGAGGGGAAACAGCTGCGGTGGTCGACGCACAAGGAAATATTATGGAGGGGCCAGGATTTAATATTTTTGCCATAAAAGACTCGGTGATAACCACGCCTGCAAGAGGGGTTCTCGAAGGCATTACTCGCAAAACTGCAATAGAGTTGGCCGTAGCGTATGGCTATAAAGTTGTCCAGGGTACGCTGGACCCTGAATATGCGCGCTCCGCCGACGAAGTGTTTGCTACAAGCACCGCCGGAGGGATTATGCCGATTACCCAGATTGATGAGAAAATCATCAGTAACGGCAAAACGGGTCCGATTACACAGAAACTACAAGATGGCTACTGGGCGCTACACAAAGACCCCCAATATACTGCGGTGATTGATTACTAAACTATGGGCTATGTCTAAATGACCTCTGTGGCTTTTGGTAATCTACTGATAAGTTTAAAACCAGGAGCTAATATGCCTTCTCAGTGTATCCTCCGTGGGTTCTCGAAAATCCCGCTGACTGACAAAGCAGAGGGCTCTTACTAGAGCCCACCATTCGAGGCCTTCAGAGAGGCCGTAGCTCCGGAATCTCGGGGGGGCGTTGCTAAGCACCACTGGCCCTGATGGCATCCGCGCGCATCATCCTCACGTCTTCGGTCTCAATGGGCCCTAAGCCCCCGCTGGTTTTCGGGAGCGCAGGTGTTACCTTTTTATGACATCACTTCAACTTTATCCACGAAAAGATCAGGGTCATATATGACCCTGACCTCTTGCTGGTGCTGGATAGGCGTCTGCTTGGTTTAGGCTTTATGCTGTGGCCTAAACCATTGCGGCTTAAACTATTGTGGCCTAAACCAAGGCCGCAAGGTTTCAAGTGACTCCGAGGCTACTTTCAGCCGTGTTAGTCGTGTTTTTGGCGCTCAGTCTAAGACAAATGCCGAGGCCTGATGTTTCAGCTGGCCAACGGCCCCCTGCAGCTGCCCGCACATGCTAACGGTCTCTTCCGCGCCACGGTCCGTTTCATCAGATTGTTGCTGGACAGTGACGATGCTGCGATTCATCTCCTGCGCAACCGCACTCTGTTCTTCGGCCGCGGTAGCGATCTGAGCATTGAGATCGTTGATCGCACGAATCGCATCGGTGATGGTCACCAGGGCCGTGGTCGCGCGTTCGGAGAGGGCGACGCCCTGGTCGGTTTTGTCCTGGCTCTGCTTCATCGTATCGACCACGCTCAGGGTATTGCTCTGCAGATTTGCAATGAGACTGTTGATCTCCCCCGTGGCATCCTGTGTGCGTTGGGCCAGGGAGCGGACTTCATCGGCCACCACGGCGAACCCCCGTCCCTGTTCTCCTGCGCGAGCGGCCTCAATGGCAGCATTGAGGGCTAACAGGTTGGTTTGCTCCGCGATTGTTCGGATCGTTTCGAGAATCCCACCGATCGCCTGGGAGCCCGTCTCCAGAGCGCTGATCAAGTCCGTGGAGCTTTTCATATCCGCGGCGAGTTCATGAATGATGTTGACGGTTGAATCCACCACCATTCGGCCCTTCTCTGTCTCAGCCAGGGCCTGGCGGGCGGATTCAGCGGCATGCTGGGTATTGCTGGCCACCTCTTGTACGGCGCCGGTCATTTGATCCATCCCCGTGGCCACTAGCGTGGTCTCATCACGCTGAGCCTGCATGCTCTGCCGGGTCTGGGCGGCAATCGCAGAAACTTGAAGAGAGACCGCTTCGGCCCGGCCGCTGCCCTCCTTGACTTCACCCAACAGGGAGGATAATTTTTCCCGCATTCGATTGAAATCATGCCCCAGTTGGGCGATCTCATCCTGACCGTTGATTTGCACCTGCAGGGTCAGATCACCCTCAGCCATGGCGGCCACCGAGTGACTCATCGTTTCGAGCGGCCGGATCACCTTACGATTAAGCAGCAGATACACGACCAACACCACCAGCAAACCGGCAATCAATGCCGTACTTATGCTGGAGATGAGTGCCAGGCGCAGACTGGCCTGGATCTGGTCCGTATCGAAGGCGATCTCGATCCGTCCGACGGACTCCCCCTCGGCGAGGATATCGGCGCTGTAACTCAGCGAGCCTTCTGCCCCTTTCGCCGCAGAGTCAAAAAAGGCTTGGCCCTCGGCATCGAATATTTTGATTTGATCAACGTTGTCTTCGGCGCGCACATCCTCTTCCAGGCGATGCAGCAGGTCCGTTTCGTAATTGGCGATGTAATAGCTGGCGATATTGCTGAGACTGCTGAGCTTGGAGGTGGCGGCATTATCCATCGCGCTGAGTAGGCTGCGTTCCGTATTTTTATACAATACGAAGCCAGCGATACTCATACAGGCCAGCGTCACCATCAGGACCGAGATCCCCAGCTGCAGGGCCAGACGTTGTTTCATCTGTTTTGGCGCTATCACAATACACACCTCTTCTCTTTTATCAGTTCAGGCGGGATAAAAATTCCCCAGCCCGACAAGGCGAGATCGTCGGGCCAGGGAACATGGGACTGGAGATTGATTACTCTGGCGGCAGCAGGTCGAGCGAACCGAGTTGATCACGCCAGTCAGAGGATGCTGCATATTGTTTTGCGGCGCCCACTAACGCATGACCCTGGTTTTTTTGATCGTAGACCAGGCCAACGCTGACCCCCACCGAAAAACCCTCAACCTGCACCAGGTTCAGACCCTGAAAATTGGGTTTGGCGCCAAATCCAATCGCGAATTTACCCGCTGGGGATTTAATGAAATTTACCACCTGGTGGTCTTTTTTGAATACCTTTTCAAACTTGGCCTGAGCGAATTCAGGCTTATTGGCCTTCAGCACAGAAAATAGCGCCTCCCCGGATTCCCGACCGGCCAGAAAGATCGGAGCATCAGGGCCTCCGACCGTTTTCCAATTCGTAATGGCACCGGTGAAGATATTCTCAATCTGGCCCATGTTGAGCTGTTTCACGCTCACACCAGAGCCCACCACAAAGGCAATTGGGATACGGGCGAGGAAGATCTCCTCTTTTTTCATGCCGCGTTCTTTGGCGTTCAGTGGTCTACCAGTACGGCCAAAGACGAAATCGCTGGAAGCCTTGATACCACCGGCGTGTTTGGCCGAGCGTGGTGGAACCTCGAAGCTATACCCTTGGACGGCAGGCTCTTTAGCAAATCCTTCGGCAAATAGCCCCACCACCTTAGTGGAAGGCCCTGCTCCGATGATCTTTTGCTCTTCGACCGCCTGTACTGCCGAGACTGAGCTCAAAAGCCCCGTTAGTAGTAGTACATTCAACGACTTGAATATTTCCATTTAAGCATTCCTTGTGTGCTTTAATCCGTGAATGTCAGTGACTATTTACAAGTCAATTAGCGGTTAATTTGCATAATTGCATAATGGTCAAATCTTGGCTACGGCTATTGTCCCCTCAGGACGACAGACACCTAGAAGCTTGATTCTGGTCACTAAAGCCTCTGTTTTTTAGCGTTTTCCAGAGCCATTATCGTTAGTGCGGGTTTCTATCCGAAACCGGTCTTTGCCCACTGCCTCAGCGTCCACTTCGTTTACCTGCTTAGATTGTGGTTCGCTCGGCGGACCGTAGACCGCTGGCCGATCATTGGTGGTGACTTCCGGGCCCTGACTGACAGAGCAGGGCGGGCTGCCGCTTCATGGCCCGGCAGTCCAAGCTCCTGGCTCCAGAGCCGCCGCGCCTCTGGTCCTAAACCCGGTGCTTGTTACGGTTTTAAATGGTTTTAAAACAGCAAACACGTGGAGACCTGAGTATGGCATTGCAACGTTACGGCTATATCGTCAAGGCGGCCGACCTGGAAGTGATCAAGCACCAAGCGCATATCAAGAGCGAGCAGTTCCAGATGATGGTGGCGGGTGTTGGCTCGGTTGATGAGGCGATTCTGGCGGCGCAGGAGATGCTGACCCGCGAGGTGCAGTTGATCGAACTCTGCGGCGGCTTCAGCGGCGCAGATGAAGATCAGATTCGTGACGCAATCAACGATCGAATTCCGCTTGGCCGGGTCCAGTACAGCGATGAAGAGCGTGACCGCTTGACCCGCGAACTGGCTTGATCGATGGGCTTGGCGGCGCGGGTCAAGCTGATCGCTCTGCGGCAGTTGCTGGCCGATGTGTTGCTGTCCCTGAGTTGATGTAATCCGCCGCACCGTTGGTTGTGCGACGGCCTGTTCCGGCAATGTCGATTGCCGGTTTGATTGCCGATAATAATGGAGATAGGCGATGTCCAGTGCATTTAAAATCATATCCTCCGACAGTAAAGGTGGGGGTATCAAAGCGGTGGCGAACGGTACGACCCAGTCGCTTAAATTGCTTAGCCATCTGGCTCCCCGGGTTCAATGTATTACCAATCCGGTGGCGATGGATTTTTCTGCGGATATTCTGCTGGCCGTAGGGGCTCAGTCTTCGATGACCCTGGGGGGGGAGGAGATCGCAGAGTTTGTGGCCAGTGCCAGTAGCCTTTCGATCAATACCGGCACTCTGGATAACATCCGCCGTGCGGCGATTAACACCGCTATCGATGTCGCGGCGGACTATCATAAACCCTGGGTGCTGGATCCTGTCTCGGTGCATGCCTCGTCCACTCGGCGCAGTTTTACGTTGGGGCTGTTGGAGAAGCGACCGGCGGTGATTCGCGGCAACTATGCCGAGATCCACGCGCTGGCGAATGACGACTCCCCCAATGCCCCGCAGCGTCTGGCACGGCAGACCGGTGCCGTCGTGGTGCAGTCGGGTGAAACTGACCTGATTACCGATGGCCAGCGGACCCTGCTGATGACCAATGGGGCGCTGCTGCAGACCCGAGTTGCCGCGATGGGATGCGCCTCATCAGCGTTGATCGGCGGCTTCCTGGCGGTCACGGATAATGCTTTCGACGCCGCTGTACATGCGATACTGGCGATAGGTGTCGCAGCGGAGGAGGCGGTAAAGCTGGGCAGCGGTCCGGGCAGTTTTAAAATGCATCTGCTCGATTGTCTTTATCGCCTCGATGAGGAGACCCTGGTACGCAGGGGACGTGTGGTTCAGTGTGAAGAGATGGTGGCGGTCTAGGCTGCCGTTATATCCAGGCACCCATTAAGCAGCCCGGGAGCAAGGGTTCGGTGTACTCGGGCAGTGGCGGGATCCGCAAGCGGCTGTCGCTACCAGCAGCGACTCTGGACTAACTTATCCCCATCAACATGGCCTTGTTCTCGGCCGTATGTGTTTTCAGGTGTTGCCACACCTTGTTTACCCGGGCGAGCTTTTTCTGTTCCGGGTGAACGGCGATCCAGAAGGTCCGCACCACCATCTCGATGAAGTAGGGCTTCGTCACTAGCCGCTTATCGCTATAATACTCAAGATTATCTTAATCATCCTTCCCTGCAGCACTCAGGCCGGTTCATAGCCGCGATAGCGTCCGCAAAGACACACTGGACTTATTCGCAGGTTCCTTAGCTACGACGCTTGATTTCGGCGGGCTCCGAGTTCATGAGAGGACTCCCATGACCCTCACTTCACAATTAAGAAACAGACCGGTAGGGGCAGAAATACCCCTCGAGTCCTGGCCCCGGCCGTTATTTGGCTGGTGGGGTCATGGTTTCGGTCGCCTGCTTCAGATACTGCATCAGTTCGATGGGCAGCGGAAACACCACGGTATTGCTGTTCTCTCCGGCGATTTCGGTCAGGGTTTGCAGGTAGCGTAACTGCAGGGCCTGAGGCTGCTGCGACAGTATTTTCGCCGCCTGGCTGAGGTTTTCCGCGGCTTCCTGCTCCCCCAGAGCATGGATCACCTTGGCCCGCCGCTCTCGCTCCGCTTCCGCCTGTTTGGCGATGGCTCGGATCATGGACTCGTTGAGATCGACGTGCTTGATCTCAACGTTGCTCACCTTGATACCCCAGCTGTCGGTCTGCTTGTCGAGGATGCTCTGGATGGCGTTGTTGAGTGTGTCCCGGGAGCTGAGCATATCGTCCAGTTCGTACTGGCCCAGCACCGAGCGCAGGGTCGTCTGGGCAAGCTGGCTGGTGGCTTCGTGAAAGTTTTCGACATTGATGATCGCCGGTTGGGCGTCGATCACCCGGTAATAGACCACGGCGTTGACCTTTACCGAGACGTTGTCCTTGGAGATGACATCCTGGGTCGGCACATCCATCACCACGGTGCGGATATCGACGCGAACCATCTGCTGGATCAGGGGCACGACGATGATCAGTCCCGGTCCCTTGACCCGGTAGAAACGGCCGAGCAGAAAGATCACGCCGCGTTCGTACTCACGGAGGATGCGGAACATGCTGATCAGCAGCAATAGCACCAGCACCACCAGGGCGATGGTAAAGTAGTAGGTGATCATGAGGATTCTCCCTTACGTACCTCGAGTATCAGGCCGTCGATCGCGGTGATGGTGACGGTTTCACTGCGTCTAATGGCTTCTGTGCTGTGAGCGTTCCAGGTCTCGCCATGGATCACCACCTTGCCCGTCCCTTCAAAGGCCTCCAGCGCTTTCGCCTGCTGCCCCAGCAGAGTCGATACGCCACTGACCACCGCACTTTTTCGGGCTTTGAGCGCCATGCCCAGCGCAAAAACCGCCAACAGCACGGTGACCAGGGTAAAGGCTGCGATCATCGGCAGGGCGATCTGGTAGGCTGGCAGTTTGGTGTCCATCAGCATCACCGAACCGATGGCGAAGGCCACTGCGCCACCCAGACCGAAAATGCCAAAACTGGGAGAGAGGGCTTCGACGATCATCAGACCGATGCCGAGGGCGATCAACGCCAGCCCCGTGTAGCTGATGGGCAGCAATTGGAGGGCGTAGAGGGCCACCAGCAGGCTGATACCGCCGACGATGCCCGGTAGCCCCACACCAGGGTTGTAGAACTCCAGCAGCAGTCCGTAGATGCCCAGCAGCATCAGGATATAGGCTACGTTTGGGTTGGTGATGATCAGCAGGAACTGGTTGCGCCAATCGGGTTCGATCGGGCGCAGCCTTAGGTTTCGGGTTTGCAGGCGGTAATCCCGATTTTGTACGCTCAGCACACGCCCGTCGAGTTGTGCAAGCAGATCATCCCTATCTACCGCCACCAGATCGATCACCCCCTCCTCGAAGGCTTGGTAGGCATTGAGGCTGGCGGCCTCGCGAACCGCTTTTTCCGCCCAGTCGGCATTGCGCCCATGGAGTTCGGCCAATCCGCGAATATAGGCCACGGCGTCGTTAAGGATCTTGCGACGCAGGGTGGTGGCGTTGTCATCCACCGGGGCGGGTTGGCCCTTGTCGTCATCGGGGCGAGGTGAGGGCATGCGGGGTAGGTTGGGAGCGCCGATCTGCACCGGGGTCGCCGCACCCAGGTTGGTGGCCGGGGCCATCGCCGCCACATGGCTGGCATAGAGAATATAGGTCCCGGCGCTGGCAGCCCGGGCACCTTGAGGAAAGACGTAGGTGATCACCGGAATCGGGGAGGCGATGATCTGTTTGATCAGGGTGCGCATCGACTTATCGAGCCCTCCCGGGGTATCCAGCTCGATAATCAACAGGTGGGCACCGGCCTCGGCCGCTTCAGAGAGGGTCCGGCCAACAAAATCGCTGCTGGCAGGGCCGATCCCACCGGCGAGTTTTAGGGTCCAGCCTTCGAGGCCCGGGGTTGGGATAGACTCCTGGGACAGGGCCGAAAAGCCCAGTAACAGTAAGGCCAGGAGCGGGATAAGTTGCCGGAAATAGCGGCGCGTGTCGGCAGGAGCTTCAATCATAATCTGTCACGATAGGGGTGATGCTCTTAAGTATAGACACTACTGAATCCTGATCCTGGCCAATCTCCGATCCACGGGATTACTCGGATCAGCTAGCATGGTTGCTCAGTAATGCTTAGCCGGACAGCGGTGATGGTTTGGTTTTTCGGGAACAAGGCTTTTACTCTTCCTACGATTCCAAAGGACGAGAAGAGTCTTTTAGAATCTTAGGAGCCTGTCGGACTTGGCCGATCATAGCGAGGGGAAGGCGATTTGAGGCAGATTTTTCGATCTATCGAGGCGATAAATCGGCAGGAAAGCCGATTTACACAGCGCAAGCTGCCCGTAGGGCAAGCTGCAGGGACGCAG
>JBALTG010000098.1:0-17467 GCA_036964625.1 Motiliproteus sp.
AAAGCGTCATCATAAATGTCAGCTTCGCGCACAAACCGGACATCGTGACGGCTTCCGATATCGGCGGCTTCATCTACTTAGCGGCCGTCGTTACTGACACTTCTACTGCGGCAGATCATGCAGTATTTTCATGAAATGTTTGGCGGTTAAAATTCCATACGTATTTTCTAGTAGGTACTCCTGGTGCTCAATTTCAGGGGTATTTTTTGCAGCCACATCGACAGAGCAGACACCACTGACCCATAGAAGCAAGGTTTATAGCTACATGCTTCATTTCGATTAGTTCCGTCAACTTCCAATAAGGAGCATCGATTCAGCAGGAAAGAGGGCCACCCCATTCCCAAGAAAGCATGGCGGTTTCCCTTTTCTGACTTGATATGGATTTCTCCATATTGAATTGCCACCAGTTTGCTAGACACCTCCCAGTCCATCAAAAACAGCGTCCAGGGAGGTTCCAAAAAAACAGTGAACGATACACCCAAAGAGCCCCCGCATAGTTTCTATGAAAGTGGGGCACGCAACAAGCGTTCGGCCTGGCTAGTTCGGTCAGAGCCGGCTCCTGAGCACCGCTCGCGTACCTCGTACCATAAACACTCCAACGCCTCCGTAAGCCATAGAGACATTGCTAGACCTTCTTGAAAGCAGGATGGTTCCAACTCCCTCCATGCGGGCAGGGCGGAGACGGCTTCGCCCGGAATGCTCAGTTGACGATGCAGTGAAGCCGCGTCAAACCATGGGTTACCGATCGTGGCGTACTCCCAGTCTACGACCACCAACCGCCCCCCCGCGACGCAGAGGTTACCCCGGTGAAGGTCATGGTGTGTCAGGCAGGCGGGAACTTCAGGCAGTGCCCGGATAACCGACTTGATACGCACCAGCAAAGTCAACCAAACACAGCCTCGGGTTCCTCCCAACACGCCTCGATAGTTTTCAAACAGCGCGGGGTAATCACTGACGGGGCCGGTATCGATCCGCTGCCACTGGGCAACCGCCTCAAGCAATGCCGGGGCTGGGTTGTACGCCCCCCCAGAGTCGGGTGAAACCCCATGATCCTCCATCAGGCACCATCCTGCCTGCCAGTCGTTGTGCAGCACCTGGGGAGCCCACGGGTAACCTTGGATCATCGCCAGCACCGTAGCCTCGGCCTGGCGGGCGACACCAAACGCCTGCGTATCGTCGCCATTCAACCGCAAGACCAGTGACTGGCCAGACAACTGGGTTCGGTAGAGCGCGTTGGTGGAGCCGCTACCCTCGATGGGTTGCCATTCGAGCGAAGCGCCTAAAAAGGCGTTAGCCGCTTCGAAAAGAGGTTGCGGCATCGCGATGCTGTTGTCTGACAGCAAGGGCGTCAGTTGCCTTGCAAGCGGAGCTGTCATGGCTTCCCCGTTAGCTGTGCGGTAGAATCACCCCAAGTCTTATCGGGGTGCTAAAAGACAACAGACGGTAATTTTCGTCTATCCATTTGGCTGAGAGTTTAACCCGTAGAACCTGATCCAGTTAACTACTGGCGTAGGAAATAAGCGGCTCCATCCGGGCATACGCTGGTTTTCCCGCCATCGAAGGTGTCCATGAAAAAGCTGCTGACTCTGCTGGTCTGTTACGGCCTCGCCATCCCCTCATTTGCCGCAGACCTGACGGTTTACACCTACGACTCTTTTGTTTCGGAGTGGGGGCCGGGGCCGCAACTGGAAAAGGCATTTGAAGCGCGCTGTGGCTGCGATCTGGAATTTATCGCGGTTGAAGATGGCGTCAGTATTCTCAATCGCCTGCGCATCGAAAAGGAGCGCACCAAGGCCGACGTTATCCTGGGTATCGACGATGCCTTGATCGAAGAAACTCGCCGCGAAGGTTTGATCCAACCACACGGGCTGCCCCTTAAGGGCCTGAAGGCCGAGCTGCAATGGCAGGATGCGGATTTCCTTCCCTTCGACTACGGCTACTTCGCCTTTATTTACGACAGCCAGAAAATCCCCACCCCGGTCGCCTCGCTCAAGGCGCTGATCGAGTCCAACGCCAGCGTCATCTATCAGGATCCTCGAACCAGCACACCCGGGCAGGGGCTGATGCTCTGGGTCAAGTCGGTCTACGGGGAGCACGCAAACAAAGCCTGGGAGCAGTTGGCTCCTCATACCCTGACCGTCACCAAAGGCTGGTGGGAAGCCTACAGCCTGTTTCTGAAGGGCGATGCCGATTACGTCCTGAGCTACAACACCTCCCCGGCTTACCATGTGGTGGCCGAAGGTAATAGCCAGTACCGTGCCGCTCACTTTAGCGAAGGCCATGTGGCCCAGATCGAAGTCGCGGCAATCACCCGCACCAGCGACACCCCGGAGCTGGCGAGGGACTTTCTGGCGTTTCTAATCTCCTCCGAAGCCCAGGCGATCATCCCCACCAGCAACTGGATGCTACCGGTGATTGACGGTGTTACCTTGCCCGAGGTGTTCGACCAGCTGATCGCCCCCCAACGGCTTGGCTTCACCCCCGCCGAGGTAGCGGAGCATCGCCGCGACTGGATCAAAGAGTGGCGTAGCGCAGCATCCCGCTAGCCTCTGACCGCTGATGCAGATGAAGATCGCCGCCTGGATCGCACTGACCAGCGTGGTGCTGATGACCGCACTGGCCTTTCAAGGGCTGTTCGGCCTCAGCAGCGAGGGGCCGGACTGGGCGCTGCTCGACGACCCCTATTTTCACCGGATCCTGTTGTTCTCAATCAAGCAGGCGCTGCTCAGCGCCCTGCTCTCGGTCTTGCTGGCCTGGCCTATCGCCCGGGCGCTCTACTACCTGCCCCACCTGCCGGGGCGCCGTGCCTTCCTGGGGCTGTGTCTGCTCTGTTTTGTGATGCCGACCCTGGTCTTGATAACCGGGCTGGTGGCGCTACTGGGGCGTTCCGGCCTGGTCACCCCCCTTCTGGATACGATTACCGGGGAGCGCTGGAACCTCTACGGACTCATCGGCATCCTGCTGGCCCACATACTGCTGAATATGCCGTTCGCCGTGCGGGTGCTCTACCTGCAGCTGCAGGCGATACCGGACAGCAGTTGGCGATTGGCTGCTCAGCTTAAGATAACAGGCTTCGAACGACTGAAGCTGATCGAATGGCCGAGCCTGAGCCACACCGGACTGATGCTGTTCGGTTTTATCTTCATCCTCTGCTTTAACAGCTTTGCAATCGTCTTGACCCTAGGTGGCGGCCCTCGCTCGACCACGCTGGAAGTTGCCATCTACCAAGCCTTGAAATACGACTTCAACATTCCCGAAGCCCTTACTCTGGCCTGGACCCAACTGCTGATCGCCGGCGGTTTGTTTCTACTCATCTCGCGGCTCGGGTCGCCGGCCTGGTTATCGGTGGATACTGCCTGCCGAGAAAACACACCGTCGGCCCGAGGTGTCGGAAAACGCCTGCTGCTGCTCACTTACGGCACCGCCTGGCTGGTTCTGTTACTGCCGATTCTGGCGCTGCTGCCCGGGCTGTTGCAGGACAGCCTGGGTCGGTTTGATCTCACCGACCTGCTGCGACCCACCGCGATCAGTCTCGGCTTGGGCGTGATCGCCGCATTGGCGGGCATGGCGCTGGCCTACCTGACCCTGCAACCGGTGCGTGAGGCGGCCATCCGAGGCCAGCGCAATCGCCGGGTGCTACTGGAATGGCTCGCCGTCCATAACCTGGTCGCCCCCGCTATGGTGGTTTCCGTGGGGCTGTTTGTGTTTCTGCTACCGCTGATGGATCTGGATCGTTGGGGCATGCTCTGGGTGGCGCTGCTGAACACGGCGGTGGTATTGCCGTTCGCGATCCAGAAGCTCAAACCCCGGCTGCTGCAATTTGACAGCCAATACCACGCGCTGGCCCGCTCGCTGAAACTTACCCGATGGGCCTTATGGCGGATCGAGTGGCCCTTTCTGCGCCCAGTATTTGCCTCCACCTTCGCCCTGGTGCTGGTGCTGGCCATGGGCGATGTGGCGGTATTCTCCATCTTCGGCACCCAGGAGTGGTCCACTCTGCCCTGGCTGATCTACGGCTACGCCGGAACCTACCGGATCGCCGAGGCCAGCCTGACATCCCTGTTGCTTCTGGGGCTCTGTGCACTGATCCTCTGGGGGGTCGAATATCTTCAGGGGCGCGAAAAAGTCCGACCTAAAAAAGGTCGGGCGTGACTCACCGAGGAAACCCATCATGCTTGAAATAGAAACCCTGAAACTGGAGCGGGACGGCCAACTGCTAGCCTATGATTTCCACGTTCCCGAGGGACAAATACTGGCCATTCAGGGGCGCAGCGGCGTCGGCAAAAGCAGTTTGTTGAACGCAATCGCAGGCTTTCTCAAACCCCGGTCCGGCAGCATACGCTGGCAGGGCCATTCGCTGCTGGCGCTAGCCGTGGAACAACGGCCGGTCAGTCTGCTGTTCCAGGACACTAATCTGTTCGAGCACCTGAGCGTCAAGGACAACCTCTGCCTCGGATTTTCGGATCCTCCCTATGAAGCATTATGGGGAGCTGCGGAACAACTGCAGATCGACCAGCATCTGGACAAGCGGCCCGGAGAACTCTCCGGCGGCCAGCGCCAGCGCATCGCCCTGATCCGAACGCTGCTCCGCCCCGAACCCTTGGTATTACTGGACGAACCCTTTGCCGAACTGGACCCCCATACCCGCAAGCTGGCCACCGACTGGACGCGAAATACGGCCAGGACCAACGGCAAGACCCTGCTACTGGTGACTCACCAGGCCGATGATGTAGAGAAGGTCGCCGACCGTCGATTAGAGCTGGGGCTAACTGCCTGACGGTTTCGGTAGATAGATTCACGTAGGTTGTGCTCAAAATGACGGGAATGAGCCTTGTTGAAGGCTAGTAGCCAGCGGATGTGCCTCCTATACGGATAGGGCTACGGCCGAAAGCAATATGTCACACGCGCATATGGGTCATGTCACCAAAGCTTGGGGCGATACGCCTGATGGCCAAGGGCTGCTGCCAATAGCCATCGCCGAAGCCAAAACTGCTGTGCAACATGCGGGCTTTGCAGCGAGCAAACCGGGTGATCTTGCTTGGATGCAGTTGCACACTCGCCATATCGTGCATGCCGTTGACCCGTCGGTCGAACTGAAGGGACCAGGTTTGGGGTATGGCGTCATCAAGGCCGCCGGAGGTTCTGCGAAACATATCAACTTTGCCGCCAAGAGCGATGATGCCTCGAAAAATGTACGTACTCACGCCGTTCACGTGGCCACGTCATCGGAGAACACTGTTACCCGGGCAAAAGAGATTGTTGCCCTTGGCAAAAGGGTGATAGCTTCCAGCCGTGCAGCAGATGCTGCCCCGCTGGTACAGCAGGTCGCCAAGCTCACCAAAGCGCTTCTCGAAGGTGTCGATGCTAATGCCGATGGGAAAATAACCTGGCACCAGGGCGAAGGTGGTTTGAACGAAGCAAATAAACATATGGGCTTCATGGCCAAGGGTGAGAGTCTGAACTGAGCGGTTATGGCGGGAAGTCAGTAACAGGCTAAAGGCCTCGCAGGCGAGAAGGGAGCAAGTCATGTGTTTTGCCTACGTATAGTGTGTTGCAACGATCCATTGAACTCGCAGCCGTTGCTTGTCACTTAACGAATCCTTGCTGGGTTAAAGACGGGCGTCCGCTATGGGGCAGTTGGCTGCTGCGGTGATTGCTCTGGCGAGGTCGCTTACCGATTAAAGGAGCAGTCACTGATTATTCCGTTTCAATCATACCTAACCAGATCGATTTTCGGCTGACCAGATCCCCAGAGTTCGATAAATAAAGTTACGCCAGCCTTTGATAGTGCAGCTGCTATTCTTATACGGAGCATGTAAATAACGCCTCTCGAACACTGCACTCTGCGGAGGTAACCCATTATGTCGGAAACATCACTCCCCAACACCTTCACCCGGATAAGGGAACAATACCCAAAACTGGCCGAGGCTATAGATCAGCTGGGTCAAGCGGTAAAGGAGGAGGGACCAATCGATTTAAAGTCCGCGCAGCTGATCAAGCTGGCTGCGGCAGTCAGCATCCATTCCGAAGGTGCGGTCCATAGCCATGCTAGGCAGGCGAGAAATGCAGGGGCTAGCCCGGAAGAGATCCATCATGCGATCATATTGCTGACCAGCACCATAGGCTTTCCATCTGTGATGGCGGCCTTGAGCTGGGTCGACGATATCGTTGATCACGGTAGTGTTGGGCACTATCCATAAGTATCTATAGATACCCCGCCCGATATGGAATTCCGGGGCAGCACTGACTTTTTCCCACAACCGTAGGCGCCTAAGGCGTCTGCTTTTTGGACCTATGGGTTGGCGCGTCAAGCGCCAGCTTCGTTAGCCTTGAATGTCGCTATTGGGCGAAACCTTCCGATAACCGACGCTTAGAATGGAACGCCCAGTGTCTGCTTTTCGATCTCAAGGCGATTAACTGCAAGCAGTAATCTCCAAGCACTAATCCCCAAACCTCCAGAGGCAGCTAAGCGAAAGATCGACATGGATGCCGTAGGGACGCGGACGTCAAACCAATTCTCCAAACTTATCCTTGCCCTCGCCATTTAATGGAGCAGCCCATGCTGGGGAATTGAGTTTGAGGACCATTGCCGGTTTCGGCGATCATACGCATGGCATTGATCAGTTCGGGCTCTTGATCCGATGCATCGCCCATACGGGCATCATCAAGCCGCCCGCGATACTGAAGCTCGCCTTTGCTGTTAAACCCAAAAAAGTCAGGTGTACAAATCGCACCGTACTGCTGGCCAACCGACTGATCTTCATCGACTAGATAGGGGAAGGTAAAACCATATAGCTTGGTAAATTGCTTCATATTTTCGGGCGAGTCGGTCTCCACTAACTGATAGTCGTTCGACATAATCGCCAGCACGTTGATACCTTCAGCCATCAGCAATGTCGTATCCTCTGCCAGCCGCTGGCCAATGCGTTGAACGCAAGGACAATGGTTGCAGATAAAGGCGATCAACATTCCCTTTTCTCCCAGGTGCTCACGCATGGTGAAACTTTCACCATAGGCATTTTTCAAGGTGAAGTCGGGGGCTTTCCAGCCAAAGTCACAGATCGGTGTATCAAGTAGCATTGTTGAACTCCTCGGAGTTGAGCGGAACCTGGCATCGCGCTGTAAATTACCTTTGCGGATCATTGGAGCGTCAACAGCCAGGGACTATTAAGGGATACACTCAGATCCCCTTATGATGTAGACGTTAAGCGATAGTCGTCATTCCATTTAGCATGAATTCTTCAACCGCACCTTCCGTTGCAGACTACTCACGGTCTGAATGACCGCTCTGTCGCAGAGCCGGACGACTCGTTTCTTGAAATGCCCTGGTAGTGCCTCTGTACGACCAGCGACGGTGCTGACCGGATTATCCTCATCGGGGCTATTCTATAGGAAAACTATCAGCGGAGTGATCGCGATGTTACGTCTGAGTGCTGCCTGGTTACTGCTGACGCTGGTCACGATGGCCGCCGCCGATGTACGTGTGTACGAGGTGCCGGCCGGATCGCGGCCTCACGATGTGGCACCCGCGCCGGACGGCAAAGTCTGGTATACCGGCCAGAGGCGCGGGGTGCTGGGCATTTTGGACCCGGACAGCGGGGCGGTGCGGGAAGTGATGCTGGGTGAGGGATCGGCGCCCCATGGCGTAATACAAGGGCCGGACGGCGCGGCTTGGATTACCGACAGCGGGCAGAATGCTATCGTGCGTGTCGATCCGGCGGATGATGCGCTGCGACTGTTTCCGCTGCAGGCGCATCGGGGCCGGGCCAACCTGAATACCGCCGCCTTCGATGCCGATGGCATCCTCTGGTTTACCGGCCAGGGCGGTATATACGGCCGGCTCGATCCGCAAAGTGGTCAAATGCAGGTCTACGATGCCCCGCGCGGACGGGGGCCCTATGGTATTGCCGCAACGCCGGATGGAGAAATCTTCTACGCTTCGCTGGCCGGCAGCCATATCGCCCGGATCGACCGGGCCAGCGGCAACGCCGAGGTGATCGAGCCGCCGCGGCCGGATCAGGGTGCGCGCCGGGTCTGGTCGGATAGTAGGGGTAATATCTGGGTCAGCGAATGGAACAGCGGTTACCTGAGCCGCTACAGCCCTGTGGACGGTGGTTGGGCGGGCTGGCAGCTGCCCGGCGAAAGCCCACGCGCCTACGCCGTCTATGTCGATGAGCGAGGTATCGTCTGGGTCAGCGATTTCGGCGCCAATGCGGTACTGAGTTTCGACCCAAGCCGCGAGACCTTCGAGACCTATCCGGGCAGCGGGCCCGGCGCCAGCGTGCGCCAGATCCTCGGACGTGCGGGTGAGGTATGGCTGCCGGAGTCCGGCCTCGACCGGCTGGTGCGGATCAGGCCAGCCGGGGCGCAATAAACCGGCACGCGAATATTTACGGCAAGGCCAAATGATTGTCTCTCAGGCTTGCTGGCCTGGTCCGGGCTTCGCATGGTGACCATCACGTTCCACCCCTTGTCATAGAACAGTTTGGCCGTGGCCTTACCGTTGCCGCTGGAGGCACCGGTAATCAGTGCGGTTTTTCTGAGCCGGGGTAACAACCACGGGGAGAGTAGTGGCTATGTCGTAGGAACCGACCGTTCAACACCATGGATAGGAGTTGCAAACTGTAGTGGATCAATAAAACCGGACACCGATTTAGGTGGTAATACCACCACCCTAGGAGAGGTAAGCACGTCGGCTAGAGCACCTTGTTGGGCCTAATTGACTCGAACCTGTGCATTGATCCCAAGAACTGCGAGCATCGCCCTTTGTTTTACAGCACTTACTATGGGTGCGTTGTGTGTGTTGTGAACATCAGTGATCGAGTCAGATTTATTGACCATGGCTTGATTTAGATTATCTAGGCATGTTTTCAGCAATACTTCGGGATCTGAAACCCGCTGTGGAGAAAACTCGACCAGATACCACGCCTTTTCTGTAGATTCAAAAAACTCGCCGTTGAGGCGATACCCTGAAGCATCTTGATCAATGTGCAGCCGGAGCTTGCGGCCGATTTTTGTGCTGATGATAATATCGTGAAGTTGCTCGTGCCAAAGATTAATGATTACGTCCATACTGTGTCCCTTCCTCTTATTAAGCCCATCTGCCAAGTATATATCTATAGCGACAATTAAAATCCGTCACAGCCGAATAATGTTCTGTTTTGCAGAAAAACAACGTCAATTCAAATAGTTGAAGAGAATACCTGGAGCTTATGCCGCTAACCTTGCGCTATGCCGCTGCAGCGCCATGTCTCCCTGGCGTGATTACAACTTTTACACCAAATTTCTCACAAATTTCAACTAATTTACGGTGTTCTGATCCAACGCTTACCTAGGGGAAATACCGCTACGACAAGAGGGACTAGTTTCAGGAGAGCACGGTTAGGCCTCATATCTCACCCACATCGAAATCTTTACGAACGACCGGTTTTGGCCGACAAGTGCCCCACCTTGATCCTCAGGCTCATGTCCGCTCTAGAGGATTTGGATCGACGCCAGAGAGGTCTAGCTCCCTCATCCCCAATGTCGGCAACGGGCGCAGCAGGAGTCATGCTCTCTCTGAACAGCATTCGTGCAACTACGCGATCAATGTTCATAAGATCAGCGTATCAAAGAAAAAAGATTACCCCATCCAGTCTCAATCTGCTGTGTGCAGCTAAGGTATACCCTATAGGTAAGCCAAACTCGCATGCTCCTTAGCTAACACACCGGCTCGGGGAAACGATCGGTATGAAACAAGCCCCCGGAAACAGCTCAAGTCCGCTTCAGAAGGTTTTCGATTATCACCAGGCGACGAAACATGACTTCCAGCGTTATGCCCGTGGTCCTGGTGGTTTGGACTGGAGCAATCAGCCGGACCCTTTTCGTCGATATGAGGACACGCGTGTAATCCGCCTGGAGCTTCCCACGCCTTCTAATGAACCTCTCTACGACCATGCCTTTACTCAAGGCAGGATCCCCTCTTCTTCACCGAACTTTTCGAGCATCTCGCAACTCTTTTACAACAGCCTGGCGATATCTGCCTGGAAGAGTACCGGGGAGACTCGTTGGGCGCTACGCGTCAACCCCTCCAGCGGCAACCTGCATCCAACCGAGGGCTACCTGATCTGCGGCCCTGTTAAAGGGCTATGTGATAAGCCCATGGTCAGCCATTACGCACCGAAAGAACACGGGCTGGAGGTACTTACAGAGTTTGACTTAGGGCTATGGAAGCAGCTTGGTGCGAGCTTGCCTAAGGGCAGCTGCTTCATGGTTCTCACATCTATTCACTGGCGAGAGGCTTGGAAGTATGGTCAGCGCGCCTATCGCTACTGCCAGCACGATGCGGGCCACGCCATCGCGGCTATCAGTCTCGCCGCTGCTGGGCAGGGGTGGCAGGCAAGAATCCTGGACGATCTGAGCACCGATGAACTGGCGTTACTCACCGGTACATTTCGTAAGCACGACGCCGAGGCGGAAGAACCGGATGTACTGATAGCCTTGTACCCATTTGCAGAAGCAATGAATCAGCTTGGCTTACCCGAAGAGGCTATTCTGACTTTCGCCACTCTTGACTGGCGGGGCCGCCCCAACCAACTGAGCACCTCGCACGTTGATTGGGGAATGGAGGAAATAGCCCTAGCGGTTAGAAAACCCCGTGGTTCGAGTTGGTATGATCGATCGCAAAGCCAGCCGAAACATAGGCCTTTGGACGCTCGCCCGGTTGCCCTTTATAAAATGATCCGCCAACGCAGCAGTGCCGTGGCTATGGACGCCAAGACGAGTATCTCTCGGGACACCTTCTTTCGTATCATGCAAAAGACGTTGGCTGTTCCTGGCAGCATTCCCTTCGGCACACTTCCCTGGAAGCCCCACATCCACTTGGCTCTGTTTGTTCATCGGGTGGACGATCTGTCGCCTGGACTCTACATTTTAGTGCGCGCCCCTTCACAAAGGAAAGCTCTGGAAGCGGCCCTCACCCAGGCCGACTCATGGAGGCGCCCCCCTGGTTGCCCAGAACAACTCGAGCTTGATTGCCTGATGGCGGCAGATGCACGGAATGTTGCGAGGCAGATTGCCTGTTCACAGGACATTGCGAGCGATAGCAGTTTCAGCCTGGGTATGATTGCCGAATACGAAGCCTCCCTGAGACATTACGGTCCTGCATTTTATCCGCGCCTGTTTTGGGAAGCGGGTGTTATCGGTCAGGTACTCTACCTTGAAGCTGAAGCGGCCGGCATTCGCAGCACTGGAATCGGCTGCTTCTTCGATGACTCGATGCACGAAGTCCTCGGCCTCGAAGGCAGTCAATACCAAGACCTGTACCATTTCACGATCGGCGGCCCCATAGAAGACACTCGGCTGACAACCCTGCCGTCATACCAGGATGAGCAACGAAGTTAAGGACTTTTTAGATAAAGGGAATCACAGGTTCCCGTGGTAACAGCTATTTGATGATTTCAAAAAGCTTGTCAGGATTTTTCATGGTTTTGATTTCCAGAACATTGCCATGTGGATCCGCAATAAAAAAGGTTTCCTGTTCAAAAACTGTATCGGCGAAGCGTATATAGGGCTTGTTTACGAAAGCAACCTTGCGGTCATAGAGACGTTGCTTAAGTTTGGCGAAGTCTGACGCGGATAGATGCACGCCAAAATGGGGAACAACAACATTGCCCATATCCACGTTATGCCGATTGCCATGCACCGATTCGTCGGCTTTTGAGGCATGGAGTGTCAATTCGTTCCCCCGGAAAGCAATATCGACCCACCCGTCGCGGCTTCCCGTTTCTGAGTTTCCTTGCCTGCAACCCAGCAGGTCGCAATAGAAAGCCACGGCCACATCTAGGTCGCCGGCAGGAATTGCGAGATGAAATCTATTGGCTATTTTTCCATCCTTTTAACCCGAAAATCTCAGAGTAATCGCGAAAAGGCGCCAAGCCCCTCTACCATCCGTCACCCTCAAGTCAATGCATAGAAGATATAGACGTCAAAATCACATAAATTCATGCCTATGGCCTGCCTGCCTGCCCGTCTATCGTCTATATTGGCCACTGCAGCAACCTCGGTCAACCTTCGCTGCCCTACAGCATTTCACCAGTTATACAGTCGTATTTGGCCCCAGCCTGACACCAATAGTCAGATCGAGCCTGAGCTTTTATATTTGACAGCTTTATGTCAAAAGAGTCACTCGCTCACAGACCCTGCAGTGCTGGTAATTGCTGCCCCTATAAATGTCCGCTATCAGAACAAGGGCTTGAACGCGCGAAGTGAGCCAGCCAAGCGGCACAACGTCTGCAATGGGCGCATCACCTGACGTTGCATAAACTATCCATTTTAGGGTGGTAGATACCTACCGGCTACCACACCCATTTCCAGATTGAATTTAGTTCATGCTGAGAGGCCCAAAGTAAGCTTATCTGTTACCTACTATACCTCAAGGCTGATGGCCGCTAAGTCGCAACAGTTGTCATCATCGGTCACAGATCAAATGTCCGGTATGGGGCCAGCAGCGGTCACCCTTGTCGAGCTTGGCGATGTCAGCTAAGTGCCCACTCCTGCCGTGAGCCCTAGCTCCGATGGGTGTCCGCTATATGGAACTTCGAAGTTTAATCAATAGCCCATTCTGGCCAGAAGTGAGCGGCTGCAAAGTGTCGATCCTTGCCACTGGCTCGTACTCGAATCGACAGACCCCGAGTAACCTATGGGCGCATAGCAAGTGAATCTGTCGATCTGAGTATGAGACTTTAATACCTGGTATGGATCTTTATTACTCGATCACAGAAAGTCATGTTTTGTAGCCTTATGATAATCGAAGACCTTCTGCAGCGGATTTGGCCTGTTGCCGGGGGCTTGTTTCATGCTGATGGCTTCCACGCTTCGATAATGACTAACATCTATGGACGCCCGTGTTGTGCAAGCCCTCAGGGCAACGCACTTCGACCAAGTTCGTTTTATCCTCCCCAGAACACGGCACTCCCTCTTCGACCCGTCTTGCTCAGCTGGATCTCTGTCATGCGGTATCGCCCTGCTCCAGCTGGCTGATGACCTGCATCAACTGCCCTATCCCTTCCGTTGATTTCAACAGGTCCCTGGGGCGCGTACAACCTAGCCCCATATGCGGGGTATCCAGCCATTGGTCAGCCGCCTCTTTACTGCCAAAGTAGCCTATCGCAGCCTCGAACAGTCTTTGCCGTGCTTCATCTAGAGTCATCGCTATCACCTCTTCAACAGTATAGCGGGCGTACTGGCGGAAAATTACCGGGCATCGTCTGCAGCTCTCTGGTCATTGGGCCATCCTGCCGCTACAGAGGCTTATTTCTCAGCACCGGGTATGCGACCTAGAATCCGGACGTGCGTTGGAGGATAATTTACCTCCATAGAGATGGGATTGGCGGACCCGCACTCTGGAGTCAGCCTCATTCCAACTCATTCATATGGATAAAATATGCCTTGTTTGGACCATGCCATGAGTAATATGAAAGTACCCACTCGGATTTACCTTCACAAAATCTCCAAAAAACTGGTGCTGGAGTACGCTGACAAGCAATTTGAGCTGAGCGGCGAATTTTTACGCATTCACTCCCCCAGTGCCGAGGTCAGGGGCCACGGCCGCGGGCAGGAAGTTCTACAATACGGCAAGCAGAATATCGGTATTGAACAGATAGAGCCGGTTGGCAATTACGCGTTGAAATTCAAGTTTAGAGACGGTCACGACACGGGGATTTATACTTGGGACTATCTGTTCGATTTAGGCATCAATCGGGAGAAATACTGGGGCGAATATTTGCAAAAACTCCATAATGCAGGCAAGTGCCGCGACTCGGATGTCAGTGTCGTGAACATTCAGCTCTAGCAGGTTGTTGAAAAGCTACCTGCGTTGCCGGTACGTCGTTAAAAACGATATCAAAATGCTCATTTATACCTATAAACTGCGCTTATTCGATAGTTTTTGCCTAGTTCCGGCGGCCTCGCTAACGCTTTTTAAACAGCCTGCTGATATGTATTAACTTGCAAGCAATTGTTCCAGAGTGATTTTTTATGGAGCAATTATTGGCTAAGACATCAGGCTTCATGTATTAACGCTTTTGCGCAGCAAGTTGATACATGGTGTCTAGACAACCCGGGAATTGATGCAGGCTGCCTGCGCTGAGCCGGCATCGATCAGATCGTCGCCAGACTCACCCGCCACCTGCCCCACCGCTTCAGCACAGGCTTGGCGAGCGTCTAATCCCTGCTGCTCCAACGCCTTTTGGATTTCTACGCACTCTTCCCCGCTGGTGGAAAGCCTGACCCTCTTACAGACGACTTCTGCTCTTTGACTCGCGTTCATAGTCACCTCAGATTTCACTTCTCAATTTAACAATAGACTTTTCGGCAGCGAAATACAGCCAGTTAACCCTCTAAAACCCGATAGTGACAGAAGGGCAAGACCGCCTCCCTGAGGCCTACCCGTCGAGATCAGCCACTGTCCAGAGATTTTCGTCAGCCACCTCATCGCGGACTATAATTTATAGGGCCTATGAGAACTTTACAGGAGGTGTTTCATGGATACGTTTCAGCACACAATTGGCACGCTCTTCGCTCAGATCGGCCTGCCTGATAACGATCAATATATCCAAAAGTTCATTCACGAACACCGGCACCTGGATGACGCTATCCGTCTCGACCAAGCTCCCTTCTGGACATCAGTGCAGGCCAATTTCCTTAAGGAAGCGATCGATGAGGATTCCGACTGGGCCGAAGTCGTGGATCAACTCGATGCCTGCTTGCGACACTAAGACGGTTCAGCCCCCCCTGATCCCTCGTCTAGGAGACTGTCGGACTTGGCCGGTCGTAGCGAGGGCCTTTGATTTATAAGAGGTCGATTTGAGGCAGATTTTTCGATCATCCGAGGCGAATAGCGAGCTATTTAACGAGGCTGATCGTGAAAATATGACCAAATTCGAGTTTTCCGCACGACTGCATGGATGCAGGAGGTAGAGCAACGCAGGAGCAGTTGCCGAGTAGATCAGTGTTAAGTCCGACAGTCTCCTTGGGGCGCTTCCGGTGAGCCTGTCCGGGAGGACTACCCGCACGCGGATCGGCGCGGCGGGTTTCAATCAGAGGACACCGCTATGGGACGTAATGTCGCACAAAAATTACTGGCTCATCATCTGCTTGAAGGACGCTTATCAGCAGGCACGGAGATCGGCCTGAAAATAGACCAGACCCTCACCCAGGATGCCACCGGCACCTTGGTGATGCTGGAGCTCGAAGCGATGGGCGTGGCTCAAGTTAGCACCGAACTGTCAGCCCAGTACGTGGACCATAATCTGCTGCAAACAGACTTCAAGAATGCCGATGATCACCTGTTTCTGCGTAGCGCCTGCCGGCGCTTTGGGATCTGGTACAGCCCGCCAGGTAACGGTATTAGCCACCCCGTACACATGGAGCGCTTCGGCCAACCGGGTAAGACACTGCTGGGATCCGATAGCCACACCTGTGCAGCCGGCGCCCTGGGGATGCTCGCGTTTGGGGCCGGCGGCCTGGAGGTCGCCATGGCCATGGTGGGAGAGCCATTTTTCCTGAAAATGCCACAAATCTGGGGGGTGGAGTTGACCGGCACGTTACCCGATTGGGTCAGCGCCAAAGATGTAATTCTGGAGATGCTACGCCGTCACGGCGTTGACGGTGGTGTGGGCAAAATCGTTGAATACTACGGGCCGGGCCTGACTCAACTTTCGGCGATGGATCGCCACGTCATCGCCAACATGGGGGCAGAGATGGGGGCGACCACCAGCGTTTTTCCCTCTGACCTGGTGGCTAAGGATTTCCTCAAGCGTCAGCGGCGCGGAGCAGCCTGGGTGGAGATCTGCGCCGATCGAGACGCCGGCTATGACGAATACGAGACGATCGACCTGTCAGAACTTGAGCCCCTGATCGCCTGCCCAAGCAGCCCCGGTAACGTGGTTCCGGTGGCCGAGGTAGCAGGGCGCGAGATCTACCAAGCCTATATTGGCTCCTCCGCCAACCCCGGCTTGCGCGACTTCGCGGTTGCAGCGCTGCTGATGGACGGTCAGCAGGTCCTCGAAGGGGTCTCTTTCGACATCAATCCGAGCTCCCGCCAAGTACTGGAGCAACTGGTCGAACTGGGTTTGCTAAACAAATTGATCCACAGCGGTGCGCGTCTGCATCAAACCGGCTGCAACGGCTGCATCGGCATGGGCCAGGAACCCTCCAGCGGACGTATCAGCCTACGCACCGTACCGCGTAACTTCCCCGGCCGCTCGGGCACCAAAGAGGATCAGGTCTATCTCTGCAGTCCGGAAACCGCTGCCGCTTCGGCACTGACCGGAGTGATCACCGACCCTCGCACCTTGGCAACGGATTATCCCCGTTTTATCGAACCCGCAGACCTATCACTCAACGTCCAGATGCTACAGGCGCCTACCGATGGAGGCCCCCAAATCGCACTGGATAAAGGCCCTAATATCAAGCCGTTGCCAAGCTTCGAACCGTTGCCGGAGAGTCTTCTGGCGACGCTCCTGCTAAAAATGGGCGATGATGTCTCCACCGATGAAATTCTTCCCGCCGACGCCGAGATCTTGCCTCTACGGAGTAACATCCCGGCCATCAGCCGCTTCACCTTCAGCCGCATCGATGAGCGCTATTACGAGCGGGCCATGAATCACCGGCAACAGGGGTCCTTCGTCATCGGCGGGCACAATTACGGCCAAGGATCGAGCCGTGAACATGCGGTCCTGGCCCCACGCTATTTGGGATTGCGGGCGGTGATTACGAAAAGCTATGCGCGGATCCACTGGCAGAACTTAATCAACTTCGGCATCCTGCCCCTCACCTTCACCGATCCTGATGACAAGGAGCGGGTCGAACCGGGGGATATTCTGAGCTTGCCCGATATTCGTACTAACCTGGTGCAGAAGCAGCCCATCACCCTGTTCAATCAGACCCGGCAGCTAAGTTATCGGGTTGAACATGCTTTAAGCCCGCGCCAGATAAAAATGATTCTCGCCGGAAGCCTGATTAACCTGGTGCGGCAACAACAGCAAGCGGCTCCACTTTGATGGGGCGCCCTATCATCCGGCCTGCAACTCCTTTTCGCCACTAGGAGCCTGTCGGACTTGGCCGATCGTAGCGAGGGAAAGACGATTTGAGGCATATTTTTCGATCTTTTGAGGCGAATAGCGAGCTATTTAACGAGAAAGATCGGGAAATATGACCAAATTCGGGTTTTCCGCAGTAGATCAGTGTTAAGTCCGACAGGCTCCTAGGAGGTTGACCGAGAATAGCGATCATAGCGATAGAGACGCATTTTGAATCAGATTAATCGGTCATTTGCGAAGAATAGTGGTTCTATTTGACAAAAATGAGCGGGTAATCTGGCCGAAATGCGGCTTTCGCAGTAGGTCAGTCTATTCTCGGTCAGCCTCCTAGGCATGTGATGTGCTCGCCTTAACCAAGCTGCAGCATCCCCAAGGCGGATTTTTCA
>JBALTG010000099.1:0-17308 GCA_036964625.1 Motiliproteus sp.
AATTATGTTGAGTTAAGAATCGCCCCATCTCGCCGAAGGCCAGAGAACACGCAGTCGATGAAGAGTGGCACCGTCAAACTCTACATAATTCGGAACTATACATAAGGGCCGACAGGAGTCGCTCATGACTCAGGCTAGTAAGTGTCTGCTCTGTGCGCTTAGCAGAAGCCTGCTGTTGACGCTGGTGATGTCCGCTCTTCGCAATAGCAGTCGTATCCTAGGAAAGACTGGGGGCTGCCTTGTGTCGACTCCGACGCTGGCTCGCTCTCGAGGCGACAGGTACCGAGTGGCAGATTTGGGGTGCATAGCCAGTGAAATTTGTTGATCTGAGTATGAAGCTGTTTACTCAGTATGTGACGTTATTGCGAGGTATGAATCTCTATTACTCGGCCATCGTTGTTGTTTAGGGGTGGTTTAGAGATAGTTTAGATTTAGAGATAGTTTAGAGATAAAAAAAGAGGCCTAAAGGCCTCTTTTGGATTCATTCGCCGTAGGTGATTAGCGTTCAACCGCCAGTGCGATACCCATGCCACCACCGATACAGAGTGTGGCCAGGCCTTTCTTGGCGTCGCGCTTGACCATTTCGTGCAGCAGGCTGACCAAAATCCGGCAACCTGACGCACCGATGGGGTGGCCCAGGGCGATAGCGCCGCCGTTGACGTTAACCTTATTGGTATCCCAACCCAGGTCCTTGTTGACGGCCATGGCTTGGGCTGCAAAGGCTTCGTTAGCTTCGATCAGATCCAGATCGTCGACCGTCCAGCCGGCGCGCTTGAGGGTGTTCTGGGTGGCGCAGATCGGGCCGGTACCCATGATCGCCGGATCGACGCCTGCGATGCCGTAGGCTTTGATCGTGGCGATTGGCTCAAGACCCAGCTCTTTGGCTTTTTCGGCGCTACACAGGATCACAGCCGCGGCACCGTCGTTGATGGTCGACGAGTTAGCGGCCGTTACTGTGCCATCGCGCTTGAACGCCGGACGCAGTTTTCCGAGTGCATCGGCGGTCACACCGGCACGAGGTTGCTCGTCACGATCGAAGATGATCGCATCGCCGCGGCGCTGTTTGAGCGCAACCGGGATGATCTCGTCAGCAAAGCGATTGGCGGCCAGGGCGGCCTCAGCTTTGTTTTGCGAGGCAGCGGCAAAGGCATCCTGATCTTCGCGGCTGAAGCCGTATTTCTCGACGATATTTTCGGTAGTGATACCCATGTGGTAATCGTTGAAGGCATCCCACAGACCATCGGTAACCATGGTGTCGACCATGCTCCAGTTGCCCATCTTCTGACCGTTACGCGAGTTTGGCAGGTAGTGACCAGACTGGCTCATGCTCTCCTGGCCGCCAGCGATGATCATCTCGGAATCGCCCAGCATGATGGATTGTGCTGCCATATGGACAGTCTTGAGGCCTGATCCACACACCTTGTTGATGGTGATCGCAGATGTGGCGTGGGGCAGGCCGGCATTGACGGCGGCTTGACGTGCCGGGTTCTGGCCACAGCCGGCGGTCAGGACCTGGCCAAAAATAACTTCGTCGATCTGTTCAGGGGCGATGCCGGACTTTTCCAGCAGGCCTTTGATTACGGTCGCACCTAGTTGGGCTGCGGTAAGAGAGGAAAGGGCGCCATTGAAGGAGCCGACAGCCGTGCGGCCAGCAGCCACGATAACAACATCACGCATAGATAAACCTCATCCATAAAAGTAAAACGGGTGGATCACCGACTAATCCGACCTGTCGGTAATATCGCACCGCAGCATTCTTGGCCTAGAGTAAAGCGAAAGTAGCCGCTGCGGAGAGAGGAAAAATAGCAGCTAATCGCTTGGTCTGTAAAGGTCTAAGACTAATTGAGTATCACTTCAAGGTTGTCGATCAGACGGGCAGAGCCGAGTTGTGCAGCTGCTAAGATGACCAGTAAGTGGTCGCCTGGCGCGGCGGGTTGAAGGTCCCTTTGTCGGCAAATATGCATGTAATCCCGTACAAAGCCATTGCTTTCAAGTTGTTGGTTGGCCTGTTCTTCCAGTTCCTGGAAGGAGCGCTCACCCTGTTTTAACTGGGTGGCGAGTTCGTGCAGGGTGTCGTAAAGGATGGGGGCGATTGCCAGTTCGGATTCCGTCAGGTAGCCGTTGCGAGAACTCAGTGCCAGGCCGCTGTTGGCGCGTCCGGTCGCTACCCCAATGATCTCTACCGGCAGACTCAGGTCTTCGGTCAGCTGACGAATCACTGCGAGCTGTTGATAATCTTTTTTGCCGAATACGGCGATATCCGGCTGCACAATGCCGAACAGCTTGGCGACGATGGTGGCGACGCCGCGAAAGTGGGTCGGGCGGCTCTTGCCGCAATGCAGGTCGGATAATGAGCGCACCTCGACCACGGTTTGGATCTCGCCGCCACGCGGGTAGATCTCGTGCGCAGAGGGGGCGAACAGAAGCTGACAGCCGTAGAATTCGAGCTTGCTCTGATCTTTTTCCAGGGTGCGGGGGTAACTGTCCAGGTCCTCATTGGCACCGAACTGCAGCGGGTTGACAAAAATGCTGGCAACGACCATGTCCGCCTGACGCACGGCCTCTTCGACCAGGCTCATATGACCGCGGTGGAGGTTGCCCATGGTCGGCACAAAGGCGATCTTTTTACCGGCACGGCGGGCGGCATTGAGCTGCTGACGCAGCTCGCTGATGGTGTGGACTGTCTGCATCATTTTTCAAAACCGTGTTCAGGCTGGGGGAAGTTCTTGCTGTGAACGGCGTCAGCATAGGCTTGGAGCGCGTCCTGGATGCTTTCGGCGTCGGCCATAAAGTTTTTGACGAAGCGCGGTTTGCGTCCGGGGGTGATGTTCAGGATGTCGTGCAGTACCAACACCTGGGCATCGGTATCGGCACCTGCGCCGATGCCGATAACGGGGATGCTAACCGCGTCGGTGACCGCTTTGGCCAGTGCTGAGGGTACGCATTCGAGCAGCAGCATGGCTGCACCGGCTTGCTCCAGCATGCGGGCGTCTTCAAGCAGGCTGGCCGCGCTGTCTTCGCTGCGGCCCTGAACTTTGTAGCCCCCGAGCTTGTTGACTGCTTGCGGGGTCAGGCCCAGATGGGCGCAGACCGGAATACCGCGCTCACCGAGCAGGCTGATCGTTTCGGCCAGCCAGGCGCCCCCTTCGAGTTTGACCAGATTAGCGCCAGCCTGCATCAGCGCCGCAGAGCTGTGCATCGCTTGCTCGGGGGTGGCGTAACTCATAAAGGGCAAATCGGCCATGATAAGCGAGCCCTTACTACCGCGGCTGACGCAGCGGGTATGGTAGACCATCTCTTCCATGCTGACCGGCAGGGTGCTGTCGTTGCCCTGCAGTACCATCCCCAGTGAATCGCCGATCAGGATCACTTCAACACCGGCTTCGCTGACCAGTTGGCCAAAACAGGCATCGTATGCGGTTAGACAGGCGAACTTGTTGCCGTCCTGTTTCATCTCAGTCAATGTGTGCAGGGTGATGTTTTTCATAGGATTTGTCGTTCAAGTCGTGAAGCCGAGAGCGGCGATAGGACGGATTATACCTGTACTGGAGCGAGAGTGCCTCTGTCGCATTGTGCAATCAGCTCCGTGATTGATCGGCCGTCAGGGAGCTGCAGGGTCGGGGCGATCTCTTGCAGTGGGTAGAGCACGAAGCTACGTACGCTGAGCTGTGAATGAGGGATGCAGAGTCGTGCAGTGTGGAGCTGCAGGTCTGCGAATAGCAAGATATCGAGATCCAGAGTGCGCGGCCCCCAGTGTTGCAAGCGGACCCTGCGGTGTTTTTGCTCGAGTGCTTGCAGCTGGTCTAGCAGAGATTCAGGCTGCAGCTGGCTGCGCAGATGCGCCACCGCGTTGATAAAGTCGGGTTGGTCGGCGGGTCCGACGGGATCACTGCGGTAGAGCTGTGAATGGCAGATCAGCTCGGTGTGTGGCAGCACGGCCAGCTCGGACAGCGCTTGGCGAACCTGCTGTAGCGGATCTTCCAGGTTACTGCCCAGGCCGATGTACAGGTCAACGGCCTGGGGCAGAAGCGCGGTACTAATCACGTTGCGGTTTGCGTCGGATACGGCGCTTGCTGTTGCTACGTTTACGGGCGCCGCCGCTACCCAGTTCGTCGACCATCTGCTGGCGCTGTTCCGCACGGGCGTGCTGATAATCGGTCCACCATTGGCCTAGATCATCCAGTGCTTCGCCACTGGCTTCGCGCATCAGCAGGAAATCATAGGCGGCGCGAAAGCGGGGGTGCTCGATCAGTTGCTCGGCGCGGTTACCGTTGCGCCGTGGCAGACGGTATTGCAGCTCCCAGATGTCCCGCATAGTGCCGGAAAAACGGCGCGGGATCGACGATGCGCGAGACTGGATCTGGTGGATCTCCATAGCCGCCTGGTGCAGTGCCGGAATGGGCGGTACGCCCTGCTGTTTCAAGCGCTCCAGGATCTCCAGCAGCGGATACCAGAGCATAGCGGCATACAGGAATGCCGGGGTGACACTCTTGCCTTGCTTGATCCGGGTGTCGGTGCTGCGCAGCGCCTGGATAATCAGTTGCTCTGCCTGCTGGCCATGTTCTTTGTGCAGCACTTTGTGGGTGGCAGGAAAGAGTGCTTCAAACAGGTTGAAGTGGCGCAGCATGGCGTAGGTGGTTTCGCCCTGTCCGGACATAAATAGTTTGAGTACCTCCTCAAACAGGCGTGCTGCCGGGATATCTCGCAGCAGGTGGGCCAGGCGCTGGATCGGTTCTTCGGTGTTCGGTTCAATCACGAACTCCAGTTTGGCGGCAAACCGGACCGCCCGAAGCATCCGTACCGGGTCTTCGCGGTAGCGCATTTCAGGATCGCCGATCATACGGAGCGTGCGCTGCTCCAGGTCATCCCAGCCACCGGCGTAATCGTGAACACTGAAATCGTTGATGGTGTAGTAGAGGGCGTTGACCGTGAAGTCACGGCGCAGGGCGTCCTCCTCGACCGTGCCATAGACATTGTCGCGCAGGATCATGCCGCCATCGGCTTTTTTGCCATGCTGGTCGTCGTCGTTGTGGACGGCATCATGGCTAGCGCGGAAGGTGGCGACTTCGATGATCTCGCGGCCGAAGCGGACATGGACCAGTTTGAAGCGGCGGCCGATCAGGCGCGAGTTGCGAAACAGCTCGTGAACCTCTTCGGGGTGGGCTTCGGTGGCGACGTCAAAATCTTTGGGGTGCAGGTCGAGTTCAAGATCACGCACACAGCCGCCGACCAGATAGCTTTCGTAACCCGCATCTTTGAGGCGATAAAGAACCTTCAGAGCGCTGTCGCTGATCTGCTTGCGGGTAACGTAGTGTTGTTCCCGGGGGATGATCTGTGGGCCGTTGATACGCGTGTCCTGGATAACGGTGGTTGGTCTGCCTTTGGCAGTGCGGCTTAGGAGGAGGTAGAGTAATCCGACCGCAACCCAGGGGAGTAGCGCAATGATGACGCCTAAAAAATTAGAATCCATGTGTTTTCTGACGCTTAACAGCAAAATAAAAGGAGCGCAATGATAGCACTCAGCGGGTTGTGAGAAAATGCCAGAGGTGAATTGAATTTCGAAGGATGAGGAGTTTGGCGAAAAGCAGGATCGATTGGGGAGATAAAGAGGTGCCAACCACCGGAGTAAAGGGTATAGCGAGACGGTCAACGGAGTGTTGTTTTTATTGCCGTTGCCTATCTCTAAGGCCCTTTGCCTCAAGTGATCAGCGTGGGTTACTGTTTTTATTGTTATATGAGACCGATCTCGTCAGCGGCTGAACTCTTATTATTTTTATTGAGTTCGGACAGCGAGATTTTATTTTTCTTAGTTAGAGTGCTGCAGACAGCGTGCCATGTTTTAATAGTATCGGTAAAACAGGGTGTTGCTGGTGTTGGTGGTATATATCATTACTTTATGTAGGGATAGTGTTACCGAATGAATCGACGTAGGTAACACATTTTGTTTCGAAAGGTAGCAGTTCTACTCGCGTGGCTACGACCGCTACGGTTGTTAGTCATCTTTCTGTTTGCGGGGGATGCCAAGCCGCTGACGTCGTTCCCAGAGTGTTTTGCGACTGATCCCAAGTCGTTTTGCCAGTTCTGTCTCCGTCATGGTTTGTTGATGCTCGAGGACAAAGCGCTGAAAATAATCTTCCAGTGATAGTGCTGGTGGGCTGGTGGGTGCACCCGTGTAGTAGTTTTGGCCAAAGGGGCTGATGCTGTTCGAGAAGGTGCTGCTGGCGCTGTCGGGGTGATTCGATGCTGCGCTGTGATGAAAATCCAGTCCCAGTATCTCCATCGAAATAAGGTCGCTTTCGCTGAGAATGACCGCCCGCTCTATTGCGTTTTCCAGTTCACGAACGTTACCGGACCAGCGGTAGCTGAGCATGGCGCTGCGGGCTTGAGTGGATAGCCGCTTGGGTGGGGTTGCCATGCGCTCGCACGCTTTGTGGAGAAACGTTTCTGCCAGTTCGATGATATCTTCGCCACGATCGCGTAGGGCGGGCATGGCAATCTCCATAATGTAGAGGCGATAGAACAGGTCTTCACGGAAATGGCCGGTGCGGGTCATCGCTTTGAGATCGCGGTGGGTGGCGGCGATCAGGCGGATATCTACCTGCAGCGGTTGCACCGATCCGACCCTGCGGATTTCACCCTCTTGCAGGACGCGTAACAGACGTGCCTGGGCCTCGAGTGGAAGCTCTCCAATCTCGTCCAGGAATAGGGTGCCGCCGTTGGCCGCTTCAATCAGGCCGCGATGGGTACTCACCGCGCCGGTGAAGGCGCCTTTTTCGTGTCCGAATAGCTCTGATTCGATCAGGGTCTGCGGAATTGCAGCGCAGTTTACCGCGATCATCGGTGCCTGGGCGCGCAGGCTTTGCTGGTGGATTGAGTGCGCCGCCAGCTCCTTGCCGGTACCAGACTCGCCCTGGATCAAGACCGTAGCGTCGGTGCGGGCAACTTTGCGGATGCGGGAAAATAGCTCCAGCATCGGTCGGCTCTGGCCGATCATATAGTTGCAGGGCGAGCTCGGTGTTTTTGAGGCGGCAGGTTTTGGCTCTGGGGCTTGCTCTTGTGGTGCGGCAGCGGTTTTGGCTGCTTGGCTTAGAATGCCCTCGATGCTCAGGAGCATTTCGTCGTGATTGAAGGGCTTAGCGATGTAATCGACCGCGCCTAGCTTCATCGCATCCACGGCCGAACGCATACTGGCGTAGCTGGTCATGATCAGCACCGGGGTCTTGCCGACCTGTTCGATCAGGTCGGTACCGGGGCGGCCGGGCAGGCGCAGATCGCTAATCACCAGATCGAAGCGATGTTGTGCGCACAGCGTCAGTGCCTGGTCAACGGAGTCTGCGCTGTTGACTCGATAGTCGTTGCGTTCCAGAAATTTCTGCAGCGCGGCGCGGATGACGTCTTCGTCTTCGACGATCAGGATATGGCTCATGCGGTACTGTCTCTGTCACTGAACGGTGATGGGATAGCTCTGGGGAGGGTCAGGATTATCCGAGTGCCTCTATTCTCCGCAACATCGGCTGGGCTTTCAATCTGTACACTGCCGTAATGTTCCTCAATGATGCTATAGACCAACGATAACCCTAAACCGGTGCCTTGGCCTGGCTCTTTAGTGGTAAAGAAAGGTTCAAACAGGCGCTTTTGCAGCTCGGGAGGGATGCCGCTGCCCTGATCTTCGATATGGATCAGCACGCTGTCATCGGTTTCGTAGCTCTGGATGCGCACCGAGGAACCCGGTTCGGAGGCATCTGCGGCGTTGTTGAGCAGGTTGACGAAGACTTGCAGCAGTCGCTGTGTATCGCCCTGTATCTGTAATTGAGAATCGCACAGATTAAGATAGTTGCGTTGTTTGCGCCGCGGATCCAGCCGTACCAGCTCGATCGCCTGTTTGACGCAGAGGTGCGGCGACAGGGTCTGTTGTGATTCGGGACGGTATTGGTCACCGCCATGGGCGAAGCTCATCAGCGATTTGACGATCGTATCGACCCGGCCGGTCTGTTGCAAAATCTGTTCGCTGGCTTGCAAAATCTCGGCAGTGTCGGTCTCGTACTTTAAATTCTGTGCCAGGCAGGCGATGCCGGTGATCGGGTTGCCAATCTCGTGCGCGACCCCGGCGGCGAGTCGGCCGATAGAGGCTAGGCGCTCAGTGTGGGCTAATTCATCAGCGAGTAGCTGGTTTTCAGTCTCATCCTCCAGCAGTAGCACCTGGTTGGCGTGGGCGTGAAGTTGATTTTGATTGGGGCGGTGTTGTTCGGCCAATATGGCTTTGTGAAGGCTAAAAAAGCGTGGCTGACCATCGATGCTCAAACATTGGTTTGGGCTATGGATCTCGGTTTTTTGGGCGAACCGGCTTAATAGCTCGCGCCAGGGTGTCGGGAGCGCATCGAGGCGCTGGCCGATCACCTGGAGGCCGGGAACCCCGGTGAAATTTTCGATCTCGCTGTTCCAAAGCAAAATCTGACCCGTTTCGCCCAGCGAGCAGACGCCGATGGGGAGGCGCTGTAGCGTCTTGCGGTGTAATCGACGCAGTTCATCCAGCTCTACCGCCAGCCCGGATAGCTGGTCTTGAGAGTGTTCCAGATGGCTTTCCAGCAGGTGAATGTCGCGGCGGTGAAAGTTGTCTGTGGGCGTGTGTTCCAGGCTTAGCAGTGATATCGCTTCAACCGGACCGAGCAGTGCGGACAGGTTGATCTCAAGCTGATCCTGGAGTTTCTCCAGGGCCTGAGGCTGGATCTCAGCGGCGTCGAGGTGAAGCTGCTGCAGTGCCTGGGTCACTTCGTGCTGAGCACTTTGCTGTCCGAGGCGAACCGCCAGACGGTTAATCAGGGTAGCGGTATCTGCGACCGGGGCGCGTTCGCTTTGGGGGCGGTGCAGCGCGCTGAGGAGGCAGGAGTTGGCGGCGAGTTGTTCGTCGCGGCCAGCTTTGCCCAGCGAGGACAGCATGATGAAAATGACGATGTTGATTGCCAATGCCAGGGTCGCAATATCGTGCCAGTTGCCGGTGTTGAGTTGGAGCATATCGGCGAAGTGCTGAGAGTGTGGGAGCATCGGTCCTAGCATCGATGCCAGCCAGATCGTCATGCCCGCGAGCAGTCCTAAAACAAAGCCCAGGCGGGTGCCTCCCGGCCAAAACAGGGTCGCGAGTAATCCGGGTAGGAACTGTAGAAAAGCGATAAAGGCGATTAGCCCCATATGGTAGAGGGCGGCTTGCTCGTCGACGGCACGGGAAAACAGGTAGCCAAGCAGGGTTATCAGCAAAATCAGCAGGCGCCGGGTCCATACCAGTCTGCGGTAGAGGTGGTTGCTGCTCTGGAGTGGCAGGAAGGGCAGGATCAGGTGGTTCAGGGTCATCCCCGCGAGTGCGATCGTGGTCACAATCAAGAGTCCGCAGGCCGCTGCCAAGCCGCCGATGTAGGCTAGCAGGGTGAGCAGCGGGGTCTGGCTGTAGTGTCCCAGCAGCAGGCCGAAATACTCGGTGCGTGCGTCGATTTCCAGGGCTGTTCCGGCCCATAAAATAGGCGGTATTGATATCGATAACAGCAGCATTAGCAGTGGGAAGCCCCAGCTGGCTTTGCTCAGAACGCGGCTGTCGCTGTTCTCGGTGAAGAGCAGATGAAACATGTGTGGCATCACCACCACGGAGGTCATAAACCCGATTAGCAGGGTACGCCAGTAGTCGCCTTCGATCGGCTGATAGAGCGAGCGGGTCGCATCGGCGGCCAGCCATAGCTCCATCTGCGCATTGCTGCCAAAGACGCCGTACACGGCAAACAGTGCCAGGCTGCACAGTGCCAGTAGCTTGATCAGTACACCTGCCGCCATTGCCACCACCAGTCCTGCGGTGTGATGCCGGATTGACGGGTGGCGGGAGCCGAACAGGACGGCAAACAGGGCGATGCTGGCGCAAAACACCAATGCCACCGAGTTGTCGTCCTGCGTGCCACTCAGCAGGCGGGTGCTGTCAGTCACGGCTTCGATCTGCATCGACATCAACGGCAGGCTGGCGATCAACATCAATAACGTGACCAGGGTGCCTGCAAGCTGGCTGCGGAAGCGGAATGCAAACAGGTCGGCGATTGAGCTGAGCTGGTAGGACTTGGTGATGCGTAGTAGCGGCAGCAGGATGATGGGGGCCAGCAGGAAGGAGACCGAGGCGCCGACATAGGACGCCATAAATGCATAACCGTAATTCTGTGCCAGTCCCGTAGCGCCGTAAAAACTCCAGGTGCTGGCATACACGCCCAGCGCCAAGATAAAGGTGGCGGGATGGCTGGAGATGCGTTTGGAAATATAGTTGCGGTTGGTGGCGTAGGCGATGCCAAGCAACGCGAGCAGGAGGCCGATGCCCAGGCTATATAACAGGCCGAGGCTATAGGTCATCTCGACTCCGCTTTAACTCGAACCAGGCCGCCAGTGCGATCAGCGCCAGCCAGACCAGAAACGGGCTGTACCAGGCGTGCTCGGTGTTCGCCCAGAAGTCGATCCGTTCCGGGGATAGCAGATAGATCGCCAAAATCAGTACGGCGATCAGTCGGTACATCGACATCTCAGGACTCCAGCAGTGATTCGGCAAGGTGCGGTTGGCGCGGCACCCAGGATAGTTGCCAATGGTTAATACCCCAGCGGAGCATCTCATGGGTCGATCCTGCCCGCAAATCTTCGGGCGGTTGTTGACCGAGCAGTTGCAATGCTCGGAACAATGAGCGGTGCGGTTGATCGGGATCGATGGCGCTGGCGTAGGTCTGCTTGCTCAGTTTTTGTCCCTGGCTGTTAACCAGGATCGGAATGTGGGCGTACTCCGGTGTCGGCAGCTGCAGCCGTTGTTGCAGTTGGATCTGGCGAGGAGTCGAATCGAGCAGGTCGTAGCCACGCACGATATGACTAACCTGCTGCGCCGCATCATCGACGACGACAGCCAGTTGGTAGGCGTAGAGGCCGTCCCTGCGGCGGATCACAAAATCGCCCACCTCGGTTTTTAGTTGCTGCTGGTAGTGGCCCTGGATAGCGTCGTCAAAACCAATCCTGGAGTCACCGACAATGACTCTGATGGCGGCGGGGTGGTTGGGTTCAGGCGGTCTCGGTGGCTGTTTTTGTTGCTGGCAATAGCCGTCGTAAACAGCCGCGTGGCGCTGTGCGATCTGTTGGCGGGAGCAGTAACAGGGGTAGGCCTGTTGCTGTTTCCGCAGCTGTTGCAGTGCTTGCTGGTAGAGATCGAGGTGCTGGCTCTGGTAGCGGACCGGCCCGTCCCAGTAAAAACCAAAATTTTCCAGGGTGCGCAGGATCTGCGCGGCTGCGCCGGCAATCTCCCGCGGCGGATCCAGATCTTCCATCCGCACTAGCCATCGCCCTTGGTTGGCGCGGGCATCGAGAAAGCTGGCCAGCGCGGCGAGCAGCGAACCAAAGTGCAACGAGCCCGTGGGCGAGGGGGCAAAGCGACCTATGTAGTTGCTGATCCCAGGCATCACTGGCTTCGATAGAGGGCGGATGAGCACCACGCCGAGGCGTGGTGTCGAGGGTTAATTGCCCAGTTGTTTCTCTTTGATTTCTGCCAGGGTTTTGCAGTCGATGCACTGGGTCGCGGTAGGGCGTGCTTCGAGTCGGCGGATGCCGATATCCACGCCACAAGAATCGCAGTAACCGTAATCATCCAGCTCGATCCGTTCCAGCGTCTCGTTGATCTTCTTGGTCAGCTTGCGCTCGCGATCGCGGGTGCGTAGTTCGAGGCTGAACTCCTCTTCCTGGCTGGCCCGATCGGAAGGGTCGGCAAAATTAGCCGCTTCTTCCTTCATATGGTTGATGGTCGTGTCGACCTCTTCCATCAGCTCCGTTTTCCAGGCATTAAGAATATTCTTGAAGTGCTCCCGTTGCACTTCGTTCATATACTCTTCGCCCTTTTTGGGCTGGTAGGGCACGTAATGCTTGAGTAACGATTCTTTGGCTTGTGGCATGGTATGCCTCACTTCTTGTCTAAGTTCACGCGGACGCCGCCGCGATCAGTCCATTTAACGCATCACCTAAATAGAAGGCGATTAGGCGCCTGCTCGTGTCGCAATGCTGTCTCCGGCCCAGCTTAGGGTTGCCAGAAACAGGCGCGAGAAAATACCAGATCTCGGAGCTTTGCGCCAGTTAGTAATTTGCGAATGTTTTTTATAACGTGGTTGGCCTCTTAAGGGAAGAGAAACCTTGGCTTTGTGAGGGGTATGTGGTGGGTGGCGGTAGAATTGTCTCTGGGAGGGCGTTGCCCCGTGACTTCGGCCGATCGTGATCAGGCAAAATTGATCTTTGTTAAGTGCCGCGGGGTTGGTGCTGATTGAACATTGTCATCGAGAGGGCAGGCTGACACAATCGAGCCAATAGCATCTGCTGCTTTTCACCTATCTAGGAGAAACCTATGGCTCACCATGCGAATACCGAATTCGTGCCGCTAAATATTGCGATTCTGACCCTGTCAGATACCCGCACCCTGGAAAACGATACGTCGGGTGATACCCTGGCAGAGCGACTGGAAACGGAAGGCCATCGCTGTGGCGATCGGGCCATCATCAAAGATGACATCTATCTGCTGCGGGCGAAAGTGTCACAATGGATCGCCGAGCCCGGTATCCAGGCAGTATTGATAACGGGAGGGACCGGCTTTACGGCGCGTGATACGACTCCAGAAGCGGTGCTGCCGCTGTTTGATAAGCAAATTGAGGGTTACGGTGAGTTGTTTCGGCAGCTCTCATTTGCCCAGATCGGTTCCTCTACCGTTCAGTCCCGGGCTGTTGCCGGGGTTGCTAATCGCACGGTCATCTTCTGCATGCCCGGTTCCACCGGAGCCTGCCAGCTGGCGTGGGACGGCATCATCAAAGAGCAGCTTGATGCCCGGCACAAGCCCTGTAACTTCGTCGAGATGGTCAATCTGGCCGGGTCCGGATTCTGCCAGGGTGAGCGCGAGTGAGTATCGATCCTGTACTGGGGTGCTGTGATCAGCCTGGGTTGATGCCGTTCGAGCAGGCGCTGGAGCTGTTGCTGGCGTCGGTCACGGCGACCCGGGCGATCGAGTCCGTGCCGCTGCACCAGGCTCTGGGGCGCGTGCTGGCTGCGGATCAGCGCGCCGGTTTAGACGTGCCGCCACACGATAATAGCGCCATGGATGGGTACGCGGTGCGAATTGCTGACCTGCGTGTCGCCGCGGGAGCGCCGCTGTTGATCAGCCAGCGCATACCGGCAGGGGCCGACCCGCAGCCGCTGCAGCCGGGTACCGTTGCCCGAATCTTTACCGGTGCGACTCTTCCGGCGGGTGCGGATACGGTCGTGATGCAGGAGCATGTGCAGCAGCAAGGTGCGGATCGGGTGGTCATGCCGGTCGATGCCCGGTTGGGTGATCACATTCGCCAGCGTGGTCAGGATATCGCCAAAGGAGATGCGGTGATTACGGCGGGTGTTCGCTTGCAGCCACAGCATCTAGGAGTGCTGGCCAGTATCGGCATGGCTGAGTTTCCCTGTTTTAAGCGGCTACGAGTGGCGGTTCTTTCCAGTGGTGATGAGCTGGCTCAGCCGGGTCAGATCGCCCGGCCGGGGCAGATCTATAATTCCAACCGTTACTGCTTGATCGGATTAGTGCAGCAGTTGGGGATGGAATTAGTTGACCTGGGCACTGTCGAAGACAGTCTTGAAGCGACTAAAGCGGTGTTGGCGGATGCCGCCCAGCGCGCCGACTGTATTATCACTAGCGGCGGGGTCTCGGTCGGGGAGGAGGATCACATCAAGGCTGCTGTTGAGTCGCTCGGTGAGATCAGTCTGTGGAAGCTGGCGATCAAGCCGGGTAAGCCGCTGGCGTTTGGTCGGGTGGCTGGCGTGCCCTTTATTGGCTTGCCGGGTAATCCGGTCTCGGCGCTGATGTGTTTTCAGGTGCTGGCGCGGCCGGTGCTGCTGCGGTTGCAGGGAGATAGCGGCTCTGTTCGCGGCGGTGTGCATTTGCCGATTCAGTTTAGCCGTAGCAAGCCGCAGCAGCGACGTGAATACCTGCGGGTGCGACGTGTGGATGGCGAGAACGGGGTGGAGCTTCGTCCCTACCCCAACCAAAGCTCAGGCGTGCTGACCTCGGCAGCCTGGGCTGACGGCTATGCAGTGATTCCGGCGGGAGCGACAGTGGCTGGCGGGGATCTGGTGGAGTTTATCGCTTATACCGAGCTACGATGAATTGAACGGAGGCAGGCAGATTTGGGCTGGATCTGAGTTTGCTTGGCGGGCGAGTCGCGATAGAATGTTGGGTTTTGAGTAGAATCGACACTGTCCGGAGAGGGTTATGAGGGTTAAATGGGTCAAGCATATCTTGGCATGGGTGTGTGTTGTGCTGGCAACTACGCTGAGTGCGCAGGAGGCGCAAACGATCTCTGATACCGAGATGGCGCTGGGTTATTACAAGCCCTTGGCGGAGCAGGGTGGGGCCTATGCCCAGTTGACCATCGGTGAAATCTACATGGAGGGCTCGGGTGTTGACAAGAATCTGGTACAGGCCTACGCCTGGTTTGCGGTGGCGGTGCATCAAGGTGTTGATGAGGTCGAAGAATTAATGAAACATGTGTTTAAGCAACTGAGCGAGGCCGAACAGGTACAGGCCCGTAAGACCGCTGAGCTCTATATTAAGAACTTCAGCGCGCCCCAGTGACGAGTCCGCTCGCGTCTGATCTCAAGCCGGGTGTGCGTGCCGTTTTTTGTGTTCAGCGTAGCCTTAAGCTCGCGCCGACATCCTCGGCGCTTTTGCTGCAGCGGCCGGGGGTGTTAACTGCGCTGGCTCGACAGGCTGAGGCGCTGCTTGGATTTAACCGCTGTGGACAGCGTCGCGATCGTTTATGGTTCGAGTATGACGCTGGTCATCTGCAGTTGGATGCATTGCTGGTGTTAGCTGCACAGGCGGGTCTTGATCCCGCCGCCAGCCGCTGGACCCGGATGCGGCTGGGCTGGTATCACTATCAGGATGCGAATATTCGCGATAATGCCCGTAATACCGACAGTACCTGCTGTAGTCAGTCGCCACTGCGGCACCGCTAATCACAGGGTATCTGAAAAAGAGTGCTGTTTTGACGCAGAGGCTTTCTGAGTCTGTTTGGCGTATAATTTTCCCTTTTTTTAAACTTGATCCGGATCAAGGGCGGATGCCGTTTGGTTTGTTACCGTGCACCGCTGGATTTCAGGGTTTATCAAGAACGCGTACGTAGTGATTAATCGATAGGTATAAGTATGGAGTTGGTCTGTCCGGCGGGGAACTACCCGTCGTTAAAAGCGGCCGTAGATAATGGTGCGGATGCGGTCTACATCGGTTTTAAAGATGATACCAATGCGCGTCACTTTGCGGGTCTCAACTTCAATGATAAGAAAGCTTATCGCGCGTTGGACTATGCCCGTGATCGCGGTGTAAAAGTATTTGTTGCGGTTAATACCTACCCTCAGCCGAGCGGCTGGAAACGCTGGGAGGCCGCGGTTGATCTGGCCGCTGACCTGGGGGTCAGTGCGCTGATCGCTGCCGATATGGGAGTGCTGGGCTACGCCGCAGAAAAGCACCCGGATCTGGGGTTGCATCTGTCGGTCCAGGGTTCTGCGACCAACTACGAGAGTCTCAAGTTTTACCACGAGAATTTTGGTATTCGTCGGGCGGTACTGCCGCGCGTGCTGTCGATGGCCCAGGTGCGTCAGGTGGCCGCCCAGAGCCCGGTGGAGCTGGAGGTGTTTGCTTTCGGTTCATTGTGCATCATGGCCGAAGGTCGCTGCTACCTCTCCTCTTATGTGACCGATCAGTCCCCTAATACCTGTGGCGCCTGCTCGCCTGCGCATGCGGTGCGCTGGGAAGAACAGGCCGACGGAGGGCTGGAGACCCGGCTTAACGATGTGTTGATCGATCGTTATAAAGCGGGCGAAAAGGCCGGTTACCCGACGCTGTGCAAGGGCCGTTTTCAGGTCGCTGGCAATACCTTCCATGCGCTGGAGGAGCCCACCAGTCTCAATACCCTGGAGTTGCTGCCGCAGTTGCAGGAGGTGGGCGTCTGTGCGGTCAAGATTGAGGGACGGCAGCGTAGCCCCGCCTATGTTGAGCAGGTGGTGCGTGTTTGGCGTCAGGCGATTGATGCGATGAAGGCTGACCCGAAGGGGTATCAAGCCAAGCCTGAATGGATGAGCGCGCTGGGTAATGTGTCCGAAGGGACCCAGACCACCTTAGGTGCCTATTCGCGTCCCTGGCAGTAATCCCGAACGTTAAACCGGTTTTTTTGAGGTTGGTTATGAAGTTGTCTCTCGGTTCGCTACAGTTCTATTGGCCGCGTGAAAATGTGTATGAATTTTATCGGCAGATGGCTGAGCAGCCACTGGATCTGATCTATCTGGGTGAAAGTGTCTGCTCCAAGCGTCGCGAGCTGAAGACCCAGGAGTGGATTGAGCTGGGGCTGGAGTTGGCCGCCACGGGCAAGGAAGTGGTGTTGTCATCACTGGTGTTGATCGAGGCTGAGTCGGAGCTGAAGACGCTGCGGCGCCTGTGTGATAACGGCGAGCTGAGGGTTGAAGCTAACGATATGGGCGCGGTGCAGATGCTGGCCGAGCGCGGACTGCCGTTTGTCACCGGGCCGGCCATCAACATCTACAACGCCCGTACCCTGCAGGCGCTGCACAAGCGCGGACTGCAGCGCTGGGTGATGCCGGTTGAACTTTCCGGTAAGACCCTGACCGATATCCTCAGCGATGCCCAGCAGCTGGGCTTTGGCGATGCGATCGAGACCGAAGTGTTCAGTTACGGGATGCTGCCGCTGGCGTATTCGGCACGCTGTTTTACCGCCCGGGCAAGAAATTTACCCAAAGATCAGTGTCAATTTGTGTGCCTGGATTACCCCCAGGGTTTGCCGTTGGCGAGCCAGGAGGGGCAAGAGGTGTTTACCATCAATGGCATCCAGACCCTGTCAGGGCAGGCCTATAATCTGCTTGCGGAGCTGGAGCAGATGGTGCAGATGGGGGTGGATATTGTCCGCCTGAGCCCTCAGGGTGAGGCGATGGCGCCGATCATTCAACAATTCCGCGAGCAGCTAGACGGGACTTCCCGGCAGATCCCGGTGATTCCGGCCGATGCAGTGAACGGCTACTGGTACCAGAATGCCGGGTTGGTGAATACTCACCAGCCCTGATCGGCAAACAACAACCGCTACGCCCATTGTTGTGCGGGGGTGTTTTTAAAAGCTTGCAGAGATGCAGGCTTTTGTTGTTTCTGGGGTCTAGGAGGCTGTCCGAGAATAGGCCAACCTACTGCGAAATGCTCATTTCGGCCAGATTACACGCTCATTTTTGTCAA
>JBALTG010000100.1:0-17144 GCA_036964625.1 Motiliproteus sp.
GTTGTACGGTAATTCCGTACAACTGTATATAAAAAGCCCTAACAAGGCCAGTCAGCAGTACCGCCTACTCGCCGCTTCGCTCTGTTTCGGCGGCATCTGCTGACGACGACCCGAGTTGCTTGATGCCTGGAATATCGTTCTCGATTAAGTCAACGTGGGCCGGAAACTACGCTTACTAACAGCAGGCCTAAGGGTATTTCCTCTCTGGGGTTTCCGATGGAGGGCACCAAGTGGGGTAGGATGGCGGCTACAGGTGCGCTCGGAAGAGGGGCGGGGCTTTTCTTTTGGATTGGGGCAAAACACGAGACTCGCCCCCGCTACCTTACTCACAAGTTCTGTATTTTTGCATCGCCACAGGGCAGGCCCTTAACGGCTGTCCCGTTGCCTATCCTGTACAGGGGCAGATCCCGAACTGTGCCTGGATCCCGATCAATTGCTTGCTGATCTGGACCCTTGCGGAAATAGTCTGTTCCAGATCGGCCAGGCTATCGCTAGCGGTATCATTCAGCAGGCTGTCAGGCGATTCGGCTGCCATCAATCGGCACAATTGAGTGCCCAGCAGGGCCACCTCGTTTAACTGTTTGTTGCTAACGTTGCCTGAGAATCTAACCGAGTGGGTAAAGTTGGTATCTCTGCTCCACTGAGTATCATCCAGGCCATGCAGCAGCAATTTGGCGCGGATCATTGCCTGCTCTTGATCAAAGAGGAGTGCGGTATGCGGCCCCTCGGGATGAACGACGGCCGTTACCGGGGCTAGTTCATCGCCTGTCGCTTCATCGAACAGTTTGACCTCTGACAACAGTAATGAGAATAGAGTAAGCGGCTGTTCTGCCGTGGGGTTTATGTCGTGAACCGAACAGGGTTGCTGCGACAGGCTGGCGAGTTCCGATGTGGCGATCTGTCCGGTTGCAAGGAGAAGGTACATCATTAGGTTTTCCTAAGTGAGGGAGGCTGACGGTGGCTCGCGGGGCCATAGGCATGGCCCCAGATTAATCAACCCAGAGGCTCTCTGTCGATGAGTATCGTTACCCGAGGGTTCAGGGTTTCATCTGCGCGCCGATAATGCGCCGATAATGCGCCGAAAGTTGATACCGAAATGCAAGCCGCGGTGTATCTCCGGGTCGCGCAGTGAGCGCAACAGCTGAAACAACCCCGGGGGCTCTTGTGCTTTCTCGGTTTGGACGCTCGCAAACCGAATGGCATTACCGGTTGTCCATGACCGTGCCAGGACATCTTCGAATGCCTTTGTCGGCTTTTCCAGCATGGGAGCATTCAGCATGTCGACATAGTCTGAGATGAATGACAGCAGGTCCACGATATTGCCGAGGCGTTGCCCCTGAATAAGCGGCGGAAACCAATGGGGTCAGACTCGATTGAAAACCGCAAACCAAAAAAGAAACCAATGGAGTCAGACTTGATTGAAAACGACGCTCAGCGCCCCCTTTGTGTCCGTGTCGTAAGCAGGCTCTTGCGATGAAGCATTATTTTCTTGTTGATGCTGTTCTGGATCTTAAATCCGCGAACTCATGATGATGCTTTGACCGATATAGCAGGGTGCTGATGCCTCTGCCGCGCATAGGCCCCACCGTTGGCTCTATATCCTCCCGCTGAGGCAGCCCCGAATTCCCTCTGGCGAAGATCCGCCGGAATTCGGGTGTGGGCGATCACGACATAGAAGTTAATGCCTGGTGCACATCGGCATAGATATCATCGATCGATTCCAGTCCGACGGAGATCCGTACCAAGCCCTCGGTGATGCCATGGCTTTCGCGTTCTTGTGGGGTATAGGTTGAATGCGTCATGCTGGCAGGGTGCTGGCACAGTGACTCGGCATCGCCCAGGCTGACCGCCCGTTTGATCATTTTGAGCTTGTTCATGAAGGCACACCCCGCCTCATAGCCCCCTTTCAATTCAAAGGCGATCATCCCGCCGGGCAGGCTCATCTGCTGCAGGCACAGTCCATAGTAAGGGTTGTCTTTGAGGCCAGGATAGAACACCTGCTCGACACTTGGGTGTGCGGTCAGTTGCGTGGCGAGTGTCAGGGCGTTGCTGCAATGCCTTTCCATTCTCAGCTCCAGCGTCTTCAGCCCGCGTAATACTAAAAATGCGGTCATGGGGGAGATGACGGCGCCGGTCATATCCTTTAAGCCGAACACGCGAATGTGCTGCAGTGTTTCAGCGTCACCGATCACCGCGCCTGCGATCAGGTCGCCGTGGCCGCCGAGGTATTTGGTGGCCGAGTGAACCACCAGGTCAGCGCCCAGATTCAATGGCTTTTGCAGCGCAGGGGTGCAGTAAGTGTTGTCGACAATCACTTTTATGTCGGCGTTGTAGTTGTGAACCAGATCACTGACCGCACGGATATCCATCAACCGCATGTTTGGGTTGACCGGGGATTCAAAGTAGATCGCTTTGGTATCCGTGGTCAGTGCTGCCTTGAGTTGGTCGAGGTCGGTGCAGTCTACAAAGTCGACCTTTACCCCAAACTTTCTCAAGCCATGGTGAATGTAGGCAAATGTGCAACCATAGAGCGTCTTGTCGGCGATGATCTGGTCCCCCGGGGAGAGAATGCTCCATAAGGTGGAGGTGATCGCGCCCATTCCCGAGGCCGTCGCCAGTGCGGCCTCGCCGTCTTCCAGGTCTGCCAGTCGCACTTCCAGCAACTCTTGGGTCGGGTTGGATATTCTGCCGTAGAAGTGTCCTGGCTCGGTGCCCGCGAAACGGCCGCTGCCCTCTTCGACACTGTCAAAGGTGTAGGTTGAGGTCATGTAAATAGGGGGGGACAGCGCATCGTTGTTATCCTTGGGATTATATCCGGTATGGATCGCGCGGGTGGAAAATGACTTCTTTTGGACAGGCATAAGGCCTCCAGTCGTTGGCTGTCTACGGCCCTCAGGTGGCCGTTTGATTATTGTTTTACTGGTGTTAGCTTAAGCTAAGTAAGCAGGCGTATTTCTTCATATGTGCTTTATAATTACGACATCTGTGGTATCAAAAGTAATTTTTTGTATAAAAAGAGGTTATCTGTGCCAATTAAGAAACTTGATAGGCTCGATCGCAGGATTCTCGAAGAGATTCAGACTCACGGCGACATCAGTAACTTGGAGCTGGCCGAGAAAATTGGCCTGTCGCCATCGCCCTGTTCCAGACGGGTCAGGCAGTTGCAACAGGCCGGCTTGATTGAGAAACAAGTGACGCTATTGAATCAGCACGCACTTGGACTGCCACTGACGATCTATATTCACGTCAATTTGAGCAGTCAGTTGACAGAAACCCTTGATAATTTTGAGGCGCAAATATCGACTTATACCGAGGTTCTGGAGTGTGCACTGATTACCGGCAGTGAAGCCGATTACCTGCTTAAGGTGGTGATGCCGGATATGTCTGGCTACGAGCAGTTTCTGTTGAAGGAGCTGAATCAGATCGCCGGTGTTTCCAGCATTCGAACCAGCTTTGTATTGCGTCATGTACTTAAAAGAACGGCACTGCCACTCAACCATATCACTTGATTTACTCCGCTGCGCGGTGCAATGGTCGCGCGCAGCAGAGGGCGTCGCCGGACGGGACGGGTTGGATCCGCGCCGCCCGGGTCTGTCCTGCAGGGTTGACTATTCGTGACTTTTTACCGCGATGCCGACCAGCTTGGTCTCCAGGTATTCGGCCAGCCCCTGGCGCGCGCCCTCCCGGCCCAGGCCGCTGCTCTTCATGCCGCCAAAGGGGGCTGCGGCGCCGGTGGGGTTGATGTCGTTGATGCCGATGATGCCGAACTGCAGCTGTTCGTACATGCGTATCGTGCGCGACATCGATTCGGTGTAGACGTAGGCCGCCAGCCCGTAATGGGTGTCGTTGGCCATCGCCAGTACCTCGGCTTCGGTCGAGAAGGGGATCACCGCAGCAACCGGACCGAAGGTCTCTTCGCGGTAGATGCGCATCTCTGGTGTCACCCCGCTGAGCAGGGTCGGGGCGTAAAAGCAGCCCTGGTCGAGACCGTCGTCAAGCAGCTGCTGGCCGCCCTGCAACAGTTTCGCGCCTTTGCCCAGGGCATCGTCGACCTGAGTCGACACCTTGTCGAGGGCTGCCTGGTTGATCAGCGGGCCGATTGCAACGCCGCTATCCAGGCCGTTGCCCGCCTTGAGCTTGGCGATGCGACTGCCGAACTCTTGCAGGAACGGCTCGAGCAGATCGCGATGGACGAAGATTCGGTTGGGGCTGATACAGGCTTGGCCGGTGTTCAGGAATTTGACCAGCGCCAGGCCCTTGGCGGCGTGGATCGGGTCGGCATCGTTAAAGACGATCGCCGGGGCGTGGCCGCCAAGCTCCATCGACACCCGCTTGAGGTGCGGAGCAGCCCGGGTCGCCAGGTGTTTGCCGACGGCGGTCGAGCCGGTAAAACTGAGCTTGCGTATCTGCGGGTGGCTGCAGAAGGCCTCGCCTATAGGACGCGGATCGGCCGCGGTCACCAGGTTGACGACCCCGGGTGGGAACCCTGCCTGCTCAAAGATCTTGAACATCGCGATGGCGCACAGCGGCGTTGCCTCTGCCGGTTTGAGCACAATCGTGCAGCCCGCGGCGACGGCAGGGGCGACTTTGCGGGTGATCATCGAGATCGGATAATTCCAGGGCGTGATCGCAGCCACCACTCCGACCGGCTGCTGCTGCACCAGGAAACGCTGGTCGGCGCGCGGCGAAGGGATAGTCTCTCCATAGACGCGCTTGGCCTCCTCGGCGTACCAGAGCAGAAAGTCGGCGCCGTAACGCACTTCGCCTAAAGCTGCCTTGAGGGGTTTACCCTGTTCCCGACTCATCAGTTCGGCCAGCGACTGCTGCTGTTCCAGCATCAATTGATAGGCTTTATACAGACAGGCCGAGCGCTGGTAGGCGGTGGTCTTGGACCAGGAAGCGAAAGCCTTGTTGGCGCTGCTGATGGCCTGTTCAATATCCATCGCAGTGGCATCGGCAGCCGTGCCGATCTGCTCACCGGTGGCCGGGTTGAATACCGCAAACACCGGCCGGTTTTGAATCCACTCGCCATTAATAAACATCGTTATTCTCTCCTGATGGGTGACAACAAGCCGCGCTTAACAGGCGTCGGCATGGCTGGCGGCGATGCACTGCTCGCCGCTGTTGATGGCATAGGCGTAACCCAGATAGCGGGGCAGGATCTGGCCGATGAAGAAGCGGCTGCTATCCAGTTTGGCACGGTAAAATAACTCGCGATGATCGCCCTCGGCCAGGCGCTGCTGGGCGATGTCGGCGGCTCGTAACATCTGCCAGGCGGCTGTGACTGTCGAGGCCAGCAGCAGATAGTTAAAGGCGATGCTGCCGATTAAAATCTTGTTGCTGGCATTGTCGAGTACGTAGCGGACCGCATCACCGAGCGCGCTGACACTCGCGGCAAAGAGCTGGATCTGCTCGGCCGAAATGGCCTCGTTCGGGCTCAGTCGGGCGCGGAACGCGGTCATCTCGTCGATCAGTTCAAACATCCCCAGGCCGTTGTCGGACAGGGTCTTGCGACCGATCAGGTCCATGGCCTGAATACCGTTGGTGCCTTCGTAGATCGGCAGAATGCGGGCGTCTCGGAAGTACTGACCGACGCCGGTCTCTTCGATGAAGCCCATGCCGCCGTGTATCTGTACCGCCAGCGACACCGCTTCCTGCGCCATCTCGGTACACCAGCCCTTGACTATCGGTGTCAATACGCCGACTCGGCGCTGGTGCTGCAGCCTTAGATCCTCTTCAATATCCGCGTTTTCCCAATCGATTCGGGTACAGGCGCTATAGGCCAGCGCCCGACCGGCTTCGGTTAGCGCTTTGATGGTCATCAGCATCCGGCGCACGTCGGGGTGGCCGATGATCGGCGTCGCTCCCAGCACCGTGTGTCCCTGAACCCGCTCTCGGGCGAACTGGTCCGCCTGCTGATAGGCGCGCTCGGCAATCGCCACCCCCTGCAGTCCTACTGTCAGCCGGGCGTTGTTCATCATCGTGAACATGCAGGCCAGTCCCTGATGCTCCTGACCCACCAGATAGCCGATCGCCCCCTCATTGTCGCCAAAACTCATGACACAGGTGGGGCTGGCGTGGATGCCGATCTTGTGCTCCAGCGCGGTGGCGATGCAGTCGTTACGCGGGCCGAGCGAGCCATCGGCATTGGGGAGGAACTTGGGGACCAGAAACAGCGAGATCCCTCTGGCGCCAGCAGGGGCATCGGGTAGCCGAGCCAGCACCAGATGGACGATATTTTCCGCCATATCGTGCTCGCCCCAGGTGATAAAGATCTTCTGACCTCGAATCCGGTAATGGTCAGCCTCGCGAACGGCGCGAGTCCTGATCGCCGCCAGGTCGGAACCCGCCTGAGGTTCGGTCAGGTTCATGGTACCGGTCCAGGTGCCCGCGATCATCGCCGGTAAAAAGCGCGCCTTGAGTGCCTCGCTGGCGTTGGCGGAGATCGCCTCGACCGCCCCCTGGGATAATAGCGGGCACAGCCCCCAAGCCAGATTGGCCGCGTGCCACATCTCCTGCACCGCAATCGCCAGTGAGAACGGCAGGCCCTGGCCGCCCAGCGCCGGATCGAACTGCAGCGAGCCCCAGCCGCTGTCGACATACTGCTGATAGGCCTGCTTAAAGCCGCTGGCCGTGGTTACCTCATGCTCGGGTGAGAGCGACACCCCCTCGGCGTCACCGACCTGATTCAAGGGCGCGACGACCTCGGTCGCCAACTTGGCAGCTTGCTCCAGAATCGCCTCGACCAGATCGGGGCTGGCATCCTCGAAGCCGGGAAGTTCGGCGAGCTGGTCAAATCCGGCCAGCTCGTACAGGGCAAATCTGATCTCCTCTAATGGCGCTATATAACCGGACATTCGGACCTCCTTGGGTAATTATTCATGCGCGCGTGCCGCGACCTGGGCGGTGGTGGCACGTGGTCTGGTCGTAGCAGAACGACTTAGCTCATGTACTGGCCGCCGTTGATGGACATATTGGTTCCAGTCACGAAACCGGCGTCATCGGCGGTCAGATAGACTACCGCGCGGGCGATCTCTTCGGGTTGGCCAAGACGTCCGACCGGGATCCCTTTGACAATGCTCTCGAGCACCTTCTCCGGTACCTGACGCACCATTGGGGTATCGATGTAGCCGGGAGAAACCGCATTGACGGTGACGCCCTTGCTCGCGCCCTCCTGGGCGATCGAACGGGTAAAACCGTAGATACCGGCTTTAGTGGCGGCGTAGTTGGATTGGCCAAACTGGCCCTTTTCGCCGTTCAGGGAGGAGATGTTGACGATCCGCCCCCAACCTCGCGTGCACATCTGTTCAAACACCGGCTGGCACATGTTGAACATGGAGCTCAGGTTGGTATTGATCACCTCGTTCCATTGCTGCGGCTGCATCCGCTTCAGCGGTGCGTCACGAGTGATGCCGGCGTTGTTGACCAAAATGTCGATCGGTCCCTGCTCTTTTTCAACGATGGCTAAAAAGGTGCAGCAGTTATCGTAATCGGTGACATCGAGCGGGTACACCGACAGCGTATACCCTTCGCTCTGCATCGCTTGCTGCCAGGCCTTGGCCGCAGCTTCCTGACCTTCGCCAGGGTAGTAAGTGGCGACGACCTGGCGCCCCTGATCACTGAGCGCTTTGCACATGGCGATACCCAGACCGCCGGTGGCACCTGTGACTACTGCAATTCGTTGGGTCATGTTTTGCTCCTATTTAACTACTCAGGGTTGTCGCTTAGCGCGATCGTTTCAGTTGTTTGGTTAATCCGGCCGCCAGGGCTATCTTGCCAGTGGCGCTGTACTCCTGGCTGCGACTCTCGATCTTGGGCAGCTCGTAGAGGTAGTTCACCATCATCCCGGCGGACTGCTGCAGCCCCTTGCCGGAGCTGTCGGCCATCCAGTTGAGGCGGGCGATCTGAGCGCCGTTACTGAGATGGAAATGAGCTACCGGGTCGCGGGCGTAGAGCGCGTTGCGCTTTTGCTGACACAGGTAATGCACGGCCAGGCTCTGCAGCGCCTGTTGTAGGTCCTGTTGTTGTTGAACAAGCTCCTGGGGCTGATCCTGTTGTAGGGGCGAGTGTAGGGCCGATTGCAGTGCGAGCTGCAGCGCCTGTTTTTGCTCCGGAGTGGGATTTGCATGCGCCCCGTGTTCGATAAAATGCGGGCTGTTGAGCCAGGCCTGGCCGCCGGGCAGCGTGCCCAGCTGCTCTGCGTCTGTGCTGTACAGCCACTGACAGAACCCCGGAATTGGCGACAGGGTGGAAAAGTGTTTCAGCTGCGGCAGCTGCTGTTTCAGTAGCGTGACCACGCGCTTGATCAGGAAGTTACCAAAGCTGATGCCCGCCAGCCCCTGTTGGGCATTGGAGATCGAGTAAAAGATGGCGGTGTCTGCGGTATTGGTATCCAGCGCCGGCACCGCTTCATCCAGCAGTTGCTGGACGCTGTCTGCCAGGCCGTTGACCAGGGCGACCTCAACGAAGATCAACGGCTCGTTGGGCATGTTGGGGTGAAAGAAGGCAAAGCAGCGTCGGTCACTGCCGAGGCGATTTTTCAGATCGCTCCAGCCCTGAATCGCATGGACCGCCTCATAGGCGATCAGTTTCTCCAGTAACTCGGCGCTGGATTTCCAACTGATCTGCTCGAGCTGCAGCAACCCGATATCGAACCAGGCGCTAAGCAGGCGCTTAAGATCGGCTTCCAGCGGGGCCAGGTTGGGGTGCTCGTGACGCAGGCTCAATAGCTCGGCGCGCATATCAACCAGGAATTTAACCCCTTCAGGCAGCTCATTGAACTGGGTCAGGAGTTTCATCCGGGGTGGCTCCAGCGCATCGCGCAGCTCGCGTCCAGCCTGGGCGCGCTGTGATGGCTCGGACTGGGTCCAGTGGGCGATGGCTTGCTCCACCCGCGCATCATCGACCGCATAGTTGTCGGACAGCAGGGTCAGAAAACGAATTCGCCCAGCGTTGTTAAGCTCCATAAAGCTGCGCCCCAGGGTCGCCGCCCGGGCTCGTGCAGCGACTTCACCGCCGGTCTCGGCCAGGCAGGCATCCATCCATTGGAGCAGGGTGCGGGCATCATCCGCTCCCAGCTCGGGGTTGAGCGAGAGCTTATCCAGAATCCGTCGTCCCCCCTGAGCATCACGCCAGAGCGGTACCAGGCGGCGGATGGTTTTATCCAAAATGCTATTGGCCTGCTGCTGCATCATTGCTGCCCCCTGTTACCCAAGAATCACGCATTAACGTGAGAGAGTGCTAAGGCTAGCAGACCTATTTTATAAAACCAAGGGTTACTACTTGGTTTGGTCAGTGTAAACCAGTATGCTGAATGCCGAATACATGGGTTGTGTGATTATTTATACATGAGGAGATGACGATGCAAGACCTACATGGCTTCTATCTGGAAGACCTGAGTGTTGGCCAGAGTGCCAGCTACGCCAAGACCATCACCGATGCGGATGTGGTGTTGTTTGCCGGCATCACCGGGGATGATAATCCGGTCCATCTCAATGCTGAGTATGCTGCCGAGACGATGTTCAAACAGCGTATCGCCCACGGCATGTTCAGCGCGGGTCTGATCTCGGCGGTATTGGGGACGCGGATGCCCGGGCCCGGTGCGATCTACATCGATCAGCAGCTCTCCTTCAAGGCGCCTGTCTTTATCGGTGATACCGTGGTGGCGACGGCGACTGTGCTTGAGATCAATCTCGAGCGGCGCCGGGTCAAGTTAGAAACTATTTGTCGGGTTAAAGACAAGGTGGTTGCTGAAGGTGTGGCCACCAATATGGTCGATCGCCGTCCGGTCTAATTTAAGGAGAAAGGTATGTTGCTCAAAGCAGAAAATTCAGCGTTGCTGGTCATCGATGTGCAGGAAAAATTGCTTCCCGGCGTGTTTGAAAACGAAGCTCTGGTGAAGAGCTGCCGCTGGCTGGTCGAGGTGGCCCAGTTGATGCAGATCCCGGTGCTGGGTTCCGAACAGTATCCGCAGGGTGTGGGTCCAACCACCGAAAGCCTGCGAAGATTATTGCCTGACGGAGGCTTTGTCGGAAAAACCCATTTTTCCTGTGTCGATGCCCCCGAATGCAACCGCCAGATTGAGGCGCTGGATAAAGAGGTGATCGTGATTTGCGGCATGGAAGCTCACGTCTGTGTGCTCCAGACCGCACTGCGGTTGTTGGAAAATGGCAAAACGGTGTACGTAGTCGCTGACGCCATCTCGGCCAGAAATCCGCGTGACACCGAGTTTGCGCTGCAGCGGATGCGCGATGAAGGGGTCAAAATCGTCACCCGGGAGATGGTGGGTTTTGAGTGGATCCGCCGTTCCGATGCGCCCCAGTTCAAGACCTTCAGCATGGAATATCTGCGCTGATTTTTTAGGAGGTTATGACATCTGGCATTGCTCGGTCGGGTGTCTAAACAGGTTTTCTTGAGGAGCGGTTATGGCAACGACTAATAATAACAATCCCAATAGCAGCGACCCTTATAGTAGTGGGCTGGAGAAAAATGCAGCCAATTTTGTGACGCTGAGTCCGGTCGGTTTTATTGCCCGTACCGCAGAGGTTTATCCCGAGCACACCGCGGTCATCTATGGCGAGGTGCGGCGCAGCTGGGCTGAAACCTATGCTCGCTGCCTGAAGATTGCCGCAGCGTTGCAGCGGTTGGGTATCGGCTCGGGCGACACGGTGGCGGCTATCCTGCCTAACATCCCTGAAATGCTGGAGCTGCACTTTGCCGTGCCCATGCTTGGGGCCGTGTTGAATGCGCAGAATACCCGGCTGGATGCCGAGACGATCGCCTTTATGCTCGATCATGGCGGGGCTAAAGTGCTGTTTACCGATAAGGAATTTTCTGCCACCGTGGCTGCCGCGTTGCCGTTATGTAAAACCCGGCCGCTGGTGATCGATGTCGATGATCCGCAGGCCTGCGGCGAGCTGTTGGGGAGCTTCAGCTACGCCGAGCTGTTGGATCAAGCGGACGCCGGGTTTGCATGGAGTCTGCCCGCTGATGAGTGGCATCCGATCACCCTCAACTACACCTCCGGCACCACCGGTAACCCCAAAGGGGTGGTCTATCATCACCGCGGTGCCTACCTCAATGCGATGAGTAATATCATCGGCCAGGAGCTGCCGCGGCATGCGGTCTACCTGTGGACGCTGCCGATGTTTCACTGCAATGGCTGGTGCTATCCCTGGGCGGTGACCGCGGTTGGCGGCACCCATGTGTGCTTGCGGCAGGTGCACGCAGAGCCAATATTTGCCGCGATCAAGACCCACCGAGTGACCCACTTCTGTGGTGCGCCGGTGGTGCTGAATATGTTGATCAACGCGCCTGAAGAGCAGCAGTTACCGATCGAGCATCCGGTGACGGTCACCGTGGGTGGCGCGGCGCCGCCGGCTACCGTGATCGAGGGGATGCAGCGGCTGGGGATTCAGGTGGTGCATGCCTACGGTCTGACCGAGACCTACGGGCCGAGCGTATTCTGCGATCCGCAGCAGTCCTGGACCTCGTTATCGTTCGAAGAGCAGGCCGCGAAGATGGCACGCCAAGGGGTACAGGCTCCCGGCGTTGCCGGGCTGCAGGTAGCGGACAGCCTGACCGGGCAGCCGGTTGCCAATGATGGCGTGGCGCTGGGCGAGGTGATGATCCGCAGCAACACCCTGATGAAAGGGTATCTGGCCAATCCGCAAGCGACCGCCGAGGCGTTTCAGGATGGCTGGTTTCGTACCGGTGATATCGCGGTCAGGCATCCCGATGGCTATATTGAGGTCAAGGATCGCGCCAAGGATGTGATCATCTCCGGCGGCGAGAACATCTCCACCATCGAAGTGGAGGCGGTGCTCTATCGCCATCCGGCGGTACTGGAGGCGGCCGTGGTCGCCAAAGAGGATCCGCACTGGGGTGAGGTGCCCTGCGCCATCATTACCCTGAAAACGGATCAGGAGGCCGACGAACAGCAGATAATCGATTTCTGTCGAACCCAGATGGCGCATTTTAAATGCCCCAAAACGGTGTTGTTCGCGGCCCTTCCCAAGACCTCAACCGGGAAAATACAGAAGTTCGCGTTGCGGGCCCTGGTCAGCGAACTCGGTTGAAGCCGCTGCCTGCCGTCAGGATGGCGACTCAAGGTTCCTTCAGCACAGGATTGATGTAGCATGCGCTTGAGCCAACACTGTGAAGGATATTTGATGGACCGGCCGACCCCCGCAGACGGCTTGAGCGCACTGACCGATGATGCCGAACGTAACCGCTTACTGGCGGAGATGGCCGAGCGCTCAACCGATATGATTTCGCGCCATACCCCCGGGGACTGGCGTTTTATCTATGCCTCCCCGGCCGTGACCCATCTGCTGGGTTACAGCGTCGAGGAGATCGTCGGGCTCTCCGCGCATGATCTCTACCACCCGGATGATGTCGAGGACTTTGCCCACAGAGCCGACAGCGTCAGTTACGCCCGGGGGCTCTACACCCATACCTACCGGTTCCGCTGCAAAGACGGCCATTACACCTGGCTGGAGAGTACCAGCCGCTCGATACGGGATCCTGTTAGCGGAGAGCTGTGCGAGACCCTGGTGGTCTCGCGCGATGCCAGCCGCCGGATCGAAGCCGAACAGGCTAACCGGCGTCTGGCCCGGGTGCTGGAGAGTAGCAGTGATCTGGTGGTATTTGTGGCGCCGGACCTCCGTATCACCCAGTTGAACGAATCTGCCCGCAAGGCGTTGTGCTTAACGCAAAGCGTGATCGGTTCTCTGGTTTTGGCAGATCTGCTGCCGCAATCCAGTTATACCCAGCTTATCGAAGATGGCTTTGCCTCTGCCAACGCCACTGGAAGTTGGACTGGCGAGCTGGATCTTAACGTGGTACGCAGCGGGGCGCCGGTTGGCGACGCTCAGTCGCTGATACCGGTGGCGCTGGAACTGCTGGCGCATCGCCCGCTGCAGGGACAGGTGGAATATTATTCCATCGTCGCCCGGGATCTGCGCGACGCCCGCGCCACCGAAGCCAAGCTGAAGCAGTATCAGGCCGATATCGATCATGCCGCGCGCCTGATCACCATGGGTGAGCTGGCCTCGAGCCTGGCGCATGAGCTGAATCAGCCGCTGACCGCGATTGTGAACTACGTGCGCGGGATCCAACGGCGGTTTAAAGACAGCCGCAGCGTGCGCTGGGAAGAACTGCAGTTTCCGCTTGATAAAACCGCCGCCACGGCGCTGCGGGCCGGTGAGATTATCCACCGGATGATGGATTTTACCCGTAAACGCGAGCCCTCGATGGAGGCACTGGCACTGGCGGAGGTGATCCCGGACCTGATCCAGCTGAGTCGACCCAATGCCGAGCGGCAGCATGTGCTGCTGCTGGATCGGGTGGACCGCTCGCTGCCCAAGGTGCTGGCCGACCGGATCCAGCTGGAGCAGATCCTGTTGAACCTGCTGGTCAACGCCATCGAAGCCTCGGGGCAGGCATCGGAGTCTATACCGTTACAGGTCTGCATCGAAGCGAGGCTCTTTCCCGAGACTAAGGCCGAGACCGAGACCGAGACCGAGACCGAGACCGAGACCGAGACCGAGACCGAGACCGAGACCGAGAACTATGGCGCTGCGCCGGGCATGCTCTGGATCCGGGTCAAAGATCAGGGCCAGGGGTTGCCTGAAGGACCCCCGCAACAGGTTTTCGAACGTTTTTTTACCACCAAGTCCAAGGGTTTGGGGATGGGGCTGGCTATTAGCCGCTCGCTGGTAGAGACTTTGGGCGGACAGCTGTGGGCTGAAAACAATCCCGAGGGCGGTGCCTGCTTTAGCTTTAGCCTGCCCTTGGCCGAGGAGATCGGTTAACCATCCTTAAGAGAAGATCGATGCCAAACGCTATGTCTGAAACCCTCTATGTCATCGATGATGATGCCGATGTGCGCGACTCGCTGCAGTGGCTGCTGGAATCGGTCGGACTGCATGTGATCAGCTACGATACCGCGCTGGCCTTTCTGCAGGGTTATACGGCGGGGGCCTGCGGCTGCATCGTGATGGATGTCAGAATGCCGGGCCTCAGTGGCATCAACGCGCAGAAGCAACTGCCCGAGTACGGTATCGACCTGCCGGTTATTATGATCTCGGCCCACGGCAACATCGATATGGCGGTCACGGCCATGACGCAGGGCGCGGTCACCTTTCTGCAGAAGCCTTTCGATGATCAGGCGTTAATCGATCACGTCCAGCAGGCGCTGGAGAAAGACCGCGCCCACCGACTTCGTCAGGGGGCTCTGTCCGGCCGCAAGCAGCGCTATGAGTCGCTGACCAAGCGCGAACGCCAAGTGTTCGAACAGGTCGTCGCCGGCCTGTCGAACCAGGAGATTGCCGATAAACTGGGCATCAACCGGAAAACGGTCGAAGGTCATCGCGCCAACATGCTGGCGAAAATGGCCGTAGGCTCGCTGGCCGAGCTGGTGCAGGCGGCCGTCAGTCTGGGGATCGTCTCCAGCTGACGCGTTTGCCTACCTTCTGCCATGTGCGCGGGGTCGATGCGCGCAGATCAATGTAAACAGCACTTCTTGAACTTTTTCCCGCTACCACAGGGGCAAGGCTCATTACGGCCGATTTTCGGTTCAACGTGCACCGGCTGCACAGCCGGCCAGTCGAGCGCGAAATCGGTCAAAGCATCAGCATCGTTGGCGCCAAATTCATCCTCTCTGAAACAGGCCCAGTTACTCATCTGCGTGGCGACATCACTGGTAAAATGGTTATAGCGGTTATCCAGGATGTCTTGTTGTACGCTCGCATTTTTCGCTAAAGACGCTTTGGTCTGGTCCAGCTTAATGATGCTTAAGTCTACTCTCCCCAGGGAAAAGGCTTTTTCCACCAGCGGCCGCAGTTCAAACAGGGACAGCTCGCAGATATTTCTGATCAGACTGCCCAGAGTGAATTGATCGCAGGGCGTGGCCTGTAGGAAATAGATCAGCCACTTGCTGTACTGCTCAACCAGCTGCTCTCGGCTGTAAACCTCTTCGACATACAACACCACCAGTGTCTGGATTACCGAGCTGCGCACAAAACAGTCAATCTTGGGGTTGCGCACCAGCGTATCCAGGGCACCGATATCGCCGTTAAACACCGACGCCAGGATACTCCCCAGATCCTCGGTGATCAGGTCACCCACCATTGCGTAGCAAAGCTCGGAATCACCGGAAAAAAACTCGATCAGCAGGGGAAAAGCCGCAGGTTCACGCCATTGCGCTAAGAAATAGATGGCATAGAGGTGCAGCATATAATTATCGCATGCCGCCAGCTGCTCGGGGTTAGCTGCGGCACGCTCCAGTTCTACCAGAAACAGTGGTGTTAGTTCCCGGCGCCAGCGGTGTGCCGCGGCCACCACCTCATGCGGAAAATACCCCAGATTGTACTCCAGCTCATCAGCCGTGACCCTCACGGCCGGTGCCAGGTCACGCCACAGGGCCTCATCCGCCAGCATCGCGTTCACCTCTTGGGGATCGAAATGTTCGGGATCCGCGCCCATTCCCGCCCACTCCCGTATCGTCTCATAGTTCGGATGGGAGGCGTCGTTGATGATCTCAAGATAATCCGCATAGCCGCCAAGCCCCCCAATGTCTTCCGGCGGACAGCCGCGCTTGCCCTCAAGGCAGCACGGCAGCCGTACGGCGGCATCGAAGGGAAGTACCCCTTCAAGCAGCACCTCATGCTGCCAACTATCACCAAAGTCACAGCTGTATCCCAGCCTGTCCTGCGGTTGTTCCAGCAGCGAACAGAGGCGAAGTCCCGTCTCGTCTTCGATCTCCTGTTCGAGCAGCTCCTGATCAAAGAGAAGGCCGATGCGACGGTCTCCAATCAGAAATTCATGCAGGTGACTGCCGGTCCAGCCCATCACCGTTTGCAAAACTTGATGAAACACATTCAGATCCATATCGCTGGCTACCTGAACGCGTCGCCAGATGGGTGGATGAATCCCCTCAAGGGTGATCTTGAGCTGATAGATGGACTGTAACGGCGTGATATCCATGATCTCTCCTGGCCGCGACAACCCTTGCCTGGCATGTCCAAGCGCACTGGCTGGCGGTAAATGTAAGGGGTGATTTTACCGCCAGCGCCCCCGAGCACAAGCTCAGTCTTGGAAAGAAATAAAAAGTGGATTTATTAGCCCTTGGCGGGAGGGGCGACAGACTCCTGATATGTATTGACCTGTTAATATAACAGCACCTGTGAAAAACTGAGATTACGAGTATGTCTGTCACTATGCCCACCCTACGTTTTCCCGCAGAATCTGAAGATCAGGAAACCCTGTTGAACGCTGCATTAACTGAAAAAAGCTTCCTGAGCCCGGTGAATCGAAAATGGGTGGCCTGGGCGGCCGCTGTTGCATGCCGGGATTCGTCAGTCGTTGCGTTAGTCTCGGCTCGCTTGGGCGTGCTCGCTGAAAATGAGCAGCGTGAGCTGCTGTTCGCGGTCAGCCGGATGTCGGTCACTAACCCCTATTTTGTCAGCCGCGGATTGGTTGATCTGGCGGCGGGGGGGACGTTGGATGCGCTCAGCTTGCGCCCATTTGCCGATATTAAGGTGGCCAATGAGATTGCCTATCACCATGCCTGTGTTGCAGTTTCCATGGTTAATGCGGGCCATGCCTGTTTTCGCAGTCACTGCAGCAGCTTAAAACAGCTCGGTGAGACCAACCAGGCGATTGACCAAACGTTACGCATTACCGCTGCATTGATGGCAGCTCGGCAAGTCGCATTTAATCAAACGATCTTTTCCTGATGATAAAGCGCAGAGGGGGCTGGTTGTGTATGCCTTACTTAAGCCTGACTGAAAGCCAGCGGCAGGGACAATGAACCTAAGGCCAGCGGTGGGGTCAGTGTTAATTGCAGGTAGACGATCGTGACCGCCCGTTTCTGTTCGGAGCGGCACTTTCTACCCAAGGACAAAGCAACGATGAAGAAGAAACTCGTATGGGGAGTGCTGCTGATTGCGCTGATCACCGCGGCCGTGCTGGGGCGGGGCAGTATCCACGCGTTTATGATTCAGACCCCCGAATTCGCGTTGTTGCATGAGGAACCCGTCATTCTGTACGGCACCTCATGGTGCCCCTATTGCGAGAAGACCAAAGAATTTCTGGAACGCAACGACGTTCCCTATTATGAATACAATATCGAGAACTCCTCG
>JBALTG010000101.1:0-16760 GCA_036964625.1 Motiliproteus sp.
GGTATGCGCGACCAGCATTACCAACAGCTGCAGGGGTACCAACTCGCGCATCCGAACAGCCCGCCCCTGGCTGAAATTCTGTCCAGCTGGCAAGCAGGCCTGGGGGTATTACCCGACTGGCTAGGGCTGAGCCCGCAGGATTTCAGCCAGCTGCAAAAGTTTCACTTCGGACCGATCATCAGCCTGCGCAACCAACCCCTGGCGTCAAAACTAGACCACCGCCTCGACGACCTGCGCCTGGACCTGCTGAAGCTGCTGCAACTTCACGCCCGCGATGACAGTAATACGGTACGCTGGGTGGGCGAGTTGATCGCGACCGCCTGCCAAGGCAGTGATCACCTGTGGCAAGACCTGGGGGTCTGGGATCGGACCTCGCTCAGCGCCCTGTTGCAGCACAACTTCCCTACCCTGGCGGCTAAAAACAGCCGCGATATGAAGTGGAAGAAGTTCCTGTTCAAGCAGCTGTGCGAAACCGAAGGGATCTACACCTGTCGCGCCCCGACTTGTGATGAGTGCGCCGATTTTGATGACTGCTTCGGCGCAGAAGACTGAGCCGGCCCGGATGGTCTCTTCGGTACTACCTCACCTTAGCCAACACGTTGATCCCAGCATCGATGACCGCGTAGACCCAGGCGTCCTGCGATTACGCGTCCGTGCTAGTTACCTGGGTCTGGCCATTGGCGATGCACTCGGCGCCACGGTCGAGTTTATGACCCCTCGCGAGATTCATCACCAATACCGGGTTCACAAAGAGATTATCGGTGGCGGCTGGTTACGCCTGAAAAAAGGTCAGGTCACCGACGATACCACCATGGCACTGGCCCTGGGCCGGGCGATTCTCGCGACTGGCGACATTAACGCCTTACCCATTGCCGCCGCCTTTGATGCGTGGATGCGAGCCAAGCCGGTCGATATCGGCCACACCGTTCGTAGTGGCTTGATCCACTATCGCCGCACCGGAAAAACCACCGCCCCGGAAGATGAGATGAGCGCCGGCAACGGTGCCTGCATGCGCTGTCTGCCCATCGCCATCGCGACACTGGGGGCGAGCGAGGCGGAGGTCCGCCAGGCGTCCAAGATTCAGGCCCATATCACCCACCACAATCCGCTGTCAGATGCCGGCACCGAAACCGTGATCTTGATGCTCCAGGCACTGTTTAATGGCCAAACACTTAACCAGCAACTGCACCACTACGCTCATCCGCTGGCGACAAAACACCCGGAATTCTGTTTTAGAAAACGTCCCTGCCAAAACCCCAGCGGCTTTATCGGCCATACCCTGCGGGTGGTCTTCGAGGCCTTGTTTGATACCGACTCGTTTGAAGATTGCATTGTAGAAGCGGTCAACCGGGGCGGTGATGCCGATACCACCGGGGCGATCGCCGGGATGCTGGCGGGTGCCTACTATGCCGAAGCGGCGATCCCGCCGCGCTGGTTAAAGGCGTTGGATGCCAACATCCTCAGCGCCTGCTCAGAGCAGGCGGAACAACTGCTGTCGCTGCGGCGCCTGTCGGAATAAATTTCAAGCCACAGCAATCTCGGCCATGGCGCGGGGATTAATCCGGCTCAACTTCTGCGACCACCACCCCAAAGGCGCTATCTGGATCGTCCGTTAAGCCCATGCAATGGCCGCCGGAATGGATCAGGTAGAGACAGAAACCGGCGTAAGCGCGATAAGGCTCTGCCGCGCCCATCTCATCATCCAAACAATAAACAAGATGCAGCGGCTTAAAAATTTCCCGTACTTCGTTGATGCCCGCATCACTAAAGCCGCAGCGGTTAACCGCGTCGCAGAGCGCATCCAGGGTGGTTGTGGCAATCATGTCAGACTCCGCATCCAGGCCTGCTGGGCTTTACGTTGTTGAACCTCGGTGAGCTTTTGTTGCAGCGTACTCAGCACCTCTGCAAACGGGATCCGCTGCGCGGTTTGAATCTCGCTGCACATGACCAGATGCAAACCGACCTCGGTCTCGATCAGCTCGCTGATCTCCCCGGCGTTAAGCGCAAACAGCGCCTTATCGATCTCAGGGTAGAGGTGTCCTTGCGGAATCCAGCCCATCTCACCACTTTTTAACGCCGAGGGGCATTCCGAGTGGCGTTGCGCCTGGCGTTGAAAGCGGTCGAGGTCGCCATCGATCTCGGCGCGGATTTTGTTGAGTTTGTTCAGCACCCTAGAGCGACGATTCTCCGGGTAATCCGGGTTTATCGTAATCAGCAGATGCCAGGCCTGGCGACGCTCTGGCTGAGTAAACTGTTGGGGATGGGACTCATAATAGTGGCGGGCATCGGCTTTACTGGCCGCTGCAACGGTAGCGGCCTGGCGCTCCAGTATCAGCTCAACGCGCAGTTGCCGCTCAAGCAGTTCACCGAGCGTTGACAGGGTCAGATCGACGCGCTGCAGATCATCCTGCAAGGCAGCTACATCCTCATACTGCGCCTCAATCTCTGCCAGAGCTTTCCTCAGCAGCTCATCAGGCACGATGACATTGGCAGCCTCGGCGCTAGACAGGACGTTAGCTTCCATGACCTGCTGATTGGACACCCGTGTTTCGAGCCATTGGTGCTGCTCGGCACTCAGCTCATGTGGCTGCAATTGGAAGTGATGCTGCGCAGCTCGCAGCAGATAATAAGCGTGGTCTTGAGCGTAATGGCTGGGCAGTTTCATAAACTAAAGCCCTCCGTTAACACCGCAGCGGGACTGTTATCATCCGCGGGGCTTTCATCCGCGGGCTCTGGCTCATCCATGGACTCTTGCTCATCAATAGTTTCATGCTCAAACGCCTGCAGCGCTTGCTCACTCACCTCCAGCGTTCTGCCGGTAAAACGCACCTGATAACGGACCTCGGTATCGGGCTGACGCAGCACGCGTAATACCTGCCCCTGATCGCCGGGCGCGACGATCTGTTCGCCATTAATCGCCAGCGTCCGCGTCGCCTGCACATATTGACGAAACTCGAACAGGCTTTCGACCCAAGGCGCGGCAACGGGGATCAGCTCCTCTTCGCGACAACCCACCTGCACATCCTGCTCCAGAAAATGCACCCGATAGATCACCTGGTCCTGTAAAAAGGTACCTACATCCACCACATACCCGGTGCTGCCACGCAGTACCAGCAGATCACCGCGCTGTTTGCCAGGAAAGGTGCCGTCATCACGCAGGGTACGGATAACGCGTAGCTCCTGGCCATAGTCGTATTTGGGATTCATGCTCAAACTCCTCGGCCCGGTGTTAACAATTAACAGAGAAAATCATCGGCACTGACAAAGCCGGGTTCGGGCGCTTTAAACACCCGCAACACTTTTTGCTCCTGCGCGCTGGAGTCGATAAAATCAACATACGCCTGCTCTAACCAGGACCCGTAATGGGCAAACGCATCAGCACCTTGCGCCAGCGGCGTCTTCACCAAGTAATCGTGGAAGCGCTGCATAATGTGCAACCGATTCACCTGCACCACCTGGCGGTTATATTGAATGCCGAAATGATCGAGAAGATCATCGGCGCTGGACAGCTCCTCCAGATCCTCTTGAAGTTGTTCCAGACTTATCGTCATATCACGGTTATCCGTCATTACAGTCTCCTTATGCACTCAGTTGGCGGTAATAGCCCAGCAGTTCGGAACGCCCGGGAGCACGTTTGCGGCGTTCGCTGAAGCGGCGTACCCAGGGCAAAATGCGTGTGGCCTGTTCGCGCTTTAGCTTTTCAAGCACTCAGTTGGCGGTAATAGCCCAGCAGTTCGGAACGCCCGGGGGCACGTTTGCGACGTTCGCTGAAGCGGCGTACCCAGGGCAAAATGCGTGTGGCCTGTTCGCGTTTTAGCTTCAACCCCAGCTCCGCGTAAGCCAGCATCAGACCGCTGATCCCCGAGTGTTTTCCCAGCACCAGACGGTGGACCCGACCGATCTCTGCCGGATCGATCGCCTGGTAGTTGCGCGGATCTTTCAGCAGGCCATCGACATGAATCCCCGCCTCATGGGTAAACACCCCCTCTCCGACGACACTCTTCTGCCAGGACAGCGGCCTTCCTGAGGCCAGCACCACCAGATCACTGAGCTCCTGAAAGCCTTTGAGATTTATCCCCAGCTCATAGCCGTGCAGTTTCTCCAGCCCCATCACCACCTCTTCCAGCGGCGCGTTGCCGGCGCGTTCTCCCAAGCCGTTAACGGTGGTATTGATATGGGTGGCGCCGCCCAGAGCCGCCGCCAGCGAGTTGGCGGTCGCCAGCCCCAAGTCGTCATGGGCATGCATCTCCAGATCCAGATCAAAGCGCTGGCTAAGCGTCAGAAACTGAGCATGGACCCCGAACGGTTCCATAATCCCCAGGGTATCGGCAAACCGAAACCGCCGCGCACCGGCGCCTTGCGCCACCTCGGCAACCGCCAGCAGGAAATCGGGATCGGCGCGCGAGGCATCCTCGGCACCGATACAGACATCCAGCCCCAGCTCACGCGCCCTGGCCACATGGCGCGGAATCATGGCTAAGACCGCATGGCGATCGCTGTTTAATTTACTGGCGATCTGTTGATCGGATACCGGGATCGACAGATCCACCATCTGCACCCCTAGATTGGCGCAGAGGCTGATATCATCAGCGCGCATCCGGCTCCAGACAACGAGGTTGGCATCCAGTTTCAACGCACTCAGGGCACGGATCGAATCGCGCTCGGCGTCGCCCATGGCGGGAATACCGACCTCCAACTCATGCACGCCGAGCGCATCCAACTGGCAGGCGATCTCCAGCTTTTCATCCACCGTGAACGCCACTCCGGCTGACTGCTCGCCATCGCGCAAGGTGGTGTCATCAATAATCAGTGTTTTGGGTAGCGACTTGTGCAGCGTCATAACAGCATTCTCCGTTCGATCAGGCGTAGACCGGCGCAAACGCCTGCGCGGGATCGGAGACCGGCGCGCCATCGCTCCAGTACGGCGACATCTCGCGTAGCCTGGCAATGATCGACGGCATCACCTCGATCACTTTGTCGATCTCCTGCTTGCTGTTTTCGCGCGATAACGAGAAACGAATACTGCCGTGGGCGGCGGTATAGGGAATATCCATCGCCCGCATCACATGCGACGGTTCCAACGAACCCGAGGTACAGGCCGATCCGCTCGATGCGGCGATACCGGCGCGGTTTAGCAGCATCAGGATCGCCTCGCCTTCGACATATTCAAAGGCGATATTGGCGGTATTGGGTAAGCGGTTGTCCGGGTCACCGGTGACAAAGGCGTGCGGCACTGCGGCCAGGATTCCTGCCTCCAGCCGGTCTCTTAACGACCGCACCCGGGTGTCTTCACAGCTCAGATACTGGGTCGCCAGTTCAGCCGCTTTGCCAAGGCCGACAATCGCAGCGCTGTTCTCCGTGCCGGAGCGACGCCCGCGCTCCTGGTGGCCACCGCGCAGCAGCGGACGGAAGCGGGTGCCGCGCCGCAGGTAAAGCACGCCGATCCCTTTGGGGCCGTGCAGTTTATGCCCCGATAACGACAGCATATCGATGGCCGAGTGTTTCATATCGATCTTCACTTTACCGACCGCCTGCACCGCATCGGTATGGAACATCACCCCGGCAGCCCGCGCCATCTTGGCCATCTGCTCCACCGGGAACAGGGTGCCGGTTTCATTGTTGGCCCACATCACCGTGACCAGTGCCACACGCTGACTCAGTAGCGCGGCGTAAGTCTCCAGATCCAACCGCCCCTTTTTATCCACCGGCAAGCGATGAATGCGGTAGCCCTCCTTTTCCAGTTGCTCGCAGACCGCAAGAATCGCGGGATGCTCCACCTGGGTGGTAATGATTTCGTTGCGATCGGGGTTGGCTTTGAGCGCAGAATAGATGGCGCTACTGTCAGATTCGGTGCCACAGGAGGTGAAAATAATCTCGGTATCGTAAGCCGCACCCAGCAGATCGCGCACCTGCTCGCGTCCTTTCTGAATGGCCTTGCCAACGCCATTGGCAAAACTGTGCATCGACGAGGCATTACCAAAAAGCTCGCTGAAATAGGGCAGCATCGCGGTAACGGCGTCAGGATCGACCCTAGTGGTGGCATTATTATCGAGATAGATTGGTCTAACGTTACTACTCATAATCACTGCCTCCGACTGTGAGGGCTAGGTGGGTGTTGTTATCGAGATAAATAGGGGTAGTAACGTTACTACTCATAATCACTGCCTCCGACTGTGAGGGCTAGGTGGGTGTTGTTATCGAGATAAATTGGGGTAGTAACGTTGCAACTCATAATCACTGCCTCCGGCTGGGGGTTGGGTTATTGTTAACCGGTATCAGGCGCACGAACTCGCCCAATGTTTCCACCAGCCGCTGCTGAATCCAACCCAGGGTTGCGCTGGCCATCTGGCAATCGCCACAGGCGCCGTCGAGCTTGACGAAGATCTTCTCTTCTTGCACTTCAATCAAACTGATATCGCCGCCGTCCGCTTTCAACTGCGGCCGCACCTCGTCAAACACCGCCAGGATTCTTTGCACCCGCTGTACCAGGCTCATCGGCATAGGTTCCGCCGGGGATGCCAAAGCGGCGTCGGTAACGGCACGTTCATCACTCTCGGCCATCACTTTATTGATGATCTCCTCGATGCCTTCGTGGCAGGCCGTACAGCTGCCTCCGGCCTTGGTGTAATGACTCACCTCCTCGACGGTATGCAGGTTATTGGCACGCACGGTCTTCTCGATCAGCACCGCATCCACCGCAAAACATTTGCAGATCAGCGCGCCCTCTTCGTGATCGTCCTCCCAGACTTCACCGCGATAGTTGGCAATCGCCGCCTGCAGCGCTTCCTGCCCCATCACCGAGCAGTGCATCTTCTCGGGCGGTAAACCATCGAGGTAATCGGCGATGTCCTGGTTGGTCACCTTGAGCGCCTCATCCAGGGTCATGCCTTTGATGATCTCGGTCAGCGCCGAGGAGGAGGCGATGGCCGAACCACAACCAAAGGTCTGGAACCCGGCATCCTCGATCACCTGGGTCTCGTCATTCACCTTCAGGGTCAGACGCAGGGCATCGCCACAGCTGAGCGAGCCTACATCGCCCACCCCATTGGCGTTTTCAACCGCTTTGGCATTCTTAGGTTCAAAGAACAGTTCTTTTACCTTGTCGGAGTATTCCCACATATCGGTTCCCCTCTTTGCGGGCCAGCACGCGACCGCAACAGCTGTTACAAATGGATAAATTCGCTTATTTGGTTTTATCGCAGCCCGAACAGCCCTGAGCGATATTGGGGTTGTCGAAGGTAAAGCCACGCCGACCGTCCTCTTCGACGAAGTCGACCCGTACCCCTTCCAGCTGGCTGACGCTGTCGATATCCACAAACAGCGATAAGCCCTGACACGCGATGATCTGATCGTCACTGGCCGGAGAGTCTTCCAGCCGAATGACGTATTTCAGACCGGAGCACGCACTGCCCATAACACCCACCCGCAACCCCTTAGGCGCCGATGGCCTGGCCTTGATGGCGTCCTGGATAGTACTGAGTGCCTGATCGGTAAAATGCAGCATGTGCCACCCACCTCTGTTAACTATTAATCACAGATGATCAATTGCAAAGCGGGTGCCAGAGCTCAAAGAATTTATAGGTGATTGTTTTTTATGGATTACAATTCGAAAAAAGAGAAAGACAGGAAAAAATTGTGGGATTTGTGACAAAGACGGATCGGCCCGGCCAACCGCTTTGTCACGATGACAACAAAACCTAGGAGGCTGCGGCCGACGTTACCGCCACCGCGTCACGGTGATTCCCGGACCGGCTCTCAGCCACTCCCTCAACCCCTTCTTCAATTAAAAAACGGGTGAACGCTTGCAGCGGCTGATCGATAATCTCCAGTTTCATCCGTTTACAAAAACGCTGCTCTTTGTCGCTCGGATCGGTTAGAAACACCCAGCCGCGAGGTTCGCTCGCACCATAACTGATATCCGATACCAGCATCCGTTCGGTATCCCGATTTAACGCGACGCCCAGCAGCAGATATTGCTTACCCATTCGATACTTTTTAATAAAGTCAGGGATCGCAAAGCCCCCCATCAACTCGGTCAGGTAATCGACGAAATCGGCATCCGAGGCGATATAACTCGGTTCGGGCAACGGCGCCCCCAACGGCTTAAACAGAATCGGCAGCGCCGTATCGATCTGATCCTCTGAGATCGCCCGGTAGTCGCTGCCATCGTATTCAAACAACAGGAACCGCTTGGCTTTTTCCATAATTCTGGAGGTGCCGAGAATCAGCGTATGGGGGCGATCGGCATTGCTGTCCAGCAACTGCAGATCCCGATTCAGATCCACCACCCAATGCGGGGCCAATGCCGCCAACGCATCGTGCAATGGCGCCCGCGTCCAAGGCCGGTTGTAAACCCCGTTCAAAAACCGCGCGACCGCCGCCTGGCCACGGCGCTGTTCGACATGTTGGGCCGCACGCGAGAACTCGTACATCAGTCGCGGCATCATTTCACGGCCATTATTCATCGCCAGAATCAAGCTTCGATTGTCCGCCGGAATCGGCTGCTGGGTTTGCGGATCGACCGAACCCTCCAAAGCCCCTGGACCCAAGATCGGCACCAGTGTTGCCGCCGTTAACGCAGTTCGTAATTGTTGAAAATCGGTCATGTCGCACCTCAGATTGCAGTTGGTTAGTGATGGCCACTAGTTTGTGGTTACAGTGCAATAAGCAGTCCAACTGGCCATAGGTTCCGGCTGGGTGACGCAGATGTCGGACTTAGGATCAGGGGCGTATATAACCCTGAAGGCCCCGGTGCCTGGAGTCGATCCCGCTAATCCCTGTGCTAGACTGAAAAACGGCGTCCCAACGAGGTAGGCGCGGCAGAGGTCCTGCTGCGCACAAGGTGCGCTTGAAACAGCAGATAACTATAAAAAGGAGCTAATCATGAGTCAGCCTATCGTTTACGGTGATGCCATCAGTACCTATGTCCGCTCAGTCCGCCTGGCCCTGGAGGAGAAGGGAATACCCCACGAACTCGTGTCTGTGGATCTAATCAAGGGGGAGCACCAAGGCGTAGACCATCTGGCCCGCAATCCCTGGGGGAAAATGCCCGCTTTTGAGCATGAGGGTCACCTGCTCTATGAATCATCGGCGATTGTGCGTTATATCGACGCTGCGTTTTCAGGCCCTGCGTTAATGCCAGCCTCTGCGGTTGATTGTATTCGGGTCAACCAGGTGATGGGGATCCTGGACAGCTTCGGCTATCCGGCGTCCATTACCGATATTTTTATCCCGCGGGTACTGGTGCCCTCCCTGGGCGGTCAGACCGACGAAGCTCTAATAACCGCAGCGCTTCCTAAGGCTGAATTGTTCCTCGACGAAATCGGTCGCCTGATGGCATCAGACCCGTATTTCGGCGGTGCCAATGTGAGTCTGGCTGATCTTTACGTGCTGCCGGTGCTGACCTACTTGCGCGCCACTCCGGAAGGGCAAGCCATGATTGACGCCCGCCCCAGGATCGCAGAGTGGATGGGCCGCATGAACTCTCGTGCCAGCGTGCAGGCCGTGATGCCTGCTTAAATTGCATTTTGTCCTACAGACACGGGGTTGGCAGAAAGCGCTTCACCCGTGAGCAGTCTTGACTCGCGGGCAAAGCTCACCGCATCCGTATTCGATCACGACCTCCTCGTCGCGCAGGATCAACTGGCAAGCCAGTCGGTGGAGGGGGGGTAAATCATCGCTATGTAGGAGTTAGTTGCTGTAGAAGATGAGAGAAGGACAGCGGTCCCTTCGGCTCGATATCGACGTTTGCGCCCTCTCGGGCACCTTAAGGATATGCGCCGCCATATCCTTAAGAATCCAAGCCGGCCCCAACCAAACCGCCCTTCGGGTACGCGCTTCGCGCTATCCGCCTCCCTTGCAGTCGCGCTGGCTGAAGTCAAAACGGCTGGCCATCCCCGCTATCGGAGTAAAGATCACCCTTAGCCGATCATCGGCAAGCACTTCGACCCGCCAGGTAAAAAAATCCTGGATGCGATCGTACAAGCCCTGTGGCTCGAAGCTATTGATCATAACCAACCTTTCGCCGCTCGCAGCGATGCGCTCCAGACCTGCCATCGCATTCTGCATGGGTACTGGGCAGGTGCAACCGCAACTGTCGAATTCGATAATGGCATCGTCACCGCAGCGGTACTGCCAGAACGCTAAGCTGGCTCCGGCTAAGTACAGGGCCTGTTTACTTATTTCAGTCACAATCACTCCCTCTTCGCTGGCCTGCAGGGTGCAATAGCCGGCCTCTATTGGCATCGTGACTCGTACCAGGGTACGTTCGCGTTCCGATCGTAGCGCTCTGTCGATCGACAGGGTCAGATCAGTCACCGCAAAGGATTCTATCCCTTCTCGATTTAGCCAACCATAACCTGTGACATTAGCCGGTGGTATTCCGCACAAAACAGCCCAGAAATGTTGGGTTTGTCCACAAAGCCACAGTCAGCGGGCGTGTGGCGGTCGGCACAGGGCGCATCGGGCTTAGCGCCGTGTTCTAAGTCAGCACTCGGCAGCATGGATAACAGGCCACCCGGGTCAATACCCAGACCTTCACACATGCACCTTCAAACACACTTGGCCGCCGCCGAAGCAACTTAATGAATACACCGGGGTAAAGAGGAATAGTCCTTGCAAAGTCGGTTCACCAAGCCTTAAACCGGACCAAAATTTTAATGGAGGAGTAGTGATGACAGAGCCACGGCTGTGGGTCAGAGTGTCTGACAAATACCGGATCGGCAACGATAGCGTAGCGATCGAAGCAACAGCAACCGAAGCTACCGCAACAGCAGCAGCAACCGCAGTCACGATCACGGAGAACAAACCCTTTGAGGTCGAGATACGCAGCAGCGGTGAGATCCTGCAGGTGCCCGCCGATCGTACCCTGGTGGAGGTTCTGCAACAGAGTGGCTTACCGATACCGCGCAACTGCCCCCGCAGCTTTTGCGGTGGCTGTGCGGTAACGGTACTTGAAGGGGATGTTGAACACAGAGATACCAGCCTGCCGGATCAGCTGCGTAACGAGATGGGCAAGATGCTCAGCTGTGTCTCCCGTGCCAAGAGTGCGAGACTGGTGCTGGACCTATGAAGACTGTCGATACTGAACAGCTAGTCCTCGACCGTTACCGGTCATTCTGTGGTCTGGACTGCCAGGCGCGAGCCGAACATCTGGTTAGGTATATCTGCACGCTATCCAAGCAGCAGGAGGCCGATAATCCATTCTGGATCCTGTTTACCAAAAAAGCGGAAGCAGAAAACGGCCCTGATGCGCTGTTACTGGTGCATACCACTGTTTTTTATATGCGCGAACTGCTGGAAAAGCACCATGATAGCGAAGGTTTAAAGCTGCTGGATGAGATAGAAACAGACTGCTGTTAGCGACACCTCGGGATCGCCGGTCGCTACAGCCGGTCGTCAAATGTCGATGACCACGTCAGTGATCGATTTTGCAACGCCACCGGCCATTAGCGAGGTAATCCCTGCGGGGCTGATTTCAAGCGTTACGTCGATGACACTGGGGGACGGGGGTCGCATCAAATAGCCTTGTTCAATCGTAAAGTGGTCTTTTTTGATGGCCATTTGGTCATATAAATAACACGCCATAGGACCCGCAGCCATGCCTGTCCCCGCTTCTTCATCAATTCCGTAACGTGGCGCCAGCATCCGGGTAGCGACATCCCTGCCCGGCGTGTGGGTCTGGGTTGTAAAAATATAATACCCAATCAGATCCAGGCTTTCTGATACCGACTTGATTGCCTCGTAATTTATCTCAAGCTGGGCTAAATCCTGTTGATTTTTAACCCCTACTACAACAAATGAGTTGCCCGTATTGACCCATTTCGGCGCCAGAAGCAATTGCTGCTCGGTCAAACCCAGGGAGTCGAGTATCGCAGTGTGATAGCTTTCGACCTCCGTGTATTGGGGTGCCCGTTGCTCCATAAAGGCCATGCCATCCTTTATCAGAACTTTGCGCGTGCCATCAATCGTCTCTTTTGACGACCAGCCTTGGCCGATACGCCCTGTTTGAGCCAGATGACTGAATACGGCGACGGTGGCATGACCACAATGGGCGATTTGACGGCTGGGGGTAAAAAAATCCAGCTTAAAATCAGCCACCGACGAGGCGGACACGAAAGCTGTTTCAGAGAGTCCGACCGTTTTGGCGATGGTTAATCGTTGCTGATCCGTTAACGCGTCAGCGTCCAAGACAACCCCGGCAGGATTGCCGCCGAAGGCGCCGTCAATGAACGCATTCACCACATTAATGGTCACTTTCATACTGTTCTCCTGTTTGGTTAACAACGCAGAGGCCACCGGGCTTAGTCGCCGACGATGCTGGCGCATGGGTTAAACAGCGCGCTGACTAATCCTGCCAAAATGGCTTATCGGCCTCTGCAACCGCCTCAGCCAGACTGACACCGATATCGCTCAACTGATGCCGATCCAGCTGCAGCAACTGCCGGCGGGTGCGCCAATTGATATACCAGCGCTGCATGCGCAGTCTCCAGGGCTGGTGTAAGGACGTTTTCGGGGCCGTATCGCAGCCCTGATCTGGCAAACAATTTCTAACGCATAGCGTGGGGGTATTCATGCTATTGTCCTCGCTGTCTTAGGGTCATAACCGCTAGGGCCTAAGTCTTATCGGCTACTTGATTGATGTAGTCGCTATCTTTGTCTAATTCGGCGAGACCGACAAACGAGTTATTTGCCGCTATGATTAAGAAAAACTTAATCGTATTGATAACAGGTTTGGCATGAACAGACTTCCCCCGTTGAAGGCGCTGCTGGCATTTCGGCATGCCGCCGAAGCGCTGAGTTTTAAACTGGCTGCCGAGCGGTTGCATGTCACCCAAGCGGCGATCAGCCAGCAGATTAAAACCCTGGAGCAGCATCTTGGACTGAGCCTGTTCCGACGCTTGACGCGGGAGGTGGAACTGACCCCAGCAGGGCAGCAGTTACTGCCATTCGTGAGTCAGGCGTTTGCCACGTTGGAACAGGGGGTCGCCGGGCTGGGGCAAGATCCTCAGCCCAACCGGTTGACGTTGAGTGTGCTGCCCTCATTTGCCGGCCGCTGGCTGGTGCCGCGACTCGGCGCTTTTCAGGCCCAGTATCCGGACGTAACGATCCACCTGACGCCCAATCTGGCGCTGGCCTCGTTTGAGGCGACTGATCTGGATTTGGCGGTGCGCTTTGGTCGGGGCAAGTATCCGGGGCTGAGCGCGCGGTTACTGCAGCACGAGTACCTGCTGCCGGTTTGCCACCCATCGCTGATCGACAGCGAAGCCCCGATCGCTGAACAGTTAGTTAAATTACCGCTGCTGGCCGACGATGCGCCTGATATGGAGGGGGTCTGGTCGCAGTTTGAACAGGCGATGGGGCTATCGCTACCGCTCGATTCAACCCGTCTGTATGTCTCCGATGCCACCATGCTGGTCGAGGCACTACTCAGCGGACAAGGCTTTGCGATGCTACGTTTTAGTCTGGCGTATGAACTGCTTCAGCGCGGACAGCTGATCTGCCCGGTTCCGATCTATCTCAAGTCTGCCTTTGATTACTACCTGGTGGCACCTGAAGCATATTTTCAGCGGCCTAAGATACGTCAGTTTGAGAACTGGATACGCCAGGAGATTGAGGTGATAGAGACGAGTTGGCAACGGTTTCATCAGTCGCAGATAATTACGCCAATAATGCCAATCAAATAACAAAGTCATCATCCGGGTTGATCAGGTGAGTCAATCCGGGCTGACAGATCCTTGCATAGACGGAACTTAGGACAGAGACGGCCATTTTCAGGGTTAAATAGACCCTCTCCTCAACCCGGCTCACCTTGCCGACTGCTTCCGTTATTGCATCAGCGCGTTAATAAAGCGCATTACTCGTATCTGGAATCTCACCCTGGTCGAATAGGCTTTGGTATGCCTCTTTGAGGACTGCTACAGATTCCTCAGTAACCTTCAAAAATGACCTCATTAACGTCTCAATACTCATAGCGGTATCCCCCCTTGATGATTCAATCTATGCCATAGCAGGCATAGTAAAGAGATAGTTTCTTGGAGTTGGTTCCAATCTATATTGGGGTTTTACGCTTGACTGATCTTAGCTACAGATGGTGGTTCGCATCGAGATACAGGCACCGCTCAGAGTTATAGTTCGTGCCTGCAAAAAATAAAGTTCGTTTACGTTCGTTAAAGACCACCGTTGTTGGAATTGCGCCTCATGCCGATGCAGCATGGGCTTGATGCTTGCTTTATCGTGCCGAGACGCCGGGGCTACAGTACGCGTTCACCACCATCAGTACCGGTTAGCACTTACGCTCGGCCACTTTTTCGCTCATCAGACAGAGCATTTCCCACATCAGGGTGGCACCGACCAGCGCGGTGGCACCGCTGGGGTCGAAGGGCGGGGAAACCTCCACCAGATCTGCGCCTATTAGATTAAGACCGCGCAGCCCGCGTACGGCCCGCTGGGCTTCCACAGAAGTCAGGCCGCCGATCTCGGGAGTACCGGTGCCGGGCGCAAACACCGGATCGAGGCAATCCACATCGAAACTGATATAGGTGGGCAGGTCGCCCACCACTTCTCGGGCAACGTTAATCACCTGTTCGACTCCCAGTGCGGAGAACTCTTCCATGCGTATCACCCGGATACCCTGCGCCAGTCCCCAGGCGTCATCCGCGTCACTATACAGACCGCCGCGGATACCGATCTGCACCACTCGCTTGGGGTCCAGGATTCCCTCCTCGATGGCTCGTCGGAAAGGGGTGCCGTGGGTATATTTACAATCGCCAAAATAGCGGTCCCAGGTATCGGTATGGGCATCGAAATGGACCATGCCCAGCGGTCCGTGCTTCTTCGCCAGGGCTCGCAGCACCGGCAGGCTAACCAGGTGATCACCACCGGCGGCCAGCGGCATAATGCCGCGATCGACCAGTCCTCCCACAAAGCCTTCCACCAACGCCAGGGTTTCTTCAATCTGCAGCGGATTGACCGGTGCATCGCCGAGGTCAGCACAGTTGGCCAGCTCGAACGGACTCAGGTTCAACACCGGGTGCACTTTACGCATCATCGCCGAGGAATCACGGATCTGACGCGGCCCATGTCGGGCACCTGCGCGGTTGGTAGTGCCACCGTCCCAGGGGATGCCGAACAGGCCAATATCGGCGCCAGCCGCATCTTCCAGAGCGTAATGCGGTAGACGCATAAAGGTGGCGATGCCTGCGTAACGGGGCACCGTCTCGGAGGGGAGCGGGCTAAAACGTTTTTGTTGTCCGGTCATCGCTTGTTGTTCGGTCATGGATAGCACCCTGTGTCTGTTGATGATTCTTTGACCGAACTATAGGAAGCGGTGAATGTTTCTTAAACCCCAATCAGGACGACTGGGGTTTCCTTATTCGGAAACATTAAACCGGCGCGGCTGGCGCGCACAGTGCATGCAGAAACGCCGAGCGCAGCAGGTTGGGTTGTGCATCCCGGCGAGTAATCACCTTGAACGGCACCTGGTAGTGCAGGGTATCGGTCATCAGGGCGCGCATCTGCTGCTTGTCGACCCATTGGGCGGCGTAATGCCTGGGCAGGAAACCGATGTATTGGCCGCTGAGAATCAGCGTGGCGATCCCCTCCACCTGATACGAAGTGGCCGTGGCCTTGAGATCAGGGAACTGCTCTTTGAGTCGCATGGTGTGGGCATAGCCGGGCGCGATAAAGTCATAGTCGCGCATCCGCGGCAGATCAATATCCCGGTCGGGGAGGTCAAACAAGCGATGTCGAGCGCCACAATACAAGTGCGAGGTTTCCTGGTGTAGATCGTGGTACTCCAACCCGGGTAGCTGGTGGTGGTAGGGGATGATGCCGAGATTGGCCCGGCCTTCGATCACGGCACGTTCGACTTCGTTGGGGGCGGCGACCCGAAGGCTGATCTTAACCTCCGGCTCCTCTTGGTGGAACAGACCCAGCACCTCGATGATCGGCGAGTTGGGGTCGGTGACCATGTTGTCGGTCAGGCCCAGAGTCAGCTCGCCCACCAGGCGGCTGTGGGCGGCGTTGATATTGGCGCGGAATTTCTCCAGGTCCACCAGTAGCTCCTGGGTGGAGTCAAAGACCAGCTGGCCGTGGTCGGTGAGCTGAAAGCCGGAACGGCCGCGCAGGCACAGGTGCATATCCAGCCGGGTCTCCAGATCGGACATCAGGCGACTGATCGCCGAGCGGCCGATGTTCAGCTCCACCTCGGCGGCGGAAAATCCGCCACACTCCACCACGGTCTTGAACACACGCAGTAGTTTGAGATCCAGGTCGCAGACCTGACCGGAGAGGCTCATGCGTTTCATATTTATGTTTCCTGATTTGTAAAATGAAGATGTTTTAGTTTTTATTTATTTCAACATAAGAGTTGCGCCATAGTCCGTCAACAGGCACTCGCCTGTCTCACAACATCAGGGCGTAGGGCGTGCCGGTCCTGATGAGTGCAGTGTGGGCCTTAGGGCCATCCGGTTGTGTTTTGGTGTTCTCTACGTACTTCCGCTCCGGACAGTCCGCAGTGAACACCTTTTTTATTGTCACCGCTCCCCCGTCCACCCACCTTTCAGCGCTCGTCATTGCTCATCCCCGTGATAACTTTATCAAACGATATGTTTCCGTAATAAGACGCTTAGCTTTCAACATTGTGCATTTATTGAAACATATGCCCCGTTTCATACTGCCATCAGCCCGGCTGACAGAAGACTCTAGATTGAAGACACTGTGTCTAGGAGACTGTCGGACTTAGCACTGATCTGCTGCGG